>JAJXZI010000264.1 GCA_021780115.1 bacterium | reverse complement strand
GCTCCGCCCATTTTGGGAAACGCCCGCCCGGGTGTTATCGTTGATCCATCACTGGCTCCACACTCAAGCAAACGCTACGCCCTGACTCATTGTTCCGATAATCAGTGAGAACTGGTATGATATAGGTTGGAGGCTTTGTTCAGAGTAGGGTATGAAGCGCCCACATTGCGGGAGCGAAGTGGTGCTGAAAACGGCTGTAGCCGCCACGGGCGGCAACGCTGGCTGTGCCGGGAGTGCCACTAGACCTGAGGCGAGAGGGACCAGCGCCGGCGGATCCGGCAAAGCGAGCAAGCGCACGGGCGCACTACCTTGAGGGCGTGGGCTTGCGGGCGACCAAAAGGCTGGTGGGGGTCAATCACAACACGCTGATGAACTGGGTGCTGGAAGAAGTGGCGGGCAAGGCGTTGGCGCACGTCAAGCCCGACGATCTCTGGACTTACTTGGGCCAAAATACGGCCTGCTGGCTGTGGTGGGCTTTTGATCTGGCTACCAAGAAAGTCTGCGGCTGGACGCTGGGGGATCGTGGAGCCGAAACGGCCTGCTGCCTGGATGCGCAGCTTCCTCACGCCGCCCCCATCACCTTCTGCACCGACTTCTGGCACCCCTACCCCTTGAACCACACAATTTCTGTGTCCGTTTTATCGAAGCAAGCCCAAGTCGGCGTTATTCACTTACGGATCGCTTGCGCGACAATCGTTTGGCCGCCTTCGTGAATTGGCCGTGGGGGAGAGGGGCACAGATTCTTCGCATTCATCAAGCCCCACAAAGAGAGGCTTCAAGTGCCGCCCGTAAAGGTTCGCCGTCACGTTCCGGGCAATCGTCGCGCGGCAATCTGCGACACTCTTCAAGTAACGCTCACTCCTCGTCGCCGCGAGTTTGTAGGCGACGTGCAGCAATTGCCGGAGATGGGGATTGAAGACCGAGTTCGCCGGATCGTGGCGCAGTGCGCTGGCGAACTGCTCCGAAGTCCACGTGGCAACCACCCCGGCCTTGGGCAGCCGTGCGCGGTCGATGTCGATGACAGCCGCGTAGGGCGCGCACAACTCGTCCCGGCGCTCCACGGCCTCGGCGTAAATCTCCTTCGCCAGCGCGAGGCCTTTGCCCCCCGCCTTGGCGAGGCCGAGAAGTTCCTCCAGCCAGGTGGTGCCGGCGGTCTTGAGATGCAGTCCGGCATCGCGCCGTTGCAGCACCCGCCGGATGGGCGGGTAGAGCGCGAATTTGTCACTGCCGGAGTGAACGCTGAGTTTCAAGTTCGCTGGCAGGCCGAAGGTCTTGACGGCGAAGGCGAGGACCGCCAGGTCGTCGCTGAACTCGCGCTCGAACTGCGCCACGTCGCCGACATAGTCCACGCCTTTGTTGAACCGGCCCGTGAACTTCGGCGCGATCGTTTGCAGCGGAACCCGCGCCTCAGCCAGCGCCGCCAGAATGACGAGCAGTTCCAGCGGCGTTTGGGGGCGTTCCGTTTCGTCTATCGAGACTTCGGTGATGAACCGGCCCTCACCGTTGGCGGCGGCGATGCGTCGGTAAATCGCCGCAGCTTCCTGGACCGCGACCAGGTACTCACGGGCGATCCGCTCGACGTCGGCGCGCGTCGCGTGCAGCGGCGCCGCCGCGCCGGGAAGGTCCAGGCGCCTGGCCAGTTCGGGATGACGACCGGCAAACGCCTCGATCGCCCCGGCCCCGGGCGGTTTTCCGACGGCGTCGGCCACATCGAGGGTGAAAAAGTCGGCGTGCGCCAGGAAGCGATCCACGGTATCGAGCCGGATGTGATCGGCATCGACGTGCCACGGCTTCTCCCAGCCCAGTTCCCGGACCGCGGCGGCCGCGGCGGCGCGCACACTCGCCGGTTCCGAACCAACGATGAGATGCTCGCGGTTCGACTTGTTCCAAACGGGAACGACCTCGACCCCGTGCTCCGCAGCCATCCGGCAGGCGCGCAGTTGCGCCTGCGCCTGCTGTCCAAAACGGTCGCCGACGCCGAGGGAGAATTTGGCCAGCCGGAGCCAGGAGCGCGAGGGATCCACGGCCAGCCTCCGACTCAGCCGTCCGAAGGGGAAGCCGGAATGCCGGGAGCGCCACCGAGATGGTCGCGAACCGCCTCGGCGATGGTGGTTACGGTCTGCAAGATGCGCCGCGCGGTGCCGGGATCGGGGATTTTGAGTTGGTATTGCTTGTCGAGGGCCACGACCAGTTGGAGCGCGTCCACCGAGTCCAACCCCAGGCCACCGGGGCCGAACAAGGCCTGGTCATCGCCGATCTGGTCGGCGGTGGTTTGGAGCATGAGGTTCTCCACCATCAGGCGTTTGATCTCGCTTTTCAGGGTCGTTGTGGTGTTCATCACAATAAGCGCACGGCTCAATCTTGGGCGGGGAGATCTCCAGCGTGCCTCCCGCGCGAAGTGCCAATGGTCTCCGGTCCGCGCCAGTGGCATGCCGGCAGTCCCGCACCGGGTCGCCGAGGCCAACAAAAACTGAAAGGCTTCATCACAAAATTCCACCGTCCACTTTGAGCACCGAGCCTGTGACGTAACTGGCCTCCGGGCAAGCCAGAAAACGCACGGCGGCGGCGACCTCCGCGGGCCGCCCGAACCGGCGCATTGGCACGCGGCCGGCGGCGGCTTGGCGCTCGTTTTCACCCAGCCCCGCCAGCGCCTCGGTGTCAATGTAACCGGGGCAGACGGCGTTCACCGTGACGCCGAGGCGCGCGACTTCCTTGGCCAGGGATTGCGTGAGAGCGACCACGCCGGCCTTGGCCGCGGCGTAATTGCTCTGGCCCGCCGGGGCGAGCAGTGCGCTGAGCGAGGCGATGTTCACAATGCGACCGGAGCGCTGGCTGATCATCGTCGGCAGCACCGCCTGGCAACCGTGGAAGACGCCGGAAAGGTTCGCCTCCAGCACCCGCGCCCAGGTCTCGCGCGGCATCGTGGCAAGCAACGCGTCCTCGTGGCCTCCGGCACCGTTCACCAGCACGTCGAGACGGTCCTGCCGGGAAACGATCTCGGCGACGGCGCTTTGCCAGGCCGCGGGCTGCGTCACGTCCAACGCGGCGCAGCCGCACCGATCCGGCGATTCCTGCGCCAGCCGGTCCGCGTGGTCACGCCGGTGGTGGACGGCCAGCCAGACGTGGTTGGCCGGCGACTCCTCCAGGAACGCGCGGGCAATGGCCCGCCCCAGTCCGCCGTTGCCGCCGGTGATCAGGATGACCCGCTGCTTCATGCCGCAAGCGTAGCCGCCGGCGCCGGAAGGGAAAACCGAAAGCTCATGCGCCGCGGCGGACAAAGCGCGCGCCGACCGCCTGCTGGTTCGGGCCGACGACGCTGACCTGCGCGGCGGGGAACGCATCGCGCGCCAGCGCCTCGCAGGCGGCGACACATTGCCAGGCGCTCGCGGCCATCAAGCCTTCGCCGAGCACCGACCGGGGGCTGAGCCGTTGGCCCGGCCAGTCGCGCCAGGCGGCCGTTTCCGCCGCGTCCACACGGGGGCGGTTTTGCCGGCTGTCGCACAACAACTCGTCGGCCTGGCCGGCGGGCAGGAGCCGCCGCATGGCTTGGGCCGCTTGCGTGCGGTTTTGCCGAACCGAGTAAACCGCCGCGTCCGTGATCAGGCTCAGCTCGACGCCGGGAGAACCCTCCGGCCGACGGCTCAGGTAAAGCGCCCCGGCGCCGCCGCCCAGCACCGCCCGGTGGTCGAACTGCCACAGCACGTCCGCCAACAGCCAGTTGGTTTCCTCGGCCCCGACGACGAGGCAGCCGTCCACGCGTTCCTCCAGCAGCCAGTCGGCCGCCCAGGCGACGCCTTGGAGAAACGTCGCCGGATCCCCCAGCAGCGTGTAAGTGACCGGCGCGCTTCCGAGCAACGCCGCCAGGTGGCTGGCGGGGGCGTTGAAGACCGTTTCCGGAAACAGCACCGGGCTGGCCGTCGCGGGATGGCGCAACGTTTCGTCGAAAAAGCGGTGGGTGTATTGCACGCAGCCGGAGAGCAGGCACATGACCAAGCCGAGTTTCTCCGGCTGCCGCGCGCCGCCGGCGCCCGCGCTTTCCATCGCTTCCAGGGCCGACGCGATGACGTGATGCGTGATCGGGCTGACCCGGCGGAGCCGCGGGTGGCCGAAGAAGGCCGGGACGGGCGACGCGGGCGGCACCTCGCGAATGAGCAGTGGTCGATCCCAGCCGGGCCGCGCCACCGGCTTCCGGGGAAGCGGCTCGCCGCGTTCCAGCGCGGACCGCAAGGCCGGCACGCCCCAGCCGGCCGGGGAAACGGCGCCGAGTCCGGTGACGAAGATGCCGTTCAAGCCCACCTCCGCACGAGGAGCGTCGCGTTCGCGCCGCCAAAACCGAACGAGTTGGACAGCGCGAGGCGGACGGGCGCATTGGCCGGCTGACGAACCATCGCAAAGCGACAGATTGGATCCACTGCGCGGAGCGTCGTCTGTGGCGGCAACCACTGCTCGCGCACCGCCATCAGGCACACCACCGCTTCCACGGCCCCCGCGGCGCCGAGCAGGTGGCCGACGCTGGCTTTCGTGGAACTGACCGGCAGCGTGGCGGCGCGTGCGCCGGCCCAGCGGTTGATCGCCAGCGCCTCCGCGCTGTCATTGAGCACGGTCCCGGTGCCGTGGGCGTTGACATAGTCCACGGCTTCCGCCGTGACGCCCGCGGCGGCGCAGGCGGCCGTCATGGTTTCCAGCGCGGCGTCGCCGGCGGGATGTGGCTGTGTGAGGTGATGCCGGTCCACCGTGGCGCCGTAGCCGGGAATCTCGCCGAGGATGGAGGCGCCCCGCCGCTGCGCGCCCTCCAGAGTTTCGAGCGCCACCACCGCCGCGCCTTCGCCCAGCGCCAGGCCGTCGCGCTGCGCGTCGAACGGCCGGCAAGCGGTCGGCGACAACGCCTGCAACGAGTCAAAGCCGGCGAAGGTGAGCAGGCTCAACGCATCGTAGCCGCCGGCCAAGACGCGCCCGGACCGGCCGCGCCGGAGCAATTCCCACGCGTGGCCGATCGCGTTGGCGCCCGAGGCGCAGGCGTTCGAAATAATCGTGATCGGCCCTTGGAAACCGAACGCTTCGGCGACGAAGCGCGCCTGCGTCTGGGCCTGGTAATGCAGGGCGCGCGTCGGCTGCTGCCGGCGCCGGAACGGCTGCCGCACCGCCTGCCGGAAGTAGTCCTCGCCCAGCGACATGCCGCCGCTGGTCGTGCCCAGCACGAGCGGCAGGTCCCCGCTCGGCGCCCAACTGGATTGGTCCCACGCCTCCCGCGCCGCGAGCAACAGCAGTTTTGTGGCCCGGTCCAGCCGCCGCTGCTGCTTGGCCGAGAGACGCGTCCGCGGCAGTTCGGCCGGCAAGTCCGCCTCGGCCGCCAGTTTGACGCGTTGGCGTGAAACGTCGAACAGCGTGACCGGGCGAAACGCGGTGCGGCCCTGGCGGAAGCCGTCGGCGTTGGCGTGCCAGCCCAGGCCCAGCGCCGTGACAATCCCGGCGCCGGTGATCACGACGCGCGGCGGCGAGGCCGGGGACTTGGGCGGAGGGAAAAGCACGGGTCAGATCCCAAATCCGAAATCCGAAATCCGAAATCCGAAGACGAACGGCGGCGCGCCGGCCACGCCGTGACGGGAGAGAAGCGTGAGGCGATTCAGGTTCTGGTCCGCGTTTCGGCTTTCGGTTTTCGGATTGCCTTCGGATTTCGCCATTCGCGTTTCGGAGTTCCGTTTCAATTCCCGGTGGCCGGCGCCGACGCGACGTTCATTTCGCCGCGCTGGTAGGCGCGCCAGAGCTTGTTCACGCTGTGGCGGAAGCCGAAGTTCATCGGGTAGAAAAAGTTTTTGTAGGCCTGGGTGCCCCAGAGCCGGCCGAAGATGGATGGGACGCGGTAAAACTCTTTCAACACCCGATAGTAGCCCTCCAGCAATTGGTCCGGCGTGAAGTGCTTGGGGCGATAGACGACGCGGCTGCCGTCGTAGAACGACCAATCGCGGGTGAGCAGGCGGCCCTCTTCCCGCAGGCGTTGGTGCAGCCGCGTGCCGGGATACGGCGTGAGGATCGAGAAGTAGGCGATGTCCAGCTTGGCCCGCATGACGAATTCCAGGGTGCGGTCGAAGACGCCCAAGTCATCCGTGTCGAACCCGAACACGAATGAACCGTCGATCCCGATGCCGTGGTCGTGGATTTTCTGGACGACGTCCAGATAGCGTTGCGGCTGGTTGACGCGCTTGCCAATCGACCGAAGCGTGTCGGGCGAGAGCGTCTCGAAGCCGAGGAAGAGGCCGGTGCAACCGCTCTTCCGGCAGAGATCCAGGAGTTCGTCGTCGTTGGCGATGTTCACCGAGGCCTGGCCGAACCACCGCAAGTCCAGGCCGGCGATGCGCCCCAGGAATTCGCGGGCGTAGGCGCGGTTGGCGATGATGTTGTCGTCCACGAAAAACACGCAGTTCTTGAGCGTGAGCAGACCGTCGAACCGGCGCAGGCCGCGCAACTCCGCCAGCACTTCGTCCTGCGGGCGGTTGCGGTAGCGGCCGCCAAAGGCGTTGGTGACGGAGCAGAACTCGCAGCCGATCGGACAGCCGCGCGTGGTTTCGACGAAGTGGACCGGCAGGTAGCGCTTGTCGCGATACAACTCCCAATCCGGCGCGGGCTGGTATTCGAGCGGCGGCAGACCGTCCTCGTGCCGGTAAATCGTCTGGAGCCGGTGGCGCTCGAAGTCGGCCAGCAACCGCGGCCACAGCCCTTCGGCCTCGGCGATCACGACGCTGTCACAATGCCGCAGCGCCTCCTCGGGCATTTGCGAGGCATGCATCCCGCCCATCACCACTTTGGTGCCGCGCTGACGGAAATGGTCCGCAATTTCATAGGCCCGATTCGCGGTCGGCGTCATCCCGGTGATGCCCACCAAGTCGGCCTCCTGATCCAGATCGAGCGGCTCGGTCTTCTCATCCACGATGCGCACTTGCCAGCTTGGCGGCGTGAGCGCGGCCACCTTCAGCAGGCCCAAGCCCGGCAGGCGGAAGAAAAAATCCCCGCCCATCAGGCTGTTCGGTGCAAGCGGAGCGATGAGCAGGAGGCGCTTCATGCCTGTCGCTCCCCCGCCGGTTGGGGCCGGATGCGTTGCAGCATGGCCAGGTAACTCCAGAGCGGCCCCACGACGCCCCGGCCCCGCAACCGCTCGACGAGCCGGGCGTATTCCGGCGTGGGGTCGCCGACGATCCAGTTCGGCGAGCGCCGGGAGAACTCCTGCAACTGCCCGAAGATCGCGTCGGCGGTCAATCCGGGCGCCACGTAGTACGCCGGCGGGAGCAAGTCGGCTTCGGCCGCCAAGCGGCCTTCCCGCACCGCCCGCTCACAGAGCTGGGTGCCGGGATAAATCCGCATCCCCACCACCGCCATCACCACGGCGCCGTCCAGCCGCCGCGAGTTTTCATAGCTGGTCCGCAGCGTTTCCGGGGTTTCACCGGGGCCGCCGCAGATGAGGAAATGGCAGACCTCGACGCCGGCCCGACGCGTCAGTTCGCTGGAAAGCAGGACATCGTCCAAAGTGAAGCGCTTCCCGTATTCCGCGAGCACGGCGTCGCAGAAACTGTCCGAGCCGAACTCGGCGTGCGTCAGCCCCGCCCGTGCCATCACCCGCATCAGCTCCGGCGTCAAACCTTGCGGTCGCAGAAAGCAGCCCCAGCGGAGCGAGAGGCCGCGTCGGAGGATGGCTTCGCAGGTTTCGACGACGTGGCGGGGCGAGGAGTTGAAGACCGAATCGACGATGAAGGCATAGCGCACGCCGGCCGCCTGGAGTTGGGCGAACTCGTCGGCCACGGCCTCCGGCGGGCGGCGCCGATGCGTCCGGCCCTCGATCAACGGATAGGTGCAGTAGCAGCAGCCGTGGGCGCAACCGCGCTGGGTCTGCACGTTCAACATGCCGCTGCTCCGGAGATAATGCGCCACCAGGGGCGGCGGACGGTCGGCCGCTTCCACGTCGCCGTCGAACGCGGCGGCGCGCGTCGGGTTGGCGCGGATTTGTCCGTCGCGGCGATAGACCAAGCCGGGAATCGCGCCGGGATCCCGGCCGGTTTCCAGCGCCGCGAGGAGCGACACCAGACCCGCTTCGCCTTCGCCCCGCAGGCCGAAATCCGCCCCGCTCAATTCAAGCAGTCGCTCCGGAAAAATGGAGAAGCCGCTCCCGCCCAGGATGACGGGACGCGGATGCAACCGGCGCACCGTCTGGCACAGCGCGGACAGCTCGTCAAAATAAGTGGTCCGCCGCCGGATCAAGACGTCATCAATGTTGCGCAGCGAGACGCCGACGAAATCGGGGCGCTGCTCCGCCAGCGCCTGTTCCAGCGAATGGCCGTTGGCGTGCCAGTCCAGCCAGCGTGTCCCGTGGCCCGCCCGGCGCAACGCGGCGTTGAGATGGGACAGCCCCAGGGGAAACACCGGATCGGGCGTCGCGCAACGGTTGGCGCTGATCAAGAGAATCTGGCTGGCCATGCCGTTACAATCTCGCCCTCGCCACCGCCGCGGTGGCCGGTCTCCCGCGCTTGTTCGGGCAAGCCGGTTTGCCCGGCGCCGCGTGCCCGCAAATCCCCCGTGGTTGGCAACAGTAACGCATTTCTCGTGGGCGAGTTTAGCCCGCCGGCCGGCCCCGATTCAACGCGAAACCACCTTTTCCTTGGGCTTCAACGGTTGCCGGCCTACCCTGCGCCATGGACTGGGCTGCGAAATGCGCCGTCGTGCTTCCTTGTTTCAACGAGGGCGTCACCATCGGACGGTTGGTCGGTGCCCTGCGGCAGCGGCGGCTGCGCGTGATCGTGCTGGACGACGGATCCACCGACGACACCGCGGTGCGGGCGGCGGAACAGGGCGCGCGCGTCGTCCCCTCCGGCCACAATCGAGGCAAAGGCGCGGCGCTCCAGACCGGCTTGGGAACCGCGCGCCACGAAGGCTTCGATTGGGCGCTCACGATGGACGGTGATGGACAGCACCAGACCGAGGACATCCCGGCGTTCTGGCGGCGCGCCGCAGAGACGGACGCCCGGCTGGTCATCGGCAACCGCATGCCTCACGCCCGCGCCCTCCCGCCGTTGCGCCGGTTCGTGAACCGCTGGCTGAGCCGGCAACTCTCCCGGCGCGCGGGCCGGCCGCTGCCGGATTCACAATGCGGTTTCCGGCTGCTCGAGCTGCGCGCCTGGTCCGGTCTGGCGTTGCGCACCGAGCATTTCGAGATCGAGTCCGAGATGCTGCTCGCCTTCCTGGACGCGGGGCACCGGATCGAGTTCGTTCCGATCCAGGTCGTCGGCGCCGGCCGGCGCAGTAAGATTCGCCCGGTGGCGGACTCGTGGCGGTGGTTCCGGTGGTGGCGCACGGCCGGTCGCGCGCCGGCACTTGGCCCCGTCCGGCGCGCTGCGACGGAGCGGGAATTTGCTCATGGCTCAAGAGCCGTCAAGGTCCGGGCCTAGTCCCAAAGCATCCGCCGCGCTCCGAAGGTGGCTGGCAAAAGCGGCCAGCTTGGTGGCGGCTGGGCTGGTCTTCGGCTGGGCCTATGGCTGGGCCGCGCCGCGGCTTTACCGTCCGGAGGCGCCCGCCGGTTTCTGGCTGGGCGCCGTTCACGGCGCGTTGATGCCGGTGGCCCTGCCGAGCCTGCTCCTCGGCCGCGACGTGCCGATCTACGCCGCCCACGGCACGGGCCGGGGCTACAAGCTGGGCTATATCGCGGGCATCAATCTCTGCGGCTTCGTCTTCTTCGGTTTGGCGTTTTGGAAACCCAGCCGACCGGACCGCCGACCCTGAGCCACCGCGGTTCCACGCGTCGGGAGTTCTCGCAGCCGCCGTTCCGATTCAGTAAAACCAGCCCCGGTAAATCTCGATCACGTCCACCCGGCCGCCGGCCCAGTAATGGTTTCGCGGAAAGGAGAAACTCCGCGCGGCGCGCTGGTAGGTCAGTTCCACCGGGTGCGCCGGCACATTCGGGTCGTAGGCGGTGAAGTGAATCGCCGACTCGGTCTCACGGAAGGCGAAGAGCACCAGACCGTGGTTGATAGTCAGTTGCGGGAAGCGGACCAGGTGGACGATGGGCGTTTCCAACGAGGCGAAGGATCGGATCAACTGCGACGCGGTCCGTTCCTGGTGCCGGCGGGAAATGGGGAACACCATCCGCCAATGGCTGCGCAGGAAATACGATTCCCATGCCCCGCCGCACCCGGCCTTGAGCAGCCCTGCCTGCCGCTGGCTGAAGGCGCGCAGGCTTTCCGCGCCGGGGATGACCACCTTTTCCGCCTCCACGCCGGGCTTCCGCGGGTCGCGCGCAACGACCTCGCGGATCAGGCGCCGATACGCCTCGGGACCGGCCGCCGGCTGCGCCGGCTCGAACCGGGCGTGGTAGAAAAACTGGCGCGCGGACCGCACCAGCACAAAACAGCGATGCGCGTAGGCCGGAGCCGGCACGTTGCGGCGGGTGGCGACCTGGCCGGAGGCCGGATCGAAGCGGTATTCCCAGACCAGCTCGTTGGGAAAGGCAAAGGTGTCGCGGTCGAATTGAAACCCGCGCCGCCCGGCCGCGCGGGCGGGCCGCGGCGGACCGGACGTCGTCATCCTCTCCGTGTTGTCTAGCCGAGGTTCCATCCGCGCGGCGGAACTGCTTGCCAAATCAGGGTGCCGCCGAACACTAGGCGGAGATTTCCAGACGGACAATGCTTTACGAACGCTGGCGCCAGATTGCGCGGGAGCGGCGGGACGAACTCGCGCTCCGCGAGCTGGCTTCGGGTCGCCGCTGGACCTTTGCGCAATTGGCGCGGGCGGGCGAAAATTCCCCGCTGGCCGCCGGGGCCATGGTGTTTCCGCAAGGCCACGGGGCGGACTTTGTCATCGCGGTGTTGCGGGCGTGGCGGGCCGGCGCTGTGGTCTGCCCGCTCGAAACGGACCAGACGCCGCCGGCGGTCCCGCCGCCGCCGCGCCCGTGCGTCCATCTCAAAATGACTTCGGCGACCACCGGCGCTCCCCGCGTCATCGCCTTTACCGCCGCCCAACTGGCCGCCGACGCCGAGAACATTGTTGCCACGATGGGCTTGCGGCCCGACTGGCCCAACTTGGCGGTGATCTCGATGGCCCATTCCTACGGTTTCTCGAACCTGGTGCTTCCGCTGCTCCTGCACGGCATCCCGCTGGTGATTGCGCCCGCGCCGTTTCCCGAGGCGATCCGGCGCGCGGCCGAAGGCGTGCCGGCGCTCACGCTTCCGGCGGTGCCGGCGATGTGGCGGGCGTGGCACGAAGCGGAGGCCATTCCTCGGCAGGTGCGCCTCGCCCTCTCCGCCGGCGCGCCGCTCCCGCTCCGGCTGGAACATGCCGTTCACGAGGCGCACTGGGTCAAGATCCACAACTTCTACGGTTCGTCCGAGTGCGGTGGGATCGCGTACGACGCCTCGGAATCCCCGCGCGCTGACGAGGCATGCATCGGCGTCCCGCTACGGAACGTAAGTTTGACGGTGGATCCCGTCGGCTGCCTCGTCGTGCAAAGTCGCGCGGTCGGCGAAACCTACTGGCCGGAACCACTCGAGGCGCTGGCGGACGGGCGCTTCCAGACCAGCGACGAGGCGGAACTCAAGGACGGCCTGGTCCACCTGCGCGGTCGGTTGGGCGACCAGATCAACGTGGCGGGCCGCAAGGTTTCCCCGGCGGCGATTGAGCGGGCGTTGCGGGAGCACGCGGCGGTGCGGGAGTGCCTCGTCTTCAGCGTTCCGGCGGGCGACGCCGGCCGGGCCGACATCATCGCGGCGTGCGTGGTGACCGCCACTCCCGTGACGGCGGAGGGCCTCCGCCGGTTCTTGTTGGGCAAACTGCCCGCCTGGCAAGTGCCGCGCGAATGGAGGTTTCCCCAGTCCCTGGACGCAAATGCGCGCGGCAAAATCTCCCGCGCCGAGTGGCGGACCCGCCTGCTGCGGGAAGGGAACCTTCGCGGGGCCGCCCAATGACGCGGGCGGAACCTGCGCGGGTAGGCGGGTGACTCAGTTCGGCCTCGCAAACCGCCCCGCCGGCGGCCGCCGTTTGAGCACCGCGCAGTTTTGCCGGGCGAGATCATGCATCTGCCCAATCAGGCGGCGCAGTTTTTTGCCGAAGGGCGTGAGGGAATACTCGACGTGCGGGCGTTTGGCTTCAAAGGCCTGGCGCCGCACGGCGCCGTCCAGTTCCAGTTCGCGAAGCTGGGCGGTGAGCACCTTTTGCGTGATGCCCGGCAACGCCCGGCACAGTTGGGCGTGGCGCCGCGCGCCGGGAAACAGTTCCCGCAAAATCAGCACCTTCCATTTCCCGCTGATCACGGCCAGCAGGCGTTCCACCTCGCATTCCACGGTCTTGAGATTCATGCGCCACAGGCACTCAAAGGTGCCTGATTGCGGAGCATACAATCGAGGGCATCTTGGGGCAATATGATGACCCTACGAAGAGCCAACGAACGGGGCCACGCCGACCACGGCTGGCTGAACACGTACCACACGTTCTCCTTCGCCGATTACCACGATCCCCGATGGATGGGCTTCCGGGATCTGCGCGTGATCAACGACGATCTCGTGATGCCAGGCATGGGTTTCGGAACGCATCCGCATCGCGACATGGAAATCATCACCTACATCCTCAGCGGCGCGCTGGAGCACAAGGATTCCATGGGCAACGGGCGCGTGATCCGCACCGGTGAGGTGCAATACATGGCCGCCGGCACGGGCGTGCAACACAGCGAGTTCAATCCGTCCAAGGATGAAGCGGTGCATTTGCTGCAAATCTGGATCCAGCCCGACCAACACGGCGCCAAACCGGCCTACGCGGAAAAGGCGTATGCGAAGGCGGCGCCGGGGATCTGGCATCTGGTCGCCAGCAAAGCGGGACGCGACGGCAGTCTCCGCATCAATCAGGACGCCGACCTGTGGCTCGTCCGGTTCAGCAACGGCGAGACGGTCACGCACGCACTCAAGCCGGGGCGTCATGCCTGGATTCACGTGGCCGAAGGCAACGTTGAACTCAACGGCCAGACGCTGGCTGCCGGCGACGGCGTGGCCATGAGCAATGAACCGAAGCTGGAACTGGCCGGCAAAGACCGGGCCCAGGTGTTGGTGTTTGATCTGAACTGAGGTCGCCAACCATTCTGCCGGGAGGACCCACGGCCCTCCCGGCGGAAGCGGAAAGCGGCTGCGAGCCGCCCGAAGTCATTGCGCCGCCGTCCCCTCCCCGGCTAACATCCACCCGTGGAAAAGAACCGGCTGGAAGCCTTCAGCGACGGCGTGCTGGCGATCATCATCACCGTCATGGTGCTGGAATTGAAAGTGCCGGCGGGTTCGGACATCGCCGTGTTGAAGCCCCTGCTGCCGGTTTTTCTGACCTACGTGTTGAGCTTCATCTACCTCGGCATCTACTGGAACAACCATCACCACCTGCTGAAGGCCGTCCGCAAGGTGAACGGCGCGATGATGTGGGCGAATCTCCACCTGCTGTTCTGGCTGTCGCTCTTTCCGTTCGTCACGGGCTGGATGGGGGAAAACCACTTCACGACGGCGCCGACGGCGCTCTACGGCGTGGTGTTGCTGCTGGCCGCCATCGCCTATTTCCTTTTGCAGAACCTCATCATCGCCCAACAAGGCCGCGACTCCAAACTGGCCGCGTCTCTCGGCCGTGATCTCAAAGGCAAACTCTCCCCGGTTCTCTACGCCATGGGCATCGCGGCCGCGTTTTTCCGACCGTGGCTGGCCGGCTGCATCTACGTCTTCGTCGCTTTGATGTGGCTCATCCCCGACCGGCGGATCGAACGCGTGGTGGATGAATCCGGGCCGTCAACGCACTGAGCGCGGCAGACCCGCTAAAGGGCGTAGTCACGAGCAGGGGAAGGCCGGCCCCCTGGGCGCGGAGTCTGGCGGTCCATTCGCTGCACAGCAGCGCGGCCGGGAGAAGGCCTGGACCGGGAGGTTCGCGGGCGAGGTTTCCTTCTTGGGCGGAGTGGCCCGGACTTCAAGGGGTGGAGAGACGGAAAAACAGCCTTCCGCCGGGTGCCAGGAGGGTCACGCTGTTGGTGCCATTGGCGGTCGTGATGGGATAGGTGCTGGCCGTCCAGCTTCCCGTGGCCAGATGGGAATTCTGCTGCAAGGTGTAACGCCCCGTGTCCGGCCACGAGATAACGACGCTGTTGCCCGAATGCGCGATGGTCAGGTCCGGCAGCCCGGCGGTTTGCACCACCGAGATGAGTGCCCAGAAACCGCCGGTGAGGGAATAATTGCCGCCAGTCATCGGCCCGCCGGCGTCATGCTGGCCGAGGGTGCCGGTGACTTGATACGTCGCGCCCGTGCTCGTGCCACCGCCGCCGGCGATTTTATACCAGTCAATGGAATAGCTCTGCCCTGACGCCCGAAAGCAGAAAACAGAAAGCAGAAAACAGAAACAAAGCAGCTTGGGGAGTGCGCGGACGTGTCCGCGCTTGGGAACGACGCGACTTGTCGCGCCGAAGGAAGGCGGCGACCCGTCGCCGCACTCCCAATCCGCCATCCGCCATCCGCCATCTGCAATTTTCAATTCTCGTGTTTTCATTGCGCCCCTCCGATTTTTTCCGTCACCAGTTGTTCGAGCTTTTCCAGTCGGGCTTTCAAGTCCGCGTTCTCCGCCTCAAGCTTCCGCATTCTGACGTCTGAATTCTGGCGGCCGGTTTCCAGCTTCTGGTCCAGCCCCTGGATGGCTGCCAGCGCCACGCCGCCCTCGTCCACGGTGGTGATGTGTTGGTCGTCGTTGCCGTTCAAGCCGAAAGCGGCGTGGAAATCCTGGGCTATCGGGCCGAGATGCCGCGCGCCGGTGGCGGTTTTATAGACCCACTCGGTCATCGGCAACGCCGCCACTTTGGCCAGCACCGTCTGCGGGTCCACCGGCGTGAAATCTTTCTTCACATTGCGGTCGCTGTTCTGGCTCAAGACGCCCGCGATGAGCACATTGCCGCCTTGGTCCACCTGCATCAGCATCGTGGGCGTGCCGTTGGTGTTGTATTTGGCCACTTGCAAATAGCGCGGGGCCACATCGTCGCCCGGAATGCCAAGGGTGAGTAGGGTCGGTTCCATGAACAAACCCCAGCGGCCGATGCCCGCCTTGTCGGCGGGCGCGTTGGCGGCGAAGGGGTCCCAGTCGCGCACGATGATCGGTTCATCCGCCGCGTTGAGATGAATGCCTTTGGCGCTCTGAATGCGCACGCCGTTCTGGGCGCGGATGCTGAATTCGTCGTTGGTGGTGGATGAGAACAAACCACTGGAACCGTCCGACCAGACAAACGTGTTATCATTGGTGGCTTGGGCATAGGAACCGGCGGCAAAACTAACATTCCCGGAGGCCAGATTGTTGCCGCCGCCCGGCACCGTCGCCCCCGAACCGCTGGCGGTATTTTGGAAGCCGCCACCCACCGTCGCAAATTCCTCTTCGGCGGCGTTGAAAGCTCCGCCACTGACCGTCGCCGCCTCACCTATGGAAAAAGCATGGAATGCAGCGGCGGTGTTGCCAACGCCGCCGCTGACCGTGTCAAAATCTCCGGTGGCGCTGTTATTTAAGGAAACGCCAGGGAAAACAACAGAATGGCCGATAGTGCCGCCGCCGCCGATCGTCACCCCCCGGACGTTGCCAGGAACAAGATTCGCCGGCGAACCACCAATCACATTCGGCGTGTTCAAACCGCCGATGCCCGGTTCCAGCCGCAACATCCGCACGCCGCCCGCCCAGATTTCCACCGGCTGATTGTTCGTGCTGCCAATAAATTGTCCGGGGGCGACGTTGTTGCCGCCGAGTTGCCAGAAATTGCCCGCGCCCAGGCCGGCCAGCGTCGCCGCGTTCACGTTCGTCATGCCCGCGCCGTTGCCCGTGAAACCACCCGCCGTGATGGTGCCCGCCGAGAAACTGCCCGAACCGTCGCGTTCGACGAGGGTGTTGGCCGTGTTCGCGCTGGTGGAGGCGTTGGCGGCAGTCGCGCCGGCGGCCACGTTCGCCGCCGTCACGCCGCCGACGGCCGAAACCATCGTCGCGGCCTGCGTTCCCGTCACGTCGCCGGCCAGCGCGCCGGAGAAATTATTCGCGGTCGCCGCCGTCGTCGCGCTGCCGGCGGTGGTGGCGGCATTGGCGCTGGTGGCCGTCGTGGCCGTGGCGGCGTTGCCGGTGATGTTGATGGCCGCCGTGCCGGCGCTCAAGTTCGCCGGGTTCAATCCGGTCAAGCCCGGGCCGCTGCCGGAAAAGGCATTGGCCGTGACCGTGCCCGAAAACGTGGGGCTGGCCGGCAGCGAGGAATTCTGAAGCGCGCCGCCCAACTGCGCGGCCGGCAGCGTGCCCAGCAGATTGCTCGCGCTGTTGGCCATGATGGCGTAAGGCGTCGGCGTGAGCGCCTGCAACGGCGTGAGCGCGGTATAACTGGTCGCGCCGTTGGTGCGCACATCCACCTCCAGCCAGTAATTGCTGCCGGTGAACGCGCCCGGCCCGAAGTCCAGCGTGGTGGCGAACAGCCCGTTGGCGACGGCAATGCCGTTGGTCAGATACGCGCTGCCGACGTAGTTGTTGGCCAGCGGGTCGGACGCCAAACGGAACCGGAAGTCGTAGCTCCCGCTGGCGGGCAGGCCGCCGTCATTGAGCCGGCCCTGGTAGGTGAACGCGGTGCCCTGGGCCTGGGCGGTGGCGACTGGAAGGTTGAGGACCGGGAACAGCGCCAGGGCGGCGAGCAGGTTGGGGACGCGGATTCTCATGGGTTGGTGTTGGTTTGTGTTGGAGGTTTCAGTTTCAAATTGGGATTCAAGGAGGTGGTCAAACGGAAAAACCAATGGCCTGCCGACGGGGGCGCGGCTTTCTGGCCGGGGTGAGGGCGGCCGTTGCGCCAGGCCAGTTCCCGGGACCGGCTTCGCCGTCGCGCGGAACCCGGAACGATTCCGGGCGTTCGCACCGGCCGCGTGCCTGGCGGCGCGCGGCTTCACCCAGACCACTGCCGATCAGTTCACCGGCTTGAAGGAAGCGTTCCCGAAAGCCTTCCCGCACACGGGCGGCGCACGCCGCCACCGTCGCCAGCGGGTTAGCCAAGAGGCGCGGAGCAGGTGGGGGCGCCAGATTCAAGGCGGGTTGTTCGCACGGCGGAACGGTACACCACTCCGTCGGAGCGTGCTACAACTTTTCCATGGCTGGCCATTTTACGGATGAATGAGGCGAAAACGGTTGGCGGCCAGGCGGGGCCGTGGCCGGCGGAGGCCATCTGAGCCGGAACAAGGCAATTGGTGATGAGGCTCGCCCTCACCCTTAACCGCGGCGATGGTATTCCCGGAGTTGGGTTTGGTGGGTCGGGAGCACTGGGACCAAGCGGGTGGCCAGAGGGCTTTGGGCGGCCGCGCACGGCGGCGCGGGCGGGTGGGGCGTTGGCGCAGGCGGTTGGGTCCAGTCGTTGCGCGGATTCATAGAACCAACTCCATGTAAGGACTCGCTACCACTTGACAACGCTCATAAGAGTTGAGCCATGGCGAAGTGAGTGGCAACCGGATCGAAGGCTGCGAGATGTCCGCCATCCTCGTGGCGCCCGAATACTGGTGGCTGGAAGCGGGCAGCAGCAGCGACTTGACGATCAACCACAACACGATCACGGCGTGCCCAGGCATCCCCATCGGCATCGAAGCCACCGCGGGTAACGGCGACATTGCTCCGGCCGGCGCTCATCAGAACATCTCCCTCACGGGGAACGAGGTGAAAAATTGCTCCGCGCCCGGCATCTTCGTTTGCTCCACCCGCGACTTGCGGATCGACAACAACGCGCTTGAATTGAATGATGTCCGCAAGTCCGTGCCAGACCTGATGCGCAGAGTCGGGATGCGTGAATTAACGCCGGTGGTGCGAATCCACTGCGAGCCGTGAACCCCGCGAAAGCGCGACACGGACTTTGGACGGCGTTCGGTGCCGCGGGATCCGTTCTTGATGACCCTGGTGGAGATTCAGCGTTGACACCGAACCGGCGCCGATTCCAGCGTTTTTCCGTGACCCGATCAACTCACTCGGTGGCGCTCGCCCTGGCGCTCGCACTTACCGCGGCGGCGGAGCCCACGACGGGACCGCGCGATTCCAGCAAGTTCCTCAAGGCCGACGGTACGGTTCTGCGCGACCGCAAAGGCAACGCGGTCCAGTTACGCGGCGTGAACCTGGGCGGTTGGCTGGAATGGCAGGACTGGATGTGCCCCCTGGATTCGTCGAAGACGCTGCGCGACGCCAACCCCGGCCACAACGGCTACGACTTCGCCGTCCGGAAGCTGCTCGTCCAACGCTTCGGCGCAAACGAGGCGGAGAACTTGATCACGACCTACGAGGACGCGTGGATTTCGCTGCCGGACCTCGACAACATCCGGGCCCTCGGACTAAACGCCGTTCGCCTAACGCTGGCCTACGACACGCTGTTGACCGACAAGGGGACGTGGCGGGCCGACGCTTTCAAGCGCGTGGATTGGCTCGTCCGGAACGCCTGGAACCGCGGGGTGTACACGATCCTGGACTATCACGCCTTCCTCCCGCCCGGCGCGGACCAGGACGGCTCCGCCGCGGGTTACTGGAGCAATGCGGCGCAGAAGGCCGAGACGGTGAGAATTTGGAAGCGCATCGCCGAACACTACGCCGGCAACCCGGCCGTCGCGATGTACGACCTGCTCAACGAGCCGAACAACTCCGCGCCGAAAGGCAAGCCGGCGCCGGACGCACCGGTGGTCTGCGACCTCTACGATCAACTCTACCAAGCCATTCGGAGCGTCGATCCCGATCACACCATCGCCCTGGAAGGCCTGTGGGACTGGCGGAGCCTGCGCGAACCGGCCCAGTGCGGCTATCGGAATGTGGTCTATTCGTTTCACTGGTACAACTGGGGCGCGAAGACCACCGCCGCCCGGAACCAAGCCACCGACCGCGATCTCCAGTCGGTCGCGAAGATGTTTCAGGCGTGGAACGTCCCCGCCTTCATCGGCGAGTTCAACCTTTTCGGTGACGAAAACGCCTGGAAGTACGCCCTCGACCAATATGACCAACGCGGACTCAACTGGGCGATGTGGACGTACAAGAACAAAGCCAGCGGGTCCAACAGTTGGGGCGTGTACACGACGATACGGGGCAAAGCCCCACCCGTGCCGGACCTGATGACCGACTCCGCCGGGACGATCCGCCAGAAGTGGGCGGCCTGGGCCATGTCCCGGAAGACCTTCGCCGTGAATCCCCTGCTCCAATCTCTGCTGACTCCGGCGCACTCGAGGTGAAAACCGGCATGTTGTGGAAAGATGACCAGCCCCGCCCGGAGGACAATCCTCACGAAACGAAGCCGAAATAAAGTCGTGACTCCCCTCCGGTACTTCGGTAATGATCCCCCGGTTTTTTTCAAAGCACTGCACTGCCATGAGCCAACCAACACGATTCACACTGCCCCAGGCCGACATTCCATCCCAGTGGTACAACCTGCTCGCCGACTTCCCCGAGCCGCTGCCCCCGCCGTTGCACCCCGGCACCAAGCAGCCGGTCACCCCGGATTTGATGACGGCCATCTTCCCCGAAAATCTCGTGATGCAGGAGATGAGCCCGGAGCGGTGGATCGAGGTGCCAGAGGAAGTGCGCGACATCTACGCGCTGTGGCGGCCGACGCCCCTGCTGCGCGCGGTCCGGTTCGAGAAGGCGCTGCAGACGCCGGCGCACATTTATTACAAGTACGAGGGCGCCAGCCCCGCCGGCAGCCACAAGCCGAACACCGCTGTCGCCCAGGCCTACTTCAACAAGGTCGCCGGCACCAAGCGCCTGGCCACCGAGACCGGCGCGGGCCAGTGGGGTTCGTCGCTGGCGCTGGCCTGCCGCCTCTTCGGCCTGGAATGCAACGTCTATATGGTCCGGGTCAGCTACCAACACAAGCCGTATCGCCGGATGCTCATGCATACCTGGGGCGCGACGGTGCATCCCAGCCCGAGCGACCAGACGGAGTTCGGGCGGAAGATGCTGGCCCAGGATCCGAATTGCCCCGGCAGCCTGGGCATCGCCATCAGCGAGGCGATCGAGGACACGGCCAAGCACCCCCACACCAAATACTCACTCGGCAGCGTGCTCAACCACGTCTGTCTGCACCAGACCGTCATCGGCCAGGAAGCCATCCAGCAGATGGAAATGGCCGGTGAGGAGCCGGACGCGATCTTCGGGTGCTGCGGCGGCGGGAGCAACTTCGCCGGCCTGGCCTTCCCGTTCGTGCGGAAGAAAATCACCGAGCAAAAACGCTACCGCATCGTCGGCGTCGAGCCGTC
The DNA here is from genome assembly GCA_021780115.1 of bacterium. Lineage (GTDB taxonomy): Bacteria > Verrucomicrobiota > Verrucomicrobiia > Limisphaerales > JAJXZI01 > JAJXZI01. Next base: position 22,029 of record JAJXZI010000264.1, on the reverse strand, counting down.
GGCCTGTCCGTCGATGACGAAAGGTGAGTTGCGCTACGACTTCGGCGACACGGCGATGACCACGCCGCTGCTGAAGATGTACACCCTGGGCCACGATTTCATGCCGCCGCCGATTCACGCCGGCGGGCTGCGCTACCACGGCATGTCGCCGATGGTCAGCCACGCGCTCAAGCTGGGCCTGGTCGAAGCGCAAGCCTATCACCAGACGAAGGTCTTCGAGAGCGCCGTTCTCTTCGCCCGCACCGAAGGCATCGTGCCGGCGCCGGAGTCGGCCCACGCCATCGCCGCCGTGGCGGACGCGGCGATCCAGGCCCGCGAGGCCGGGCAGAAGCGCGTGCTCTTGTTCAACCTTTCCGGTCACGGGTTGCTGGACCTCAGCGCCTACGAAACCTATCTGACCGGGAAACTGCAGGACGCTTAAGTCAGAAACCGCAACCTCCCAACACTCAGAGAACCCCCATGAAAACCCAGTTCCGTCTCCTCCTGGCCGTCGGCGCGCTCGCGTTGCCGGGGCTCGTCCAAGCTCAGTCCGTCGGCCACTATCCGGCCGGCGCCGAAGGCATCAAAGGCGCCTCGCTCCCGCCGACCGGCGTTTATCTGCGCGACTACAACATCGGGTATTTTGCCGACGATTTCCCGGGTGGCCCGCCGGACTTCCACGCCGCCGGCTACGTCAACGCGCCGCGTCTGATCTGGATGACGCCGGTTCAGATCATCGGCGCGACCTACGGCATGGACGTCATCGTGCCGTTTGGCTACAAAGAAGTCAGCGTCGGTGCCGCCAAGGACAACCGCTTCGGCTTGGCCGACATCCAGATCGAACCGCTGCTCCTCGCGTGGCACGAGGACCAGCTCGACCTGGCGCTGGGCTACGCCGTGTGGGCGCCGACGGGCGACTTCGACCTCATGCACCCGGCCAGTCTGGGCCAGGGTTTCTGGACCCACATGCTGACGTTCGGGGGAACCTACTTTTTCGACTCCGCCAAGACCTGGGCGCTGTCGCTGCTCGGCCGCTACGAGTTCAACATGGAGCAACAGTACACCCACCTGACGCCGGGCCAGGACCTCACGCTGGAGTGGGGATTGAGCAAGGGCCTCAGCAAAACGGTGGACGTCGGCCTGATCGGCTATTACCAACAGCAGACGACGACAGACTCCGGGCCGGGGGCAACGAACCTCAAGTCGCGCGTCGTGGCGGCCGGTCCGGAAATCAACGCGGTCTGCCCGAAGCTGGGGATCATCACCTCGTTGCGGTACGCCCGCGAATTCGCGGCGGAATATCGTCCCGAAGGCAACACCTTCACGCTCACCTTGACGAAGCGGTTCTGAAGGGCGTCAGCCTTTACCCCCTTGGCGCGGAGCATTCCACTCCGCGCCCTGTCAGCGGCGGGTCCGTCGGTGAATGCCGGCCGGCACCGCGCGAGTTGGGGCACGCTTCCGCTCCCTCAGAACTCGAAGCTCAGTCCGCCCTTAAGCCCGTAAGTCTTGCTCAGATCGAGGGTCACCTGGTGGGTGGCGTCGCCGAAGGTCATGTTGTCGTTGTGCTGGAAATCCCCGCCGACGAAGACGCCGATCTGCCGGGTGATCTGGTAGTTCAGGCGCAACTCGGCATAAACGCCCGGCCGCCATCTGGCGAACGTGTCGTTCGCGCGGGTCGTCCCGAGGGCGGGAATGGCCGGATTGCTGAAACTGACGCTCTCCATGTAGTTCAGGCCCACATCCGCAAAAACGGAGGACAAGCCCGCGCCGAACGAGGCGCTCAGACGCTTGGTCAAATCCACCTCCAACACGGGGCCGAACCGGAGGTTGTGCAGGGTGGTATTGAGCGTGCCCTGGAAGGTGGCCGCCGCCGGGGACGTCACCACCGTGTGGCTGGCGGGATCCGGATTCAGGTTAATCAGCGGACCGGGGCCGGCAAAGGTGCCGGCGTACGGCGCAACCGGCGGCACAATGCCGCCCAGCCCAAAGCCGTCCTTGGTAAGCGTGGCGGTGCCGGCGGCCGCAAGGTTCAGGCCCTCGGAAGCGGAAAAGTAGCCGTAGCCCAATTCGACGCCGAGCCGTGCGGTCCTTTTGCCCAGCTTAAACTCACGCAGGTGGTAGCCGCCGATGAGTTCGCCCCCGAGGAGCGGGTTGCCCACGTTCAGATCCTGGCGGCCGATGTTCGGCGTGTCCAGCCGGCTCAGCACCAGTTGGTTGCCGACGATCTGGCTGGCGGAGTTGTAGCCCCAGTTCCAAGTCAAACCGCTGGCCGTTCCGGAAATGTCAGGCTGCACGAAACCGTCGTTGTAAAGACTCGTCGGGAGCGTGAGCGCCGTGATCGCCGCCTTGACGTTGAACCGCGTCGCTGCCCCCAACCGGACGTACCAGCCGGATAGTTCCGGTTGGTCGAGATCTTGCGCGTGGACCAGGCTCGGCGCGGCCAACCCGGCGGCGAGGGCGGTCAGAAACAGCGGGCGGGGCGGGAGGGAAGCGATTTTCATGGGTCAAGGCACAAGCGGTCGCTCACTGGGGTTGTGGCCAAGTGATGACTTGGTAAAAACGGGAGCCGTTCGTCGGCGGGCTGTCGGTCTTGGGCGGGCCGTCATCGATCCACTGGATGTGCGCGCCGGTGCCGTTGATCGGGGGCAGGACGGTCTGCGCGTTGGTCGCGAGGTCGGCCGGCGTGGCCGCGTACTGGACGTAGTAAGTCACCCCGAGTTGCGAGGAGAATTCGACGAGGAACGTGCCGTTGGCGAAGCGGGTCCCCAGCAGCGTTACCGGCATGGTGAAGTACGGCGGAGGCGTGTGGTAGAGCGGATCGGCCAGGTAAAGTGAATATTGCGGCGCGGGTGGCGTGGCGTGGTCCGCCACGTAGAACTCCATCATGGCGGGACGCGTCTCGCCCGGCAGCAGGTTGTTGAGCTGCACCATCGGCAACGGCACGTTGGTGATGGCGAACGGAACGAACTGGCCGACGATGTTGAAGTTTGTCCCGGTGATCAGGACGTTCGTGCCGGCGAAGTTGGGGCTGCAGGCGCCGGCGCCGTTGGCCAGGTAGCTGCCGAAGTCGCACGTCGCGGGCAAGTCCAGCGCGTAGCCACAATTGGTGCAATCCACGGCGATCAGGGGGTCGTTGAATGGATAGTTGAGCAGGTTGGATTGGGCGTTGAGCAGGACGATCGCGTTGGTCTGCGGCACGCCCGGCAACAGCGAGTTGGTGACGCTCACCGAACCGAACTCCAGCGCGAGGATATCCACGTTGGTCATCAGCGCCGCACCGGGGTTGCTGACGAGCAACTGCTGCTCGAAGAGGCCCGATTGTCGGTTGATCTGAGGCGTGCTGGTCACGAGCACGTACTGGGGCTCGACATTGGCATCCAGCAGGAGCGCCGGATAATTGGTGTTGGCGGCGGCGATCGGCACCGGGTTCGTGGCGAAGGCCAGCCCGCCCTGGAGGGCCGTGCGATTGGCGGCCAGGTCGAAGCGCATCAAGCCGATCCACTCATAGCCGGACGGGAGCAAGGCACCCGCGGGCAAGGTCAGCGTCACGCCGATGGTGGCGGGTTGGGTGAGGTTGGTGCTCACGGTGGCCCCGGCGTTGGCCGGCAAAAAAACCGGGTTCGCGTAGGCATTGGTGTCGTAGCTGAGGGAAAAGTACACGGCGCCTTCCCGTCCATTCGCGCGTATCGTGATCGGCACGCCCACCTGCGGGCCGACTTGGAGGATGCGGCCCGTGCCCAGCCGGCGCGGAGCGTTGGTCTGGACCGTCAGGGTCGCGTTGGAACTGACGATGGTTTCCGCGGCGTTGGCGACGACCACCGCGAAGCTGGCGGACTGGACGAAGGTGAGATTCGTCAGCAGCAGGACGGTGTTGGTCTCACCCGGCAGGCCCGCTCCGTTCAGGAGCCACTGATAAGTCAGCGGCGCGGTACCGGTGGCCGCCACGCTGAACTCGAAGTCCTCGCCCAAGGCCCCGAACCCGCTGGCGGGCTGCGTCGTGATGGTCGGCGGCGTGTTGGTGTCGGCTCGGGCCACGCGGGGCGAAGCCAGCGCGAGAAACAGGCCCGCGCAAAGGACCGTGGCCGTCCCGGCCGGTCGCCGGGTAACGAACGCAAACGAACGCATAGGCAATCGTGGTTGAGGCGCTTCCCGCTTCCACCGCGGATGGTCGAGGTGGATCGCCGGAAACGCCCGCATTGGACAAGGCGGGCCGGCTGAAGTCAAGTGGCGAAGCGGTAGCAGTCGGGCGAAATTCCAAAGGAAAATGGTCGCGCGGGCAAAAGGGGGCTGGCGCCCCGTGCTTTCCTAACGGGAAGCAAAACCCGGTCTCGTTTTGCTCCCGCCCCGACAGAAAAACCCGCGGCGCGATGAAGGCCCCTCAGGCCGCGCCCCAATCCGCCGCAGAGTTGACCCTTTCTGCCGGTGCGGCATCGTATCCGCGCCACGCATGAATTACGCCGAAGCCATCCAGTTCCTCTACGACCTGCGCCTCTTCGGCGCGAAGTTCGGCCTGGAGAACACGTTCAAACTGGCGGCGCTGGCGGGCGAGCCGCAGCGGCGGCTGCGATTCATCCACGTGGCCGGCACCAACGGCAAAGGCTCCACCTGCGCCATGCTGGAGAGCATGTACCGCGCGTCGGGCTTGCGCGTCGGGCTGTTCACTTCTCCGCACCTCGTCAGCTTCGCCGAGCGCATCCAGGTCAACCGCCGGCCGGTGCCCGAGAGGGAGGTCGTGCGGTTGGTGGAGGAAATGCGGGCGTGGGTGCGGCAGTTTTCGCCGGAACACTCGCCCACGTTTTTCGAGGCCGTGACGGTCATGGCGTTGCGCTACTTTGCCGAGCAAGGGTGCGATTTGGTCATTTGGGAAACCGGTCTCGGTGGACGGCTTGATTCGACGAACATCGTCACCCCGCTGGCCAGCGTCATCACGAACATTCAATTCGACCACCAGCGCTGGCTCGGCGAAACGCTGGCGCGCATCGCGGCCGAGAAGGCGGGCATCCTCAAGCCCGGCGTGCCCGCCATCACCGCCGCGGAAGAACCCGAAGCGCTGGCCGTCATCCAGGAGACCGCCCTCCAGCAGCACAGTCCGCTGACGCTGGTCACACCGGCGCACACGCAGCATCCGCCGCTGGACGCGCTCCGGCTGCCGTTGCTCGGCTGGCACCAGCGCATGAACGCCGCCGTCGCGCTGGCCACCGTGCGGACCTTGCAGGCGCAGGTGCCCGTCAGCGACGCGGCGATTCGCGCCGGATTGTTGGGCGTGCGGTGGCCAGGCCGCCTGCAATTGGTCGAGCGGCCACTCCGCGCGGCCGACGGCAAGTCCGCCCCCAAGCCGATCCAGCGGCTGTTGCTCGACGGCGCGCACAACTCCGGCGGCGTCACCACGCTGCGCGCCGCGCTGGAAGAACATTTCCCGAACACGCGGCCGACGGTCATTCTCGGGATCATGCAGGACAAGGATTGGGATTTGATGTGTGAAATTCTCGCCCCGCTGGCGGCGCGCATCCTCTGCACGCCGGTGGGCAGCGAACGCAGCGCCGACCCGGCGAAACTCCGCGAGGCCTGTCGCCGCACCAATCCCGAAGCCCAGGTCGCCGTCTGTGCGTCCCTTGCCGACGCCCTTCGCCTGGCGGGCAACGATCCATTCGTGGTGATCGCCGGCTCGCTCTACCTGATCGGCGAAGCGATGGAGTTTCTGCACCTCACCGCCACGCCGCCCGCGGACGAGAAGGCGCTCAACGAGTGGAGCGCGAAACGCTGAACACGGTCCGGTGCGGGAGTCCCGCACCGACCCCCGGGAGCGCCTTCAGTGGTCTCCCGCCATTACCCACGCCTCGTTGAAATGGGCGTGCTTGATGGATTTGGCGGCCGGATCACCGTCCGCGTCCTTCGGCAGATTGCGCCGGCCGAGGTGGTAGCTGTAGCTGGCGTGCAGCGTGCCGTCGCGGGCCTGGATGATCGACGGATAATGGTAGGAGCCGGCCTCGGGTCCGGGCGGATCGTATTCCAGGTGGCGCTTCCATTTCCAGGTGCGGCCCTCGTCGTCGGAAATCTGCACCGCCAGGCTGTTGCGTCCCTTCTCGGTGTCGTTGCTGATGAGCGCCCAATGACCGTTGCGCAGGCCGATGACTTCCGCGCCGGAGCCGGGATTGGGCAGGTCGCTGTCGGTGACGGGGCTCCAGGTTTCGCCGCGGTCGCGCGAGTCGCTTTGGGCCAGGCGGAAGGGCGGCGGGCCGTTGTCGCGCATCAGCGTGTAGAGCGAACCGTCGCGGCGCTGCACGATGCTAGGCTGGATGTTGCCCGCGCCGATGAGCGGCGTGCTGGTGTGCCAGGTGCGGCCCCAGTCGTCGGTGATGGCCATGAGCGAAAACGAAAAGCCGTCATGGTAAAGCGGCACGATGAGCCGCTGGCCGTCCAAAACGAACGGATGGGCGCGCGTCATCCAGCCAAGGCGCCGGTAAAGCAAGTCGTTTGCGTGGTGTCGCATGGCGTCGAGGAAATCCTGCGCCTCCTTGCGCTGGCCCTCGGTCAGGGGGGAGGCACGGACCATTTCCTCAATCGCCGGAAGTCGTTTGCCGACCTCAGCGGCAAATTTCGGGCCGGGCGTGACGTGGAGAACTTCGCTGCTTTCCCAGCGCGGCGGGCCGTTTCGGTGGTAGTCCCGACTGATGCGAACCTTGAGCAGCGCGCTCTCCCAAGTGTGAGCCAGGATGGTCGTGTGGAACAGCCACAGGCGTTTTTGCGGATCAATGAACATGCACGGGTTGCCGTCGGGGTAGCCGGGCGTGTCGGCCAGGACGAAGCGCGGGCTCCAGGTCTTGGCGCCGCGGCGCCGGCGTGCGCCCTCGATCTTCACGTCGTCGGCCGTGCGCTCGCCGGAGCCGTGAAACCAGCAGACCAGCAGGTCGCCCTCCGGCGTCTCGACAATGCAGGAGGCGTGGTTGTGCCAGGTCTCCAGCGGGAAGAGCAGTTCGGATTCCAGGAACGGTTGTTCCGGACGCGAGGCGGCGTACCCGTCGGCCGCCGGGAGGGCTTGCGCCGAAAGCAGCGCGGAAACCAGGAAGACGGTCCAACCCGGGACAAGGCGGGAGTAACTTGGCGTGGGCATAAAACGGGCATTCGTTTCAAACGACAATCCGAGCAGAGCAGGCGGAGTTCAAACCGTCAAGGTTGCGCAGGTTGCGCAACGGGGCCGGGGACGTTGCTCGTTTCGGAAAGCGAAGTTGGGCGGGGCGGCGCCGCCCTTCGGAGAAGACGCTGCCAACGCCCTGGCGACTTCGCATCGGTTTACGGCTCGGATCCGGATTTCTTGTTCACAAGATCGAGTGCCACGGCGTCCAGATACTCGTCGTCGTGGGTGGGGTAGATGGCGTCCAGCAGCCGCGGGGCGTCGGGAGCAAGCGCCATTAGCTGGGAAATCGCATTAATTTCGGACGACTCGTGAACCGACGCGTGAGCGTCCCAGAGCTTGCCAGCGGCGTCGGAGCGCGGCGCCGCCACCAACCAGAGGCCGAGTTGCTCCCGGATCACCTTGGCCGATTCGGCGGACGGCCGGCTGCCGGCCAAGAGCGCGGTGCTGGCCGCCAGCCGCAGGTTCGTCGCTCCGACCTCGTCCAGCAACTTGCCGGCCTCGCCCAGGCTCCACGGCGGCTTGCCCAGGGCCAGACGCAGATCCAACGTCACATGGCGCTCGGCGGCTTGGCGCGCCAGCGTGCGCAACGTCTGGACAAAGGCCGCGTGCGTTTGCTCGCCGGTGAAGTTGTTCTCCGGATCGCGGTGCAGCGTCAGGATCAAATCCCGCGCGCCGAGGACTTCCATTTTGCCCAGCACGTCGCTGATCGCCGCCAGGCTGGCGGCGTAGTCCGCCGGCACGTTGTCGATCAGGCGCAGCGTCGGATAGAGGTCGATCCCCGAACTCAGATCGACATAGACGCGCAGCCCTTGCCGGCGAATCCAACCGGCTTCCCGGGCCAGTGCCGTCTTCTCGCGGTCGTGCAGCGAGCGCCAGTCCACGACCACGCCGTCGAAATGCTCAAAGAAGGTGGGCCGGGCGAGGATCTCCTCCTTGATCGACCGCGCCGACCGCAGCGGGAGCGCCCGGCCGCGCGGCCGGGGCGGCGGCGCGAGGTGCGGAATCTCCTCGACGCCCGATTCGTTCACGCGGACGGCGAAGAGGCGCACGTCGCCACCGGCGATGGTGCTCTCGCTGCTTTGGCCCATCGCCGACGTGCCGAGGCCCGCGGGCGTGTAGCCGACCGCGCCCTTCTCGGACGGGTCGAGCGGCAGCTCGCGGAGGGACTCGATCCGGCCACAGTGCGAGACAATTTTCAGCGGCAGTTCGCGCCAGGAATTGTTGGCCACGCCCAAGGTGTATTCGCCCGCACTTTTGCGGCAAGTGATGAGGCTCAAGTCGCGGCCGCCCACCTCGAAAAGTTGCTGCTGGCGAAGAATCTTGTCCAAGGTTCCGCGGACTTCCGGCTGCAGCGCATACGGTTTGGGCAACGGCTGGTCGATTTCGCTGCGGAGCGGAACCGCCGGCTTCTTCAATTCGACGCCGAACGCGCTCGCGAAGACCGTGAGCCGGCCTTGGCCGCATCTGACGGTCGCCGGCGCCGGCGCGTGGGTCTTACCGGCGATTCCGCCTGGCAGTTTGGCGAGGTTTCCGGCCGTGAGAACCAAGTGTCCGCCGCCTTCCACGTAGGCCTGGAGCTTGTCACGGAGTTCGCGTCCGCCGGACAACCCGCCGGCCACCACGACGACCGGGTAGCGCGCCAGCAGCCAGAGCGGCGCGTCACTGAGGAGGCAATCCGCGATGTCGCCGTAAGGCGTCGGCGCGATGAAACCGGACTCATCATGGAAATACGAGGAGTTCTGGTAGCCCGGATAGAGGAGGTCAAGGACGGCATCGGTCAGGTAATCGCCCGGGGCGTACGGCAGGTTGCCCCAGACGCGATAGAGCCGGTCGCTGTAGAGATGGCGGGGAAAGGTCCAGCCGGCGTAGAAATCGAGCAGCAGCGCCACGGGCGTTTGCATGACGCCGGGCGGGCCGTTCGCCTTCACCCAACGCTGGGCGGATTGCTGGATGCGGCCGATCGGCGAGAGCTGGTTGCCCTCGAACCAGCCGTTCTCGAACCCGACGGCCACCGAGTTGTAAAGGACGTGGGAGTAAAGGAGCCGCTTCATCAGGCTCAGGCTCGTGCCCTGGGTCGGGCCGAAGGCGTAACCGCCGTCGTGACCGGGCGGGCCGTAGGTCTTGTAGCCCCAGCGATTGTAGATGGAGGCGTTGCCGAACCAGGGCACGCCGTACTGTTTGCCGGCGCCGCGGATGAAGGCGTAATAGACTTGGCTGTTCGGCAGCGCTTGGGCGGTCTCCGCGCCAAGGAGCGTGTAGGTGCCTTCTTTGAGGAAGTAATGGCCGAAGTTCAGCGACACCAGCGCCGCGTGCTTGTGGCCGAGGTCGTCGCTCATCCGCTCGAAGTGGCGCTGGAAATTCAGATACTGCTCGAACCGGCTGGCGGAGGCCGGCGTCATCTGGTTCGCGTACCCCCCGAGGTAGCGTCCGTCCTGCTCGCCGATGTCGGTGCCGAGCCAGCGCTCGCCGAGCCTGGATTCGAGCGTCGTAAACGCCTCCGCCGGCGGCTGGAATTGCTGCCAGTAACCGCCCGGCCCGGAACCGGGCACGTAGCCCCAGACGTCGAACAGGTAGAGATCGCGCCGTTGGATCTCGTCGGCGAGGTCGCCCAGGTTTTTCGCAAACAAGATCGGATAGGACGGCCAGATGATGTCGCCGAGACCGAAGGTGCGGGTGAACTTCTCGATCTCCTCCGCGTAGCCGACGATACGGTCGTTCTCCACGTTAAAGCCGCGCAGGCCGGTGAACTGGGTGCGGTTCTTGAAAGTCTCCCAGTCCGGCGGTTTCACGGCCCGCCGGTCGTAGTCCGGGTGCTCGCGCGGCTCCAGCAGATGGCTGTAAACGCGGTGGGAGGAAGGACGCGGGACGGAGGAGGCGGCGTCTGCGCCTCGCACTGGAGACGATGAAGCAGCAAGTAAAACCACACCGAGGATCATCCCCTCGGCGCCCGGCAGGATTCGATTTCGCGGCGGCATGGTGCGTGGAGTCCAGCACAGATACCTGCCGAAAGCGACGTGATTTCTGCCACGCACCGGGCCTCGCGTCGCCCGCGTTCCGCAGTCATTCCCAAGCCGAGCGAAGACGGCACACCGCCAGCGAGTTGATCTTCGCCGTGCCGCCCGTGGCATAGACCACCAGCGCGCGGTTCTCCGACGGGACGATCACGCCCATCGGCAGGTAGAGCCGGCCGTCGTTGCCGAAGATGTCCAGGGAAGCGCGATCGAGCAGCAGCCGCAGGTGGACGCGGCCCCCCACCGTCTTGAGCGGCGCTTGCTTGCCTTGGCAGGCCAGTTCCTCTTTCCGGGCGTCGTACGACACCGGCACCCCGCGCAAGTTGAAGCCGACCTCCGCCGCGTCCCCCAGCGCGATGTCGGCCGTGATGTCGAACAACTCGCCGCTTACGCCGGCGAGTGGATTGGTCCCCGGGGCCAGCGGCTGCGGTTGGAACGTGAACGAGCGGCGGCGAAGCGATTTGATCTCCCGCACCGGATTCGCGAACAACCGCAGCCCGCCGTCGGTCCGGCGCAGAGTCAACTCGACCGGCAGGCCCATCATCTGGTTGAACGGCATCCCTGGCAGGTTCACCTGGCCCCAGGGAATCAGAATCCGGCGGCCGTCCCGGGCCGGCAGGTTGTTGTAGGTTTGCGAGGCATAGAAACAGTTGCCGGAATTGAGCGCGTGCGGCCCGGACTCCGGCGTGAAGGTCGTCCCGTCGAACCGCCCGATCAGATAACGCCCGTTCCCGCCGTAGAAAATCCAGCGCGTGTTCCGCCGGTCGCCATCCACCGCGATCTCGAAAAACTCCGGGCACTCGGACGTGCCGGGGATGCTCACGCGGCTCATTTGCTGCCACCGCTTGAGGTCCGGCGAACTGAACAGCACGTAATCGCTCCCCTCCAGATAGAGCGCCATGATCCACTTCTTTTCCGGCACGTACCAGAGGACCTTCGGATCGCGGTTGTCGCCGACGACGTGCGGCAGGACCGGGTTATTCTCGTATTGGGCAAAGGTGCGACCCCGGTCGGTGCTGTAGGCCAGGCCTTGCGTGAATGGCCGGCCTTGCGATTCGGGGCTGGTCCCGCCCGCGGCGGTGTAAATGCAGACGATGGGCTTCTCCCGGCCGCGCTGGAAGCCGGTCGTGTTATTCACGTCCACGACGGCCGAGCCGGAGAAGATGGTGCCCAGCGTGTCGGGATAGATCGCTTCGCCCAACTCGCGCCAATGCACCAGGTCGCGGCTGACGGCGTGGCCCCAGTGCATGTTGCCCCAGCTCCAGCCGTACGGATTGTGCTGGTAGAACAAATGGTATTCGCCCCGGTAGAAGACCAGTCCGTTCGGGTCGTTGTTCCAGCCGCGCCGCGACGAGAAATGGAACTGCGGACGCAACGCCTCGCGGTAGAGATTTTCGGCGCCCCGGATCTGGTCGGACTGCCCGATGGACTTCAGGCCGGCAAAATCCGCGCGCAACTGGTCCACGCGGAGGATGACGTGCCGGCCCCGGAAGGGGGTCAAGTCCAGGAACGCCCACCAGTCCGGCGCGGCGTCGGCCAGCTCGATCTCGAATTCGCGGACGCGTTTCCCGTCCGCGATCAAACTCACCCGCCGCTTGGGCGCGCCGTTCTTCACCGGCAGGTTCAGGTAACGCTTCGTGACGGTAAAATCCCGTGTCGCGCCCGGGATCCCGTCGGCCGCTATGTTGGTGTCGGCTCCCATTGCCGGGCTGAGGGCGGCGAGGGCCACTACGATGACCAGGGCGGTTTTCAGAGGACGGGTAGCCATGTTTTTCAATGCATCGATATTCTGCTGACGGCGCCAGCTCTGGAGTGAGTCAAGATTTATGAGAGACAAAGGCAACTCCAGAGCTGACCGAGGCAGGTGGTCCGTGACGTCCGAATTGTACACTGACTTGGCCCGCCCTCGTTCGGCCCAGTGGTTTTGTTCGCCGTCATTTTTTCGCGTCCAAACTCTTTTTCACCTTGTCCATGATACGCTTTGGCATGAAATTCGGTCGTCCAGGACGCACTCTGATGGGCAGAAAGACTTCCAGTTTTCTTCTCGGGCGCACCAGCTTCCTAATGCCCTACGGCAAGCTTCTTGTCGATCGCGAGGTGCGGGGCGTTGTGCGCAGCTCCATATCCAAAGACGCGCTCCCATAGCTCAACCACCTGGGTTCGGTGGGCTTGTGGTTCAAACTGGTGGATTCTTTCGTTCATCTGAATACGCTCATGCCGAACAGTAGTATTATGCCGTGCCCCCCGACCGAGACCGTGCCCGGCCGACTTGCTGAAGTGTGCTGCTTACCATGGCCTCAGGAAAGCCGACCGGCGGACCTCGGTCAAGGATTCCCACCGGGACAAGAGCCGGTAGGGCGCGCAATCCACCCTGGAGCGCGCCCCAAAACGGCGCAGCGCGGATCGCCCCAGTGCCAGGCCGCGGATTCTGGGACCGCTTGATGGCCGGCTCGCGTTCGCAGAGGTGGCGCCGGCAAAGCTCGTCGAGCAGCCGGCCCGCCCGGCGGGCGTCGCGTCGGCGCCGGTTTCTACCGCTGCGGGAAAATGTGGTAGAGGAGCAGGTAAATCACCACGCCGGTCACGGAAACGTAGAGCCAGAGGGGCCAGGTCCAGCGGGCGATCTTCTTGTGGCGGTCGAAACGCTTCCGAAGCGCGCGGCTCAAGGTGATGAGCACCAGGGGCACAATCACGACGGCCAGCACCGTGTGCGTCAGCAGGATGGCAAGGTAGATCGGGCGGAACCACACGGCGGGGAAGCGCGTGATCGTGCGGACGGTGAAGTGGTAAGTCAGATAAGAGACGAGGAACAGCGCGGAGGTCACCACCGCGGCGATCATGCAATTGCGGTGGGCGACTCGCCGGCCCCGCTTGATGAAGCGGAACCCGGCCAGCAGGAACACGGTGCAGAGGCCGTTGAGCGTGGCGTTGACCGCCGGCAGATCGGCGAGGCTCACGCTATTTCTCGCGGGCCAACTGCCGCACGTCGGCCAGCAACTTGGGCCGCACCTCGGACCAGTTGACGCCTTCGCCCGTGCTTTCATAGACGCCGCGCACGCGGCCCGCCTTGTCCACCACCACGAACATCGTGCTGTGGATGAAGAGGTCATCCGCGTTCGTGCGCTGGGCCGGCGGTTTTTCGAGGGCGCTGAGTTTGAGGCCGTCGGCGGCGACCTTGGCGATCTCCAGCTTGGCGCCGGTGAGGAACATCCAGCGGCGGAAATCCGCGCCGAACCGGCCGCCATACGCCTTCAGGATGGCGGGTTGGTCGAACTCCGGGTCCGTCGTCAGCGTCACCAATTTCACCGGCAGCTCGCGCGGGACGGCGTTCTGGAGATCGCTCAACTTCTGCGTCATCCGCGGGCACGGCCCGGCGCAGCGGGTGAAGATGATGTCGGCCACCCAGACCTGACCGCGCAAGTCGGCGCGCGTGACGGTCCGGCCCAATTCGTTAGTGAGGGTGAAGGCAGGCACCTGGCTGATGACCGGAAGCGGGTTGATGGCGTCATCCCGCGGGGCGCGCAGCCGGGCGAAAACGAGCAGGCCCAGCGCGAACACGCTGAAAACGATCAGCGTCACCAGCGCCAGGCGGTCGAAGGAGGAACGGGTTTTACTCATGGCCAGCCGATCCAGAGATTAGCCGACAAGGGCGCGGCCGCAAAATTGGAAATGCGGCGCCCGGCCTGGGGTTTCCGCCCGCCCGAGGTGAAACGCAGCGACAGGGAATCATCCGGCGTGGCCGCGCTGGGGAACGGGATGGAACCCAGTTGGAAAGCCAGACTGGGTTATTCGTAGCTGGCGGGCGCCGCGGCGGCACCGGACTTAGACTTGAGCCACTTGGCGAACTCCTCCGGCGTGTCCACGTGCAGCCGCCCGGCCGCCATGCCGGAGTGGCCGTTGCCGCAAAGCTGGGCGCAGTTGATCTGGTACACGCCGACGCGCGTGGGGGTGAAGTGCAGCGGGATGCTCATGCCGGGAATCGCGTCCTGGTTGACCCGCATCGCCAGCACCTTGAAGGAATGCACCACGTCCCGGGAAGTGAGGTGGACGATCACCGGCTTGTCCACCTGGACATGGATTTCGTTCAGGGTGACGATGTCCTTCCTGGTTTTCGGATCCTCCGGATCGAGACCAAAGGCGTTCTGGGCGCTCAAGAACCGGGGATCCTGCCGGCCGAAGTCGCCGTCCGGGCCGGGATAGAGCACGTTCCAGGCGAACTGCTGGGCGGCGACTTTGATTACGACGGACGCGTCTTCCTTGGGGAATTGATCGGCGGCCTTGGCCCAGAAAGGGATGGAGAAGCCGAGCAGGATCACGCCTTCGATCACCGCGACCACGCCTTCGAGGTAGTTCGAGGCGTGGGTGCGGACGCCCAAGTAGTCGGCTTTAGGATGGCGCGAGGCGCGGAAGCGGTACAGGACGTACACGAAGTAGCCGCTCCAGCCGATCAGCAGCGCCGCGATCAGCCAGTGGGTGTAGATGAGGACGTTGTCGATCGCCTGGCCTTGCTGCGAGGCCAGGGGCGGCAAACCGAAGAGTTGTTCCCAGTTGATCATCGTCAGACTTGGTGGGCGGATTGAGGCGTGGCGGCGGGCAGCGCACGGGCCGCGGCGGCCGCGCGCTGGACCAGGTAAACAAAGAACGCGCCGACGCTGCCGAGGACGAGCGCGACCACCGCGAGCAGAGTGAAAATGCCCCAGTTCATGCCGACGGCCTGCGCGTCACTCGACTGGCCGGCGCACGCGGCGCAGGCGAAGACCGGCGCGGCCTTCAGGTTGAGCGTGAGGAGCAGGCCGAGCAGGCCGAATCCGGATTTGCGGAAGCGAGTCATAGGTAACCCACGTTCTTCAGTTTCTTGAGAAAATAGCGGCCATAGAAGATGAGCGCCACGCCCACCGTCGCGGAGCCGATCCCGTAGGCGACATCGCGCGCGGTCCGCTCCGGGCTGAAGAAGCACCACGCCGCGAAGCCAAAGGCCAGCAGGCACGACGCCGTGATGAAGACGAGATGGACGGCCTTAAGAGACATGTTGGACGTGGATCATCTCGGTCGGACCGGTCGAGATGACCGTCAGGGCCATGAGCGCGGCCACGAAGACCACCGTGAACAGCAGGAAGCCGTAGATCATCTTCCGCTCCGAGATGAGGTGCATGAAAAAGCCGGCGACCAAGGAGGCCTTGGCGATGGCGATGGCCAGGGCCACCGCAATATTGATCTCGTGGTTCCCAAACGGGATGTAGGACGCGGCGACCGTCACGCCGGTGCCAAAGAGCAGGGCGTAGAAAACGTAGAGATACCGCCGGACGGAGGCCTGGATGTCGTGCTCGTGTGCTTCGCTGGTAGCCATGAAATTATAACAAGTATAAAACAGGGAAGAGGAAAATCCAAACCAAGTCCACAAAGTGCCAGAACAGGCCGGAAATCTCGACCCGGTTAGTGAACCGCTCCGGATCGGTCTGCCACAGCTTGCTGCCGGGGCCCCAGAGGTAGCCGATGACCAAGGCGCCGCCCAGGACGTGGAGCGCGTGCAGGCCGGTCAACGTAAAGTAAATGGCCAGGTAAGTGTTGTGCCACGGGCCGTAGGTCTCAATGCTCCGGAGCTGCGCCGGGACCAGCGTGATCTCAGAATGCTGGATGTGTCTCGCCGCGGCGCTGCGCATGTTCATCAACTCCGCGTGCTCGGCCACCGTGTGGCCGCTGAGGGTGATGTGGTCCGCCGCGCGTTCCACCAGGTGGCCGTCCACGATCTGGCCCGGCACGATCTTGGCGACCTGGGCCTGCGCATACTTCGCCGGGGTCGCCTCGTATTCGCCGGGCTGGCCGGTCGAGACGCTGAAGAGCACCACGCCGTTGGTGTTGGCCACCAGGTTGCCGAACACCGTTTTGCCGTCGGCCAGCACCAACTGGTCATTCAGCTTCGCCTCGTAGTGGGTGAATTTGTCGTGGTACTCGTAGGACTTGATGCCGACGAACGTCATGGCCAGCAGCAGCGTCAAGCCGTGAAACAGCTTGAACCGGCCGAATTGCTTCATCTTGCACGAGGCCCAGGCCATGACCGTCGTGATGCTGGAGGTGATGAGCACGACGGTGTTGGTGGTACCGACGGGGATGTTGAGCCAGCCTTCGGGCCAGGTGCCGTCCGGCGCGCCGACGCGCAACAGGATGTAGGCGGAGAACAGGCCGCCGAACAGCATCACTTCGGAGGCGAGAAACAGCCAGATGCCGATCTTGGCGTTGTACAGCCCGGTGTCCGGGCGGGGCGTCGAAACGTAGGGAATTTCCATCGCGGCGTGCATGGCAACTTAAGTCGTGGCGGGGCGGTCGGGCTGGTTCTGCGGCGTGAAGTCCTGGGCGTGGCCCGGCACGCTGTATTCGTACGGCCCGCGGAAGACGGCGGGCGCGGTGAGGAAGTTGCCGTGGGGCGGCGGCGTGGGCGTCTGCCACTCCAGCGTCGTGGCCTGCCAGGGATTGTCGGATGGCGCCTTCGGCCCTTTCCACATGCTGTAGAAGAAATTGAGGATGAAGGGCACCTGCGCCAGGCCCAGCATCCACACGGCGTAGGAGATCATGGTGTTCATTTGCATGATGTAATTGCTGAGGCCGCCGACCGCATCCGGGACGCGCGCGGCGGAGTAGTTCGCCCCGCCGTCGGCCATCCGGCGCAACATGCCCGCCATGCCCTGAAAGAGCATCGGCTGGAAAATCAAGTTCATGAAGATAAGCGAGAGCCAGAAGTGAACTTTCCCCCAGAATTCATTCATCATCCGTCCGGTGAACTTGGGGAACCAGTAATAGATGCCGGCGAAGAGCGCGAAGATGGTTCCCGGCGCCACGACATAGTGGAAATGGCCGATAACGTAGTAGGTGTCGTGCAGGTGAATGTCGCTTGTCGCAAACCCCAGCGGCAGGCCCGTCAGGCCGCCGATGCCGAACATCGGCAGGAATCCCAGCGCAAAGAGCATCGGCGTGTTGAACCGGATCGAGCCGCCCCACAGCGAGAGAAACAAGCAGGTCAGAATGATCACCGACGGGATGGAGATGATGATCGTGGTCGTCTGGAAGAAGGTGCTGATCTTGGTGCCCATGCCGGTCAGATACATGTGGTGCGCCCAGACGATGAACGAGAGAAAGCCGAGGATCAGCAAGGCATACACCAAGGACTTGTAACCCCAGACCGGCTTGCGCGTGTTGTTGGCGACGATTTCACAGACGATTCCCATCGCCGGCAGGATCAGCACGTACACCTCCGGGTGGGCCAGGAACCAGAACAGATGCTGCCACAGCAACGGATTGCCCCCGCCGCTTACGTGACCGTCTGGACCGGCGACCGCCAGGCCGGCGGGCAGGAAGAAGCTGGTGTGCGCCACCTTGTCCATGAGCTGCATGACTGCGGCCGATTCCAGCGGCGGAAACGCCAGCAGCAGCAGGAACGCCGTGACAAACTGCGCCCAGACGAAGAACGGCAGCCGGAACCAGTGCAGCCCCGGCGCGCGCAACTGGATGACGGTGGCGATGACGTTGACCGCGCCCAAGAGCGACGATGTGATCAGGAACACCATCCCGATGATCCAGTAAGTCTGGCCGTCCGTCGCCACCACCGTCGCCAGCGGCGGATAGGAAGTCCAGCCGGCCTGCGCGGCGCCGCCCGGGATGATGAAGCTCGCCAGCATGATTACCCCGCCGACGAAATACGCCTGGTAACTGGCCATGTTGACCCGGGGAAAGGCCATGTCCGGCGCGCCGATCTGGAGCGGCACGATGAGGTTGGCGAACGCCCCGAAGGCCAGCGGCACGATCGCCAGGAAGACCATGATCGTGCCGTGCATCGCGCCGAAGGAGTTGTAAAGATCTGGCGACATGATGCCCTTGGCGGCGGTGTCGCCCAGCACGGCCTGGAGCAGCGGGCCGAAAATCGGGATCGGCTCACCCGGCTTGGCGATCTGCCAGCGCATCATCGTCATCAGCAGGAAGCCGAAGAAAAGGAAGCACAGTCCCGTGATCGCGTATTGGATGCCGATGACTTTGTGGTCGGTGGAAAAGACGTACTTGCGCCAGAAGGTTCCGGCCCCGTCGTGGGTTTCCCGCGCCGCGCCGTGCGGCCGGGCGTGCGGCGCGGCGAGCGGGTCAATTTCAGCGATGGCCTGCATGATTCGTTATTTTTGCCTCAACAATAAGCGTTCTGCAAACGGTCTCTGCCGGCGCGGTTCCGGCCCCCCGTCCGAGCGGCGCGAACTTCGTGATTCATGGCCGGTCCCGTCTTCACCTAGCGTTTGTCCAACACCAGCAATCCCAACACCAGCGGCAGGTAAAGCAGCGAGGCGTAGAACAGTTGCCAGGCGCGGGGGAGCGTCAAGTCGCGCGCGAACCGCACCGCCAGCCCTGCGAACAGCAGGCCCAGCGCGAGCGCCCCCGCCAGATAAACCGGCCCGGCCAGACCGAAGGCGAACGGCCCCAGGCTCGCCGCCACCAGCGCCAGCGCGAGGGCCACGCTCACCCGGCCCGTCTGCCGCCCGGCCCGGTCCACCACCGGCAACATGACGAAGCCGGCCCGCGCGTATTCCTCGCGGTAAATCCAGGCGATCGCCAGAAAGTGTGGCACCTGCCAGCAGGCCTGGATCGCAAACAACGCCCAGCCGCCGGCGTCCAGTTCGCCGCGCGCCGCCGCCCAGCCGATCAGCGGCGGCAGCCCGCCGGGAATCGCGCCAACGAGCGTGTTGAGCCAAGTCACGCGCTTGAGCGGCGTATAGACGAAGAGGTAACACGCCAGTGAGGCCGTGCCGAGCAGGGCCGCGGGCACGTTCACCGCCAGGGCCAGCCACGCCAACCCGGCCACGGCGCACGTCACCCCAAACAGCAAGACAGTGGCGGGCTGCAACCGCCCGGACGGCAACGGACGGCCCTGCGTGCGCCGCATCCGGGCGTCGTGGTCGCGCTCCCACAGTTCGTTCAACGCGGCGGCGCCGCCGGCCAGCAGCGCCGTGCCGAACAGCGTGTGGGCCATCAGCGCGAAATCCGCCGGGCCGCGCGATCCCACATAAAACCCGACCAACGTGGTGAGCAGCACCAGCAGCGTCAGCCGCGCCTTGACCAGGTCGGCATACACCGCGGGCCAGGATTTCTCAGCGACGATGGCCGTGGGAAGCGTCTGGGCAGTGGCCTTCATTCGGATCAAGCGGCGCGCGGAAGGGGATGGGGAGAAATGGCCCGGGTTGGCTCGTCCACGACAGCGGCAGCTACGCTCCGGAATTCAGCCACGCTGCGAAATGCGATCAGGCTCAGCAGCGCCCCGGTCACAAGCGACGCCGCGCCGACGACCACGTGGGCCGTGGCAATGTCCGCTGCTTTGTTGGACCAGATCGTCCAAGCGCCCAGCACGACCTGAATGCCAATCAGCGCCAGCCAGGCCGCGGCCAGTTTGGTCGCCGGGTTGCGTCCGCCCAGGCGGCGGCGTGTGCCCCAGGCACTGGCAGCAACCAGTCCCAAGACCGTCAACGCCAGGAGGCGGTGGGCCATCTGCAACTCGATCTGGAACGCCGTGATCGGATTGGCGGCGGTGACTTCAAGGCGGTTTTGGTTGTAACGGGCCACTGCCGTGGGGCTCGTGTCCGGCCAGATCCGGCCGTAAGCCAGCGGGAAATCCGGAATGGAAAGCCCCGCGTGCTGGTGCCGCATCGTCGCGCCGACAACCAGTTGCGCCAGAATGAGGAGTGTGGTGAAAAGGAAGAGCCGCCGCAAACCCAGCGGCACCGCGAATTCGCGGGCCGACGCCACAAACCGCTGCCACCAAGGGCTGGTCAGGAGCGCGAGGACGCTCACCAGCACCAGGAACATTTGCGCCAGCGTGGCGTGAAAGATCCCGATTTGATCCTTGAGAAGCACCACGCGCAGACCGCCCAAGACACCTTGAAACACGACGCCGAAAAACGCGATCACCCCCAGGCGTCGCAGCCAGACGCGGCAGTCCTTGAGCCAGAGCCAGACCGCCAGGATCGTCGTCAACAAGCCGACGCCCGACGCCACCAAACGGTGCGTGTGCTCGTAGAAGACGCCGCCGACCCACTGCGAGACGGGAAACAGGAACATGTTGTAGCCGTTGCTCGTCGGCCAGTCCGTCACGGCCATGCCCGCCTCGTGGCTGGTCACCAGTCCGCCCACGCCGATGAGGCCGAGGGCGGCCAGCGCCGTCAGCACCGCGAAACGGTGCAGCCACGGGTTATTGGCCGAGCGGAACATTCGGATATGATAACCAAAGAATTAGCCGCCGCAACTGAACAGTCGCAGCGGTGGGCGGAGCAAAGACCGGTTACTGCTTCAACTCCAGCACGAGGTCGGCCTGGGCGCCGTTGTCCGTGACCTCGATTTCCTTGGTCACCGTGCCGGCCTTGCGGTGGCGCGCTTCGAGGGTGTATTTGCCCGGTGGCACATTGGCGATTTTGAAGCTGCCGTCGGCGCCCGTCACCGCGAAATACGGGCTGTCGAACACGCTGACGTAGGCAAACATCCACGGATGCACGTCGCACTTGAAGCGCAGGAACTCCTCCGGGGCGTCGAAGGTGAACGTCAGGTCCGGCCCGCCGGGCAGCATCGCCTGGTTGCGCTCCTTGTTGCCGGACGCCGTCGGGGTGTCGTGGACGTTGTGCATCACGGGGTCGGAATTCTTCACATCGATCTTCTGCCCCGTCTGGACGGCCGCGACGTACGGCAGGTACTCGCAGCCTTTCTGGTCAATGACCAGCGGCGCGACGCTGGCGCCGGTGGATTTGCCGGTGATGCCCTTGAGGGACACCACGACGTCGGCCAACTCGCCCTTCGGGCCGACGACGTAAAAGCGGGTCTTCGGCACGTCTTTGTGCAGCGGGCCGCAGGTCGGGTCGTTTTTCAGCGGGGTGATTTCCACTTCGG
The DNA here is from genome assembly GCA_021780115.1 of bacterium. Classification (GTDB taxonomy): domain Bacteria; phylum Verrucomicrobiota; class Verrucomicrobiia; order Limisphaerales; family JAJXZI01; genus JAJXZI01. Next base: position 1,005 of record JAJXZI010000264.1, on the reverse strand, counting down.
GCGGCGGTGTGCCCTTGAGGGTGACCGTGCCAGTGATGTCGGCCGCGAGGGCCAGGTTCCATGTCGCCAGCGCCGCCAGGACGCCGGAGACGCCAAGAGTCAATTTCATGTTCAAGCGTTCAATTAGTTGAGAAACGGGGCAAGAGTAGCACTCCTCGGCGAAGCAGGCAAATCTTCCGCCCTCCGCGCCCGGGTTTCCCTTGACCTGGATCAAGAATCCGACGCCCCCGCCACTCGGCGGGGCCATTCATCTGGCGGTTTCGCGCGCCGAGAGAACCGGCCATATCGGGGATTGCCTCCGCCGGCCAGCCGGTCGGCGGGCTGGTGGGCGTGTCGTCTGCGCCCGCGCCGGCTTTCCGCGAAGGCGTGAATGACTTTCTCGCCTGAACGGAGGACATCATCTTCCCGTAGTAGCCAACGGGAGGAGTTCGGACCAACCGGCAACGGTGGCTGCATCGGGCCCAGGAACGGAGCGCGGCGGGTGGTCGAAGACCCAGCCGCCGCAGCTTCCCGAGTCCAACCCGCTGCGGCGGGTCCGACGGACCCAGCCGCGCTCCACCCATTTGGGCCCGCTCGTACCGTTCCTTGGCGGGTTTTTCAAATGCGGAAGGCAAAGTCAGAGCCTCGCCACCTCGGCGGCTACGAACGCGAGGCCAGCCAGCGCAAGGTCGCTCATGGCTCCGCCGAAGCCTCCGCTGGCAACGCTTTCGGTTCGCTGCTGGGGGACCGGCGCTTCCTCCGGCGCCGGCTTTCCGCGAAGGCGTGAATGTCCTTCTCGCCCGAACGGAGGAAATCCAGAAAGTCCACGCCCATGTATTTGCAGGTTTGGCAGACGCTCAACAGAACCAAATACTCCCGAATTCCTTTTTCGGTTGTGACACCGGTGATGACTCTGCGTAGCAGCACGAAGGACTTGATTGCGTGTTCCGCGTTGTTGTTGTTCCAAGGCACGCCATCGTAGTTGAGAAACGTGAAAAGCGAGTCTTGATTCTTTTCGAGTCGAAT
>JAJXZI010000204.1 GCA_021780115.1 bacterium | reverse complement strand
GAAATCGCCAGCAAGTTGGGGCGGCTGGCGACGGGCCTCGGCGACGGCGAACAGCGCAAGGGCGATGATCTGCCGGCCGTTCGCGTCGAGGTTACGGTCGCGCTCGAAAAGATTTATGGGGATCCCCTGCCAGAGGAACTGGCCGACCGGCCAGCCATCGTGGATGTGGAGGAGGTGAAGCCATGACACCTTGGGAACGCTATTTCTTGATTGGCCGACGCGTGGGCTGTCCGAGGGACCAAATGGACCGGTTCCAGGCCGCCGATGTGATTTTCCAGCAACGCCAGCTCGCAGCGTCAGCCGCCGCGCGACTGTGCGACCGCGCCAATGGGCCGACGGCCATCGGCTACGGCGGCGCGCGCGGCGGTGGCAAATCGCATTGGTTGCTCGGTCAGATGGGCGTGGACGATTGCCAGCGCGTGCCGGGGCTGAAATGTCTTTTGCTCCGCAAGGTGGGCAAGGCCAACTTGGAGCACTTTGAAGATCTGCGGCGGAAGCTGTTTTACCGTTTGCCGCATGAGTTCTCGGCGTTCCGGGGCATCCTGACTTTCAAGAATGGTTCGCGCATCATTGCCGGGCATTTCCAGAACGAAAAGGACATTGATGCTTACCTCGGCTTGGAATACGACATCATCGGCATCGAGGAGGCCACCACGCTCACTGCGCGGAAATACCAGGACATCACGACGTGCTGCCGCACGTCGAAACCGAACTGGCGTCCGCGCATTTATTCGACCACGAACCCCGGCGGCGTCGGTCACGGCTGGTATCGAAACCGGTTCATCGTGCCTTTTCAGGCCGGGAAGGAAATTGACACGCGTTTCATCGCGGCGCGAGTGACGGATAACCGCTGGAACAACCCGGAATACATCCGCGTGCTTCAGGGTCTCACTGGCTGGCAGCGCCGCGCCTGGCTGGACGGTGATTGGGACATCGCCGCCGGCCAGTTCTTCACAACGCTCCGCCGCGAAGTGCATTTCATTTCCGACTTTGACGAGACGCGGGCGCGGGAATGGTTTTGCGCGATGGATTACGGTTTTGCTCACTACACCGTCGCGCTGCTCGGCTGCACGGATGGTGATGGAAATATCTTCATCGTGGACGAACACGCGGAACGATTGTGGCTCCCGCAACGTCACGCCGAAGGCATCAAAGCGATGCTGGCCCGGCACAAGATCGGCGACCGGAAACTGGAAATCGGCGACTTGAAACGGTTCGTGGCCGGCGCCGATGTGTTTTCACGCCAGAGCGACGGGACCACCGTGGCCGCGCAATACGCCAAGCTGGGGATCAATCTGCGCGTGGCGAACACCGACCGGCTCAACGGTTGGGCAGAACTGATGACGCGGTTTGGTGACGTGGATGCCGGTATCCGCCCGACACTGTTTGTTCACCAGCGGTGCGCCCGACTGGCCGAGACTTTGCCCGCGCTCCAGCACGATCCGAATCGCCCCGAGGACGTTCTCAAGGTGGACGCCGACGAAGATGGTATTGGGGGCGATGATGCGGCGGATGCTCTGCGGTATCTGGTGGCGACGAAAGCACGGACGATCACTCAGCGGAAGTTGCGGGGACTATGATTGGTGGAGGCGACTTCTGAGAATCGTTGTATCTGACTCTTGGCAGCTCCGAGAATGTGACCGTGACCCCCATGATATTGGTGCACGCTGGAATTATGCCCCGCGTTTCAAATTGCAACCTGACTGCCAGATTTGTGGGCGAAGTCCAGACCGCCTCCACGCTGCTGCCCACCGGCACGATACAAACATTGCCGGGATAGCCGCGCTTCTCGCCGGCACGGTGCAACTCTACGTGTCGCGGGTAGCCGGTGGTGTCGTGGAAGATTTCGCCGAAAACGGTGCAAACAAAACGGCCATCTGGCGAGGGCCGGTCATGCACGTCAAGGATGTTACCCCGCTTGGCGGTCGAGCAGCTCGCCAGCACCACGCACATACCCACAACGATGAACAACGGGGTCTTCATTGAGACGCGACGGTCTGACCGCGTTGCCAGATCCGTGCAACCAGCCGATAGGCCAACAGGAGTGGGCAGGCACAAAAAAGCCCGAGAACAAAAGCCAAAATGCTCCCCATCAGCAACGCCCAACCCGGTTCCGGGAACGGATTGTCTGCCCCGATGTCAGTCATGGCATATTCATAGAGCCCGAACAGGATCAGGGGCGAGAGCAATAGCGCCAACAACAAGACACCACCAAAATAGGATAGAACCGGATGAGCTTTCGCGTCGAACCAGGATGGCTGCGAAGCCATCGGGTGGTCGGTCGTGAAAACATTCATGTCGGCAGTGTCGTCCAACCGCACCGAGGTTGCAAGATGCCGGAGGCTAGAAATCTGGCGGATTCCAAAGGGCTCGACCTTTGGCGCCGGGGTGTCCGCCTTCTTGGGCTCGCTCGAAGGCAGCGGTGGGAGCGAATCGGCCAGCTTGGTGGATGCCGGCGGAGGCGGCAAGAATGGGAACGAGCCCGCGCCGGACGAGCCGGGCACCGCGCCCGCGCCAATGCTCGACGGCAGGTCAAGGCCCGGGAGCGACATAGACGGTGGCAGCGAAGCTCCCCCGCCCAGCGGAGGCAAGCTCACCTTGGCGGGCTGATAGGCGTAAAGTTCCTTGTAGAATTGAGCCAAATCCCTGCGCTCCTCCTCGCTGCGATGACCGCGCGACTTGGACAGGATGGGGAGGAACCCCTCGAACACGAGCTGCCGCGCCTCATCCGCCGTGAAG
>JAJXZI010000076.1 GCA_021780115.1 bacterium | reverse complement strand
GGGCACGTCATCGAGTTCTGCGACGTGTTCGACACGGTGCGCGAGACCGGTGACCACGGCTGCTTCAATTCCTGGGGCCGCGATCGCTTTTGGAACTTGCGCGGAGTGCCGGAGGGCGAATTGCCGAAGCTCGCCTTCCTCGACGTCGTGAAGCCGAACACGCTTCGCCACAACCGCTGGCGCTGCGACCACGGCTGGGATGTGGACCTCGACGACGGTTCGAGCCGGTACATTATCGCCGACAACCTGCTGCTGCACGGCGGGCTGAAGTTGCGCGAAGGCTTCGGCCGGATCGCCACGAACAACGTCATCGTCGGCAACAGCCTCCATCCGCACGTCTGGTTCCCGAACAGCGGCGACATCTTCGAGCGCAACATCGTCATGGGCGCCTACCAGCCGGCGATCATGAAGATCCCGAAGTGGGGCGCGGAACTTGACTACAACCTATTCACGACCTCCGACGCCGACCGCACCAAGTTCGCCGCGCAAGGTTGCGACGCGCACTCGCTCGTCGGCGATCCGTTGTTCGTCAATCCGGCGGCGGGCGACTTCCAGGTGAAGGACGGCTCGCCCGCGCTCAAGCTCGGGTTCGTCAACTTTGCGATGGATCAGTTCGGCGTGGTTTCGCCCCGATTGAAAGCGATCGCGCGGACTCCCGTCATCCCCGCCGTGAGCGTCGGCGGTCCCGCCGCCACGACGCCGCTTTGATGAGCGGTTCGGAGTCGATCAATGCGGCGTCCGTACCCAAGCTTAACAGCGTCACGGTGGACCCATGGATAAACCCTGGCGCGGGGGAAAGACAATCCACCGGGCGCGACAAGGAATGAAATCTGGCCTCTCTTCCACGCTTGACCCGCGGCGCATGACGCTCGCAAGGCCGAGTTGGTGAAGCTGCGTTACTTCGCCGGTCTGACGCTCGAAGCGGCGGCGTTAGCCCTGGGGATTTCGGAACGGACGGCCAAGCGCGATTGGGCCTACGCCCGCGCCTGGCTTTACCGGGAGATTGGCCGCCGGCACACCTGACCGGAGGAGGCCAGGGCAGACCACACATTCGATGGCCCCTTTTTCCTGAGAATTTCGCATCAGCGAGTAGGGGCCGAAAACGGCCGCGACTAACTCGCGATGAAAACCAGGAAGAACCACTTAATCGAGCGCCGGCGCGTGCTGGCGTTGGGCGCTACTCTGATCATGTTGAACCTTGCCGTGGGAACAGCCGTGGCGGCCACCGCCGCCAGTCCTGACCGGCCTGCGGATCCTGCGAGAAGGGAGCCACGCGCCTGCGGGAGCGAACGGTAACCGAACCTCTGCCTTCCGAGACGAACAGCCCCCTGCTTGCGCCGTTGGCGACAGCGTGGCAGCAGCTTGCGCCCGACTTGCTCCGCTGCCCAACCCTCCGCAGCAACCACACCGACAATATCGCCATCCATCGCCTTCACGTGGCCGAGGGTCGGCCGATGTTGGTCTTCATCCACGGCGTTTTGTCCGACCACCTGGCCTGGAAGTATGTCGCCGCCGAACTGTCCACCGACTACGAAATCTGGCTCGTGGACCTGCCCGGCTGCGGCGCAAGCGATGCGCCAAGGCCGGCCGCCATCGAGCCGGATGGCTACAGTCCCACGGCAATGGGCGAGCGGGTTTTGCAGGCCATGCGACAGTGCCTGCGCGCCACTGATCCGCGGCGGCAGGTCACCTTGGTCGGCCATTCTCTGGGGGCACCGTGGCGATCCGCATGATCAGTGCGCCCGAGCTGCAAGCGCGCTAAGCGGACGTGCAGCGGCGCCTTGCGATCTTGCTGTCAACGGCGTCTCGCGCACACTGCAAGCCGTGGACTCAACCAGCGACCAGGCGCCGCGGTGACCTCCGACGGCACTTACCTTGGCTATGCGCCCGCCGACGACCACGATGACCGCTTCAGCAGTAGGCTCAACTCCTTGTCCCCTCGGCGCAGGCGGGATCGTTCCACCGCTGCGTTCTGGCCCTCGATGAACACCGACCCGGATTCAGCGGCTCATTTATACAGCCCTCCTTGCGGGGCGGGTAATCCGGGCCGGCTCGCTCCTCGCGCTCCGCGTAGAGGATGAGTTCCGCCAGTTTCGGCCCCAGTTCCAGGGTCCCCTGGTTAAGGGCCTGGCTGCCGGTTTGCAGGAGGTCATGCCTCCGCGGGCGCTATTCGTTTCCGGGAGGATTCAGGACTTGGTCAGGATTTAGTCTTTCAAGTCCCTGGCGCTTCTGCTACGCTTCGGGCCATGGACGGGCAGTTGCAGCTTCCGCAGTTCCCCACGACCCATTGGAGCGCGGTGCTCCAGGCCGGCAGAGGAGAATCGCCGGCGGCCTTGGCGGCGCTCGAACAGTTGTGCCGCACTTACTGGTACCCGCTCTACGCTTATGTACGCCGCCAGGGCCGTTCCCCGGAGGAAGCGGAGGATTTGACCCAGAGCTTTTTCGAGCGTCTGCTCGAGAAGGATTACGTGAAACTGGCCGATCCCGAGCGCGGCAGGTTCCGCTCCTTCCTGGTGTCCGCGCTGAAAAATTTCCTCACGGACGAGTGGACCCGATCCACGCGCCAGAAGCGCGGCGGCGGATGCGCGCTTCTGAGCTGGGACCGGCAGAGCGCCGAGCAGCGATACGCCAGGGAACCGGTGGATCAAATGACCCCGGAGAAGATTTTTGAGAAGCAGTGGGCCATTGCACTGCTGGAGCAGGTGTTGGGCCGGTTGGAGCAAGAGCAGGTGCAGGCGGGCCGGGAGCACTTGTTCCAAGAAGTCAAAGGCTGGCTTTGGGGTGACAAAGGGACACTGGCTTACGCTGACTTGGCGGAGCAACTGGGGCTGACCGAGTCGGCGTTGAAGTCAGCCGTCCACCGGCTGCGGCTGCGGTATCGCGAATTGCTCCGCGCGGAGATCGGCCGGACGGTGGCCACGCCGCTCGAAGTCCAGGAAGAATGGGAGGGGCTGATGGTGGCACTGCGGAGTTAAGTCGGCGGTTGGCGGTTGTCAGGCAACTTTGGCCCGCCGTTCTTGTAGTAAGGAGTAGAAGACCTGGAGACACTTAAATGGCAGCAGAGCGCAAATGTCCGCGATGCGGGACTGAGGTGGAGAGCGAGACCCTGGGTGGGCTGTGCCCGCATTGCCTGCTGGGTGAAGGGCTGGCGCTAGAGGAAGTCCGCGAATTGGCAGAGATCCCAGCAAGCGCCACCGACGTATCTGCCCCCGGAGCGGGAAGCTCGCGCTTTGGCGACTACGAACTCCTGGAAGTGATTGCTCACGGCGGCATGGGCATGGTCTACAAAGCCCGCCAGGCGAGCCTCAACCGCCTGGTGGCGATCAAGATGCTGCTCTTTGGGGCGCATTCGAGCCCGGCGGCCATCAAGCGCTTGCGCGCCGAGGCCGTGGCGGCCGCGAGCCTGCGTCACCCGAATATCGTGTCCATTCACGAGGTTGGGTTCTGCGAGGGACAGCATTTCCTGGCGATGGATTACGTGGAAGGCCGGCCCTTGTCGGCTCTCATCGCCGGGAAACCTCTGCCGCCGAGGCGCGCTGCCACCTACCTGCGGACGATTGCCGAAGCGATTCATCATGCGCATGAGCACGGGATCCTGCACCGGGACTTGAAGCCCTCCAACGTGCTGATTGACCAGGAGAACCAGCCCCGGCTGATTGACTTTGGCCTGGCCAAGCGGCTGGAGAGCGATTCGCACCTGACGGGGTCAGGCCAGGTATTGGGCTCGCCGAACTACATGTCGCCTGAACAGGCGGGCGGCAAACGCGGCGCGGTGACCCGCCGGAGTGACATCTACTCGCTGGGGGCCATGCTCTATGAGTTGTTGACTGGCCGCCCGCCGTTCATCGGTGAGGGCCCGGCCGAAATCGTGCCGCAGGTCCTGAACACGGAGCCGCTCGTCCCGCGGGCGCTCAATCCCAGCGTGCCGCTGGACCTGCAAACGGTCTGTCTCAAGTGCTTGGAGAAGGAGCCGGAGAAGCGCTACCCGACGGCGTTGGCGCTGGCCGAGGAATTGGCCCGTTTCCTGGAAGGCAAGCCGGTACTGGCCCGGCCGGTGGGGCGCTTGGGCAAGTCCTGGCGTTGGTGCCGCCGCCAACCCGTGCGTGCCTCTTGGGCCGGCGCATTGGTTCTTACTCTCATTCTGGGTTCAACGGGCGTCCTCTGGCAATGGCGGCGAGCAGAACAGCAAAGGGCCACCGCTCAGGCCAACGAACAGCGCGCCCGGCAGAGCGAATACGCCGCCGATATCAGCCTCGCCCAACACGCCCTGGAAGCAAATGATCCTGGCCTGGCCATCAGCCTGCTGGACAAATACCAGCCTGCGAGCAGTCTTGAGTCTGGCCACGGACCACCATCACCCGACCTGCGTCATTGGGAATGGCGTTACCTGCGCCAGCTTTGCCAAAGTGACGAATCGTTCACCCTCGTCAATCATTCGACTTGGATCGATGCCCTGCAGGTTTCCAGTGACGGAGGTCTCCTGGCGTACCGTAAAGGTGCGGCGCAGGTCTGCGTTTGGGATTTGGAGGCAAAACGGAAACTGTCAGAGGTGCCTGCACCGGCTCCGCTTTGGGCGAGGAATTTCGCTTTCGTGCCGCAGAGTGAATTGTTGGCCGTCGGAAGCATCGGCCCGCGCGGGGAACCTGAAGTCGTAATTTGGGATCCAAGAGGTGACCAGGCGAAAGAACGCTTCGGAGTCAGTTCGCCGGTTCACGCGCTTTCGTTTTCCCCCGATGGGAAATCCTTGGCGATTCTCCACCAGGCCGGGGAGGTCACTTTCCTGGAATTTGCCTCCAAAGAAATCCTCAAAAAATTCCCCGCCACCTCGCATTCCATGGTCGCGAGCGGTAATCTTTGTTTCTCGCGTGACGGCAACCGGTTGGTCATGGCGCAGTTCGATGGACGGGTGGTCGTTCGGGAATGGCGCGCGGACCGAGAACCCCTGCAGATCGCTTCACGTGATATCCCCAGCGCTCAATTCAGCGCTTTGGCTGTTTCTCCGGACGGAGACTTGGTGGCCTGGTCCCATGGTGACTTCACCACCAACATCTGGCTGGCGTCCATTAAGAATGGGAAGCTGCTGGCCGAACTCAACGGGCACACGGAGTGGGTCGAGGGTCTGGCATTTTCACCGGATGGCCGATTGCTGGCCTCGGCGGGTGCGGATCGAAGCATTCGTCTGTGGAACGTGGCTGAACGAAAGGAGATCCGCCGGTTCCAAGGACATCAGGACGAGGTCAGTTGCGTGTCGTTTCTGCCGGATGGCAAAACGCTCGTCAGCGGTGGAAAGGGAGGCTCGGTCCGGCTTTGGAGCCTCACTGCTACCACCAACAATCCGGGCCACAGATTCCTGCCGCAGCGGGTCCGAGGAGCACCCGTCTTTGTGGCGAACGGCGAAAGTTTCATCACGGTGTGCCGAGACGGCTCCGTTCGCCGCTGGGATACGCATTCGCTCAGGGAACTGGAGCGACGTTCAATCCCAGGGTCGAATATTCTTGCCGCAGCTCTCTCGCCTGACGGCCGCTGGGTTGCGACGGCTGACGGCTCAGGCAACCTGGGCGTTTGGGACTGGAGCACAAGAGGAGTTGTCACGAACCTGGCCATCCCACCCACCAAGAGCGTCGCCCTTTCTTTCAGCGCACGCTCTGGATTTCTCATTGCGAATGCGCACGGCTGGGAAACAACCACCTGGGCGCCCTTGCCTGCGCCGCCTGACCTTCAGCGCCAGCGCGTCAATTGCACAAGCTTTGCACCCAACGAGCGCGAATGGGCGTCCGGCCATTGGGATGGCAAAGTAAAGCTCTGGACCTTTCCTGCCAACGAGCTGCTGATTGAGTTCCCCGGGCACCTCGAGCGTGTGAATGCTTTGGCTTACGCCTGGGATGGACGTCTGCTCGCCTCCGTTGGCGTTGACGAATACGTGAATCTCCATGATGTGCAATCGCGTCGGCATTTGGCTCGTTTCCGGGCCCATTACAACGCCGCATGCGGAGTTTGCTTTTCTCCCGATGGCCGGCGCCTGGTGACGTTTGGCAACACCCGCGACTGCGCCAAGCTCTGGGACCTCACTCTCCTTCGCCCGCTGCTGACTTTTCCTTGGGAAAATCATTGGCACCGTTGGGCGGCATTCTCGCCTGATGGAAGCACTCTCGCTCGCCTGGATGGCGAAGGGGTTCTTGAGTTCTGGCACGCACCCTCTTTCGCTGAACTGGAGGCTGCCGAACGAGCCAAAGCGCCGCCAGGGTCCAACCCGTAACCGCCTCGAAAGCCCCGCTCCAGCCTTCAGGAATTCGCCCGAAAGATTTTCGGCAACCGTTTCTCCCGAACCTTGTAGTACCGCAATGAAGGGCCGCTGTAGAAGGCGGCTGAAGAAAGCTCCGGAAGGGCTGGCTTCGACGGCTATTCCGGCAACCAACAGTCAACCCAGGCGCTCAGCGCCTGAATAACGAAAGGAATCACAGTGAAAAATCCAGTAACATACCGAATCCCGCCGAGAGAAAACGGGATCGGACGACGCTTAATTCACACGGTCCCCACAGTCGTTGCCGCTGTGGCCACCCTATTGATTGGGACGGCAGCCACCCATGGTGGCCAGAAGACCGACCGCTCCGTCAGGATCCGGCCCATTGAGGACTTCATCCAAGCACAGGGGTCAGATGCAAGCGCGGCTCCGTTCAATTATATCGCCTGGGCCGATCCGCAAGCAGGCTTGCTCATGCCGGTGGATTACGCGGGTCTTACCAGCCGGTGGCTCTACGAGCAATCCGGCGGAAACATCGCCATCGACACCAAGATTGAGGGGACTGTAATCGAGCGCCCGCTGGCTGATGGTCGTGCCGAGGTCACCGTTCTGTGCCATACGAGGAACGCCATCGTCGTTGTCGTGACACTGGAGGACGGGGCGGCTCTATTGGGCCACACTCCTTTCGAGTTGCTGGCCGGGGCCCAGCCAGCACTCGGCGAGTGTTTCCTCAAATATGTGTTCATCAATGATGCGCCCGGTGCTCCCCTGCCGGACCTTTTAAACATCCAACCGGAAAACCTCATTTATGATTTGATAGAGGCCACCGGGATGGGCCCGCTCAGCGAGGCGTTCGGCGTGCCGGACGGCACTCCTGGGCGCGCCCAGATGACCCAAGTCGGCTTGTGGGAACGCGCTTCCGGGAAGGGCGCAACGGCTGACGGTTTCCCGGTGGAGCACATCAAGTTGCAGGTGCTGCCGCACTAGTGCGGACAGGACGGCTGCAGGTCAGGGAGACGTTGAGCGAGGGAATCGCAGGGGCCTGCAGCCGTTCATCAACGCTCAAAGATTTAACAATGGAAGGAGAAATTATGAAAAACCTGTCACAAATCTGGAATAAGCAGGTAGCGGCGGCGCTCGCCGTTATCGCCTTCGCCGGCTTGTTTGCGCCGGCTGCTCGCGCTCAAACCAACGGTCCAATGGCGATCCAGTGGGACAAATCCTACGCGGCACTGGGCAAAGAGGATATTCTCTATGATCTGGTTCCGGCGTCCGATGGTGGGCTTATCCTGGTCGGCTGCGGCGTGACCTATAACCCCGGCGGTATTTCGGGTTCCGGATGGCACCCCTGGCTGGTCCGAGTGGATGCGGCGGGGAATCGGCTCTGGGACAAGTCTTACGGAGGTTCCCAAACTGATGTCGTGATCCGGTCACTGCCGACGGCTGATGGCGGATCGCTTATGGCAGGATTCTCGAACTCCACGGATGGCGACCGAACCCCGCCTTACTATGGCGGCCTGGATTACTGGGTGTTACGCCTGGACGCCAGCGGTCAGCGAGTTTGGGACGCGTCTTACGGCGGCAACAATACCGAGCGGGGTTTCTGGATCGAGCCGACGACCGACGGTGGTTTCCTGCTGGCCGGCGAATCCTTCTCGCTCCCCAGCGGTTCCAAGGCGGCTCCCTATTATGGCAATGGCGACATGTGGATAGTCCGTTTGGACGCCAATGGCAACCAAATGTGGGACCAGTCGTTCGGTGGCTCAAACGCTGACGACGTGAAGGTTGCCCGGCAGGCCGGGGACGGTGGTTTCCTGCTGGCCGGCTCTTCGATGTCCCTTCCGGGCACCGGGAACAAGACCAGCCCCTATTTTGGGCCGTCCGGAGGCGCGCTGTACCAAGGCAGCGATATGTGGGTGGTACGCCTGGATGCCTACGGCAACAAGCTGTGGGACAGATCCTACGGGGGCACGGGAAGGGAGCGCGTCTGGGATTGCCAAACCACGGCCGATGGCGGCTTTGTGCTGGCCGGCTTTTCCTCCTCCGGACCGGCACCTACACCCGCCGCGGGCAACAAGACCAGTCGCTGTTATGGCGGCAACGACTATTGGCTGGTGTGGATCGATGCCGATGGCAACGTGCTGCGCGACCGCTCGTACGGCGGCATGGGTGATGATCGCTGCCTTTCGCTGCTGCCAATGCCGGACGGGGGTTGGATTCTCTGCGGGCAATCCACCTCGTGGCCGGGCGGCACCAAGACCAGTCCCCTTTTCGGCGGCTATGATTACTGGCTGGTACGCATCGACGCCGAAGGCAACCAAATGTGGGACCAGTCGTTCGGCGGCAGCAACACCGAAGGCTACGACCTGGCGGTGTATCCGCCGGACATGTCGGTGACTCCGCTCAAACCGACGGCGGATGGCGGTTTTATGCTGGCCGGCTATTCCAAATCGCCACCCAGCGGCAACAAAACCGCGCCGCTCGACTTGGGCTGGGACTACTGGCTGGTGAAACTCGGCCCGGAGCCGCCGTTCCTGCGGGCCGGCCCACTGCAACCCGATGGTCTGCCCTTGACGATCATTGGCCCGACCAATCGTGTCTTTGCGCTGCAGTTCTCAACCGATCTCGCCGATTGGACCGACCTGGCCAGCATCACAAACCTGGCCGGCGAGGTGGAGTGGAAAGACCAAGACGCCACTGCCCAACCGGTGCGCTTTTATCGGGCCGTGACGAAATGAGCGGCAAGTGTAATTCGACCTGGAGGACGTTCACGCTGCTCGAGTTGCTAGTGGTGATTGCCGTCATCGGCATCCTGGCGGCGGCGCTTCTTCCGGTCTTGAACCGGGCCCGCGCGAAGGCTGATTCCGCTATATGCGCCGTCGCAACTGACATCAACTGACCTTGGCCATCGTCATATTGAGGGGCCGAGCTGGGGACTGGCTGCATACGGCCTGGGCGGAAACGGGCACGTGAAGGCTCCGGGCGGTCGGCTGCCACCGGGCTTGCCTCCCCTGAGCCAAATTCGCTTCAACTCAGCCTGACTCGACCGCGCCGAAAAAAGTCGCTCGATCCCGTTGACAATCTAATCCCCGCCTTCCGGCATACTCCGCCCGGCCCGGCCGCGCGCCCATTGGCCAGCCGCTTCCGCGAGCTTCCCCACCTCCCGACGCTGCACCCGCCAGACAAAGGGTAATTCGGAAACGCCGCCGGATACTTCCCTTCAGTTGCGCTTGAGCGATCACTTCGGTAGCCGCTGCCCATGCGAAAAGGCCTGGCGCCTTCCTTTCTCCTCCCGCTTTTGCTGTGGCCGGCCCCTTCCTGCTGCTTGGTGCATGCGAGGGAGACCTGGCCTGGCGAACATTTCGATACCTGCCACAGCCACTCGCCTGGGGCAGCGGGTTGGCCGTATTCCACTCATGTCACTCAAACAGCCCCTGGATTTCCTCCCACGTCAGATTCTCGGCGAGGGAATCTTCGCCGCCGAGCGTGGCCTTGATGATGGCCCGCTTCTTCTGCTGAAGCGTCAGGATTTTCTCCTCGACCGTGCCGCGCGAGATGAGCTTGTAGCTCGTCACCACGCGCGTCTGGCCAATGCGGTGCGCGCGATCCGTGGCCTGGTCCTCGACCGCCGGGTTCCACCACGGGTCGAAATGGACGACCGTGTCCGCGCCGGTGAGCGTCAGGCCGACGCCGCCGGCCTTGAGGCTGATGAGGAAGACGGGAATCGCTGCGTTGGCCTGGAACTTCTCGACGACCGCGCCGCGATTCGTCGTCGCGCCGTCGAGGTAGCAGAACTCGACTTGCTCCGCTGTGAGCTTGTCCTTGAGCAGCGTGAGCATCGAGACGAACTGGCTGAACACGAGCACGCGGTGCCCGCCATCCATCGCCTCCTCCAGCAACTCGCCGAACATCGCCAGCTTGCCCGAGCTGTCGTCAGTGAACTCGGCATTTTCCAGCTTGAGGAGCCGCAGATCGCAGCAGATCTGCCGCAGCCGCAACAGCGCGTTGAGCACGACCATTTTGCTCTTCGCCAGACCCTGCGCGCCGACGGCGTCCATGACTTCCTTGCGGCTGACGGCGAGCACCTGCCGGTAGATTTCCGCCTGCTCGTCGGTGAGTTCGCAGAACGAGACTTGTTCGAGTTTCGCGGGCAGGTCCTTGGCCACCTCGGTCTTGAGACGGCGCAGGATAAAGGGCCGCAGCCGGCGGCCGAGCCGCGCCTGCACGGCCTCATCTTTGTCGCGCGTGATCGGCTGCTCGTACCGCTCGCGGAAATCCGTCGCCGAGCCGAGGTAGCCGGGCATGAGGAAATCGAAGATGCTCCAGAGATCGAGGACCGAGTTCTCCATCGGCGTGCCGGTGAGCACGAGCCGATGCGCGGTGCGGAGGGCCTTCACGGCCTGCGCGTTCTGCGTCTGGCGGTTCTTGATGTGCTGGGCTTCGTCGAGCACGAGCGTGTCGAACTCGAACTCGCGATACCGCTCGGCGTCGCGCCGGATCAACGCGTAGCTGGTGATGACGAGGTTGCTCTGTGGGATGTCCTCGAATCGGTCGTGACGGCCGGCGCCGTGCAGCGCGACCACCTTGAGGCCGGGCGTGAACTTCTTCGCCTCCGCAACCCAGTTGAAGACGAGCGACGTCGGGCAGACGATGAGCACCGGGCCGGAAAGCTCGCGGTTCGTATGGCGCGAATCGATGAACGCCAGCGTCTGGAGTGTTTTCCCCAGGCCCATTTCGTCTGCGAGGATGCCGCCGAATTTGTTCTCCCGGAGGAATTGCAGCCACGCCACGCCCTGCCGCTGATACGGACGCAGCACGTCCTCCAGCGGACCGAGCGGCGGGCAGGTGAGTTTGGCTTGGCCGCTTTGCCGGGCCGCGCGCTCACGCCAGCCCGCCGCCGCCTGCACCTGCCAGCCGGGCTGCTGGCGGAGCGTGGCGTCGAGGAAGCCCGCCTGCACGTCGCTGAAGCGGTAGCCGCCCGCGTGCTGTTGCGGCGCGCAGTCGCGCAGCACCTCGTTGAACTCCTCGAGCGCCCCGGTGTCGATGAGCGCAATGCGGCCGTTCCTCAAGCGCGTCGTGCCGTTGCCGGACAGGATGAGCCGCTGGATGTCCGCCGCCGAAAACTTCTCACCGTCCGCCGACGCGAGCGACATCTCCACGTCGAACCACCGTTCGCCCGAGGACCGGATTTCGAAGCGCGGTTCCAGCCGTTCGAAATTCTTCGTCGTGGTATGCTGGAGTCGCTCTTCGAGCGAGACCTCCCACTCCTTCTTCCAGCGCGGATAGTCGCGCGCAAAGAAACGCACGACCGCGCTCTCGCCATGCAGGTTCCAGCGGCCCTGCGCATCCGGGCCGGTGAAGCCCGCGCGGCGCATCCGCTCCGCCGCCGCGACCTCCGCGCCATAGTCGCGCGTCGAGTATCGCGTGGTACACTTCGGGTCGGGCAACCAGAGCGTCTCGTCCTTCGCCGTCACGCCCACCGTCATGATGCGCGCGCCGTAGGCACACTGAAGCTGCGCCTGCAATTGGACCAGTCCGCCATTGAGCGCGAGGATAAAGCGCGGCGATTGCGGCTCCAGGGTGAACTCATCAATACCGAAATTCGCGTCCACCTCGCTCTCGGCTTCGAGCACGACCAACTCCTGGCTCAGGAACAGCGGCACGCGCTGTCGCGAGAGCGTCATCGGCCAGCGAAACAACTCCCGCCACTGTTTCGGCAGGCCGACCGGTTCCAGCGAGTCGCCGCGGAACCCCCAAAGCGAGTCGCCCGCGATGAGCTTCGGGGGCTGGAGGTCCGGCGGCAGGTTCAGGCGAATCTCGCCGGACGTTTCGAGCGTCGCCTGGACCGGCACGCGCCACGGCGTCGCGTTCACCCTCAGCGGTTGACCGCGGCCGAGCGCGACGCGCGGATGACCCGCCAGCGCGTCGAGCAGTTGGGTCAGTTGAACCAGATTGAGCATCAGGCCGCCGGGCGTTTCGCCGTCGGCGAGTTCCTCGGCCTTGTCGAGCAGGCGAGCGTCCTCGGGCGAGAGCGAGAAGGGCTGGTTCATGGGCAGCGCGCTCAGCGGCACGCGGCCCCGGCTCCAGCGGCCTTCGAGCGTGACCATCACCTTCCCGCGTTCGATGCTGGCCGCGAACGTCGGGGGGAAGATGACGGCGATTTCCACCGGCTCGCCATTCGGCGCGCGTTTCAGGCGCGGACCTGGCGGTGGTGCGGGTTCACGCGTGATGGGTCTTACGCCCGGGCGTGCCGGCACCGGTGTGGCCAGCGTCGCGCCGGGAGCGGGCGCCCGCGAGAGGTGCAAATAATGCAGTCCCACCGCGACCGAGTGCGCGCAGATGATGCCTGCCTCGCGCGAGGCGCGGCAGGGGCAGAGGTTGTCGATATCGACCGGCCCCTTGATAACGAGGCCGGCGCGATACGAGGCGGAGCCTTCCTGTACGACGCCCTTGAGCAGCGGCGGCGTCCAGTTCGAGGAAAGCACCTTGCCGCCCGCCAGCAAAGTGCGGGCATTCTTGACCGCCTCCCAGCCGGCGGACTTCATGAAGAAGGCCTCCGTCAACTCGGTGAAACTCATCCGCGCGATTCTGCCGGACACCGTGCGCGCTTGGCAACAGCGCCCGGAGCCAAGTCTCGCCCAAGCCGCCGCTCACGCATGAGTTCCGTCATGGTAGGATGCCCGCTCTACGCGCGCCTTGCCTCGCAGAGCCGCATTTCGAGGCTTGAACAGGGGGGTGAATGGCTTCCCGCCCAAACGACCGCTCAGAACCGAAAAAGCTGGCCGGAAACCGGATTGACAACATCATTCGTCCCGTTTTCCAGAAGTGTTGAACGGCTAAAAATCCTGCGCCTCGACCAGATTCTTCACCAGCGCGTCATGTTCAGAGTGTTTCCCGCCCCGAGAAACTTGCGGCATCCGCAGGGAGGACCGCGAGGCTTACGATCCCGTTTCCGCGCGTTTTGCTTGCCGCCCCGGCCAATCCCGCCAAGCTTCCCGCCATGAAACACCCATCGGAGCACGGACAGCCTTGTTCGCGCGAACTGGTTTCAACAAATACGCGGGTCAGAATGTCCGCGCTTCTCCTGCTCATGGCGCTATTTGCGGGCGCGGTGCTGGCCGCGGAATCCGAAGCGAACTGGCCACAGTTTCGGGGCCCAGGCGGTTCCGGCATCGCCGAGAACCCCCATCTGCCCGAGCGCTGGAGCACGAACGAGAACGTTGCCTGGAAGGCCGAGGTGCCGGGACGCGGCTGGTCCTCGCCCATCGTTTGGGGTGAGCGCGTCTTCCTGACGACGGTGATGAGCGAGGGCGAAGTGGAGTTGCCGAAGAAGGGCCTTTATTTCGGCGGCGAACGCAAGGAGGTCTCGCCAGCCACACATCACTGGCTGGTGCTTTGTCTGGACCTCAAGTCGGGGCACGAACTGTGGCGTCGGGAAGCCTACCACGGCCAGCCGCCCAATGGATTGCACGTGAAGAACACGTATGCTTCCGCCACGCCCGTGACGGACGGCCAACGGGTGTATGCCTACTTTGGCAACGTCGGTTTGTTTTGCTACGACTTCTCTGGCCGATTGCTTTGGTCCACGAACTGGCCGCCGGTGAAGATGCGCAACGGCTGGGGTGCGGCGGCTTCGCCCGCGCTCCACCAAGGCCGGCTGTTCCTCGTCAATGACAACGAGGAGAACTCGTTTGCCGTGGCGCTCGAGGCGAAGACCGGACGCCCGCTCTGGCGCGCGGAGCGCGACGAAAAAAGCAATTGGTCAACTCCGTTTGTCTGGCAGAACCGCCAGCGCACCGAACTCATCACCGCCGGTACGAAGAAAGTCCGCTCCTACGATCTCGACGGCAAGCTGCTCTGGGAATTCGGCGGCATGTCGTCGATCATGATTCCGACGCCGGTGGCGCAGTCCGACCTGCTGTATGTCAGCTCCGGCTACGTCGGCGATAAAGTGCGTCCGGTGTTCGCGATCAGGCCCGGCGCGTCGGGCGACATCAGCCTCAAACCGGGCGAGACGAACAACGAGTTCATCGCGTGGTATCAGCCCACCGCCGGCCCCTACAATCCGTCCCCGTTGCTTTACGAGGGCTATTTCTACGTGCTGTACGATTTCGGATTCCTGGCCTGCTACGACGCGCGGACCGGCCGGCAGGTTTATGAAAAGCAGCGTGTCCGCCCGGAGCCGACCGCCTTTACCGCCTCGCCTTGGGCCGTGAACGGCCAGATCTTCGCGCTGAGCGAGGACGGCGACACCTTTGTGTTCCAAGCCGGGCCGGAGTATCGCCTGCTGCGCACGAACTCGCTGGGCGAAATGAGCCTTGCCACGCCCGCTTTGGCCGGGGATCGACTGCTTATCCGCACACTGAGCAAACTGTATTGCCTCAAGAACGGCCAGTGAGGGTGTTCCAACGAAGATGGCGCGGGCAAGCCGCCCGCGGCCGGGGACCGTGTCCGCACTCCATCCGTAGGCAGGTGAAATACCCGGGTTAGAGGCCCGTCGGGTGATCGAGGAACGTCCACGGCAGGCCGAACTTGCGCGACAGATGGGCCGCGAGCGCCTTCACGCCGAACGTCTCCGTGGCATAGTGGCCGCCGTAGAGCACGTTCAAGCCGAGATCCTCGGCGAGCGCGTAGGTCCAGTGCGGGCCTTCGCCGGTGATGAACGTGTCAAGACCGTCATCCGCCGCCTTCCGCAGTTCGCTGCCCGCGCCCCCGGTCACCACGCCAATCCGGCGGCACACCGGCGGTCCACCGGGAATGACGCGCGGCGCGGCGCCGGTCGCCGCCTGCATCCGCGCCAACAAATCGGCACGCGCAATCCGGGCATTGGCCTGGCAGCCGATGAACTGGTCGTGGTCGGAGAAGAACGGGCGCAGGCCGCGCAAGCCGAGCGCCGCGGCGAGCCGGGCGTTGTTGCCGAGCTTGGGATGCGCGTCCAGCGGCAGGTGCGCGCTGTAAACGGCGACTTGGTGGTCCAACAGCAGCCGCAGCAGTTCGTAGCGCTTGCCGGTCCACGGATGCGACGGCGCCCAGAACAGCCCGTGATGCACGATCAGCAGATCCGCCTTCGCCGCGATGGCGAGCCGGACGGTGGCAGCCGATGCGTCCACTGCCGCCGCCAGCCGCGTGATGGGGCGGTCATTTTCAACCTGTAGGCCGTTGGCCGCGCCGTCGTAGTCCTTGAATTCCGCCGTGCGCAACAGCCGGTCACAATGGGAGACAATCGTTTTGAGAGCCGTTTTTGCCATGCGCGGATGGAAACAGACGCCCGGCGGCCTGCAAAGCGGGAAGTGCCGAGGAGGAACCCGCGATGCGCGGCGGGCACCACGCACCCGCCGCACAGCAGGGGTTCATTCCACACTTGCTTCCGCCCGCCGCTGCCGAAATCCTCCGGGCATGGACAAGCCCGACTCGCCCGACCAACTGCGCGAACTATTCCGGATGCAGCAGGCGCTCAACGAGCGCATCGGCGTCCAGACCGACCGCCTGAGCGACGCGGAAAAGACCCAATGGATTCTCAATTACTGCCGCGCCATGTCCCAGGAGATCGCCGAGTTGACCGACAGCGTCCCGTGGAAATGGTGGGCGCGCTACCAAAAGCTGGACGAGCAAAACGCGCGGGTCGAGGTCGTGGACCTGTTCCACTTTCTCATCAGCCTGGCCCAGGTGCTCGGCATGAGCGCGGACGACGTCTTCGCCGCCTACGTGAAGAAAAACGCCGTCAATTTCCAGCGGCAGGAGAGTGGCTACAAGGTGAAGGACGATCACGATTCGAAGCACATTTGAGTCATGTCCCGGCCACTCCAGGAAGTTCTCAGCACGGTGGGTCTGGTGTTGGTGTGCCTGCTGGTCGTGGCATTCGGCGGGTTCATGGTTTGGCGTTCAGTGAATGCCTGGTATAGCGGTAACAACTCATCCGCCGCCGCGGGCTTCCTGTTCGGAGCGGCCTTCATCGGTTTCAGTCTGGCGCCGCTCTACCATCTGCGGCGGCAGAAGCGCGGGCCGGACCCGACGGGCAGGTCAGTCTCCGCCAAACCTTGGCTGGCGCGCGAGGACTGGGCGGCCGGCCGCGTCAAATCCTCCGACCCGCGGGCGGTTAAGTTCTACTGGATCTTCGCGCTGGCCTTTTGCGGCTTGTCCACTCCGGCGCTGCTCGCGTTGCCGGAGGAACTGCGCCACGGCAACTACAAGGTGTTGCTCGCCTTGTTTTTTCCGCTGGCCGGCCTCGGTTTTCTCGTCGCGGCAATCCGGACGATGCTCGTGCGGCGGCGCTTTGGGGAATGCGTTTTTAACCTCGC
The DNA here is from genome assembly GCA_021780115.1 of bacterium. GTDB lineage: Bacteria > Verrucomicrobiota > Verrucomicrobiia > Limisphaerales > JAJXZI01 > JAJXZI01. The sequence goes on along the minus strand of JAJXZI010000076.1, from coordinate 26,280 downwards.
TTCGGTTCCGGCGGCGCTCGGCGGCGCGCTCGAAGGCGTGATCCAAACCGGCGCGCGCTTGCGGCCTGAACACGGCCTGCACCTGCGACTCTCCTGCGTGCGCCGCGTCACCACCGGCGGCCGCGACCGTTCGACCCAGGAAACCATTCTCTGGCAGGACGAAAAAGTCTTGAAAGCGGACCTGACCGAGCCGGAACCGGGCCGGACCGGCATTCCGGTTTTTTTTAGACTACCCCCGGACCAGCCAGAGTGGTCCGTCAGCGGCGACGAACAGTTTTACTGGCGCCTGGAAGCGGCGGCGAAAATGCCCGGGCCGGATTTCCACGCCACCTTTGACGTGCCGGTGTTCCAGGCCGCCGAGACGCCAGCGGCGGCGCGCGACGAGCCGGACCCGACGGTGGCGTATCAGATGCCGGTCGAGAAAATCCGCCTTGAGGAACACTCGCGCATCCGGGTCGGCAACGGACCGCGCGGCGGCCGGGAGTTCTTCTTTCCGGCGGCGCGCAATCCGGGGACCGCTCTCGGCCTGACGGCGTTCCTGTTGATCTGGTCAGGGGTCGTCTGGTTGATGCTCCACACCGGCGCGCCCCGGTGGTTTTGCATCATCTTCGGCGGCGTGGACGTTCTGGTTTTTTGTCTGTGCTTCAGCCTCTGGTTCAAACAGAGCCGGGTCACGATCGACTCGGACAGCGTCACCTCGGTGAACCGCTGGTTGCTACTGCGCCGGGCACGGACGGTGCCCAGGCACGAGGTCGCCAACTTCCAATTGAAAACCGGCATGACCAGCGGACGGCAGGCGTACCAGGACGTCCAGCTCGTCACGCGCGCCGGCAAGGAAATGACTGTCGCCAGCGGGATAAAGAGTGGGCCGGAAGCGGACTGGCTGCTGGCGGAATTGAACCGCGCCTTGGGCGGCGCCGGCGAACGGTCGCCGAGAAACTCCCCGGCAGGGGTGCCGGTGGGACCGGCCATCTGCCGATGAAACGCACCGGTGCCATCCGTCTTGCCCGCGGCGGCACGCCCGTTCCGCCCCGCTGGCGCAAGGAAGTCGCGCACATCCTCATCACCGACCGGCAAATCGCCCGGCGCGTCCACCAGATGGCCCGCGAGATCGAACACGACTTCGCCGGGCGCGAACTGGTCGTCGTCTCGCTGCTCACCGGCACGGTGATGTTCCTGGCCGACCTGGTCCGCCACCTCTCGCTGCCGCTGCGACTGGATTTCATTGGCGTCTCCAGCTACGGCGCCGGCACCGAATCAGGCGAGTTGGTGTTCACCAAGGAGTTGCGGCTCGACGTGCGCGGCCGCGACGTGTTGCTCGTGGACGACATCCTCGACACCGGCAAAACGCTCAGCCACGTGATACCGAAACTCCGGCTGTTGAAACCGCGCCGCCTGCGCACCTGCGTGCTGCTCGACAAGACCTCGCGGCGGACGGAACATGTCGAGGTGGATTATGTCGGCTTTGAGATTCCCGATTTCTTCGTCGTCGGCTACGGGCTGGATTTCGCCGAGCGCTACCGCAATCTCCCGTTTGTTGGCGTCCTGTTCCCACGGGTGTACCGGACCGGCTGCGAGCGCATTTACCGGAACGTCGCTCCCGAAACGAGTGACCGTCCGCGGTTCGACGACGGACGCTGACCCGCCGTGCGCTCCCCCATGCGAGTCTCCGTCTCGTTCTTCTCCTATTTTCAAGACCTGACCGGCTGTGCGCAGACCACCGAGGCGCTTGCTGAAGGCAGCCGACTCGACGACCTTTACCGGCGCATCGTCGGCCGCTTCCCGAAATTGGCGCCGCTGGAAAAGTCCACGCTGTTGGCCGTCGGCGTGGATTACCAACCGCGCGACTACGTGTTGCGGGACGGGGATGAAGTGTCGTTGTTTCCGCCGGTGCAGGGCGGTTGAGTGCGGGTTCGCGGGAGCCGTTCCCTGCTGGAATCGTCACGGTGGGCGCGCGAGTATTTGATGCTCTGACAACCTGGCAGCATGACAACTCCCATGCGTCGCGAATTGACCCTCACGAGCGAGCCGATCGACGAAGCTGCGTGGCTGGCGCAGCGGCCGATGCCCGCCGGTATGGGCGCGGTGGTCTGTTTTCTCGGCGTGGTGCGCGACACCGAGGCCGGCGCCGCCATCCGGGCACTCGAATACGAGGCGTTTCGGAAGATGGCCGAGCACCAATTCCACCGGCTGTTTGACGAGATGGAAAAACGCTGGCCGATCGCGTCCGTGCGCGTGGTCCATCGCCTCGGCGTCGTCAACGTGAGCGAGCCGTCTTTGTGGGTGGAGATCGTGGCGCCGCACCGAGGCGAGGCCTTCGCCGCCTGCCAGTGGCTCATCGACGAGATGAAACGTGTCGTGCCGATTTGGAAGCGGCCGGTCTTCCAGCGCGCCGGGGCACGCCCACGCCGTTCCCGCCGGTCGGCTTGAACGGGGCGGCGGTTACTCGGCGATTCGGATTGGCTCCTTCAGACCGCTCAAGGTGGCGAAATTCCGGATTTTCTGGAGCACGGTGTCGTAAATGACGTTGCCCGCGGCGATGATCATCATCCCGTCCAGGGTCTCGACGTTCGTCAGGAGCATTTGGCCGAGTTGCAGCTCGTTGGCCTTGATCATGCGCCCGGGCCGCTGGGCAAGATCCGGGCCGAACGCAGGCACATCAAAAGCGGCCAAGGCGGCCTCCCGGACGCGGGGGTCGTACCAGCCCGCGCGGATCCGCAACTCTTCCACCGCCAGGGCGCGGGGCAGACCGCGGCTCTCCAGTTCCACCCAGTCCGCCAGCACCTTCAGGACGCGGGCACCGAGGGGAATTTCCTCGCCCGCAACCTGGTCGCGCGGGTGCCCAGTGCCATCAAAGTGCTTGGACTGATAGCGGACGATCTCCGCGACGGACTCCAACCGGGGGATATTCTGGAGCAGACGGGCGCCCAATTCGGGAACCTCGTCCATCAAATCCTGCTCCGGGCCACTGAGCGTTTCACCGTTGCGGGCCTTGTGCAGTACCGCCGGCGGGATGGTGATCAGCCCGATCCGATAGAGCATGACGGCGATTTCCAATGGCCAGGCCGGGCCCGCCACGAAGGACCGCAGAAACTTGCGCAGCCGCTCCCGCACGATCTGGCATTGCCCGAAGGTGGTGGGATCCTGCAACGCCAGGATGTCCCCCAGCACCTTCACGCTGCCGCTCAGGGTGTGTTCCAGCAGTTCGCGTTCGGCGCGGGTGAGCCGGTACTCCCGGAGCGCCGCGGTGAGCGCCAACGCCAGGTCTTCCGGGGGACAGGGTTTGGTCAGGAACCGGAAGACATGCCCTTGGTTGACGGCGTCCACCGCCGTCTGTTGATCCGCATTGCCCGTTAGCATGATGCGCACCGTGTCGGGCGCCTCCTGGCGCAAACGGGCCAGAAGCTGCACGCCATCCATGCCAGGCATCCGCATGTCCGCCACCACGACCGCGTACGGACCCTGGCGGGCGACTAACGCCAAGGCTTCCTGACCTCCGGAGCACGTTTCCAGGTCAAACCGCCCCTGCAAGCTCCTTCGCAACGCTGTGAGAATGCGGGCATCGTCGTCCACGCAAAGGATTTTGCTGCTCATCGCGTCGGAGTGAGTTAGGGGGTGTTCCTGACTTCTTGCCGCCAGGTTTCGAGCCGGTGGGCCAGGTCCAATTTTTGAAAATGCTGCAAGTCCAGCCCCCGGCTCAGGATCGAGTGAGTCGGCCCGTCGCGCTCTTGCACCAGCGCGTTGGCCGCGTGGACCGCGGTGAGGGGATCGAATCCCTCGCTGTGACTCCGGCTCGGGGCATGGTGCAGGGCAATCGCTTCGACGACGGACGCGGGCAACCCCCACAAGCCCATCACGTACCCGCCGACGTCGGCGTGGTCGCAGACGAACACGGCCCGCTCGGCTTCGACGAGGTCTTCCGGTTTTTCCCGCGCCTGCCGCAGGGCCTGCTCGTACTCGGCCACGCAGTTGGCGGCCAGAATCAACTTGCCCACGTCGTGCAACAACCCGGCCACGAAGGCCTCGTCCACGATCTCCGTTGCGGCCGCCTGCCGTTGCGCGATCCGCTTGGCGGCCTGGGCGGTGCGCAGGCTGTGCCGCCACAGCGGTTCCAGCTCGATGCCCCCCAGCTTGCGGGACTGGAATTGCGAGAACGTTTGCAGCGAGAGCACCAACGATCTGAGCGTGTCCAGTCCCAGGTAGCCGCAGGCGTCCGGGAGGCTGGAGACCTGGCGCGACAGGCCAAAGAAGGCCGAGTTCACCAACTTGAGCACCTTGGCCGTCATGGCGGGGTCGCGCTCCACAATGCGGGCGACCTCCTCGACGGGCGTTTCCGGCGCCTGCAACAAGGCCACCAATTCCCCATACAATGCCGGGATGCTGGGCAGATACTCCAGGCGCGTGACCAGGCGCTTGATGGCCTCGCTTTCGAGCGACGCCTCCAAGGCGATGACGCGACGCAGCGTTGCCTGCAGAACGGCGCCGTCGCACGGCTTGGACAGGCACTGGTGCGTCGATCCCACGCACTTCAGGATCAGGTCCCGATCCGCATGGCCCGACAGGATGAGCCGGATCGTTTTGGGATGGCGCCGCATGACTTCGTTGAGCAATTCCGCGCCGTTCATGCCGGGCATCATCATGTCCGAAATGACCACGTCGAACGGCTGCTGCGCCATGAGTTCGAGGGCGCGCGCGCCGCTCTCGACAAACGTCATGTCCCAGTCGGCGCTCAGCGTCCGCAGCGTCCGCCGCAGTCCGCTCAACACCGCCGGCTCATCATCCACAAAGAGAATTCGATGCTTCACTGGTCTTCTTTCCGTTCAAGGGTTCCTGGTCCTTCAGCGGCAGGCGCACGATAAACGTCGTGCCCCGGCCTTCCTCGGTTTCAAAGGAAATCGTCCCGCCGTGTTTGTCCACCACGACCGACCGCGCAATCGCCAAACCCTGACCGGTCCCCTTGCCCACCGGTTTCGTCGTGAAGAACGGCTCGAAAACGCGGTCGCGCGCGGGCTTGGGAATGCCCGTGCCGGTGTCTTGGACGCGAATCTCCGCCCAGTCGCTGAGTTGGCGGGTGCTCACCGTGATCTTCCCCTTTCGCCGGGAGCCGTCCTGGACGACGTCCGCGATGGCATGGGCGGCGTTGACCACGAGGTTGAGAATGACCTGATTGAACTCGCCCGGCAGGCAGGGCACCAGCGGTAGCTCCGGGTCGAACTCGGTCACGGCGTCCGCGACGTACTTCCACTCATTGCGCGAAACGGTCAGCGTGCTCTCAATGGCGCGCTTTAGATTGGTCGGCGTCTTCCGCGCCGTTCCCGGATGGGAGAAGTCCTTCATCGCGCGGACGATGAGGGTGACGCGCTCCAGCCCTTCCCGCGATTCCCGGATCGCGCTGGGAATCTCTTGCAGCAGATAGGGCAGTTGGATCTGCTCCCGCTCACGCTCCAGCCGCGCCAGCGGCTCGTCCAGCGGCGTCCCGGCACGGATGGCTTCGCGGACTTCTTCGTAGGCTTGCACGAGACGTTGCAAGTGGCCGAAAGACTCCTCCAGGAACCGGGTGTTGTCCCCGATGTACTGCGTCGGCGTGTTGATCTCATGGGCGATGCCGGCCGCCAACTGGCCGATGGCCTCCAACTTCTGCGCCTGCCGGAGCTGGATTTCCATCTGGGTCCGCTCCGCTTCGGCCCGCTTGCGCTCGGTGAGGTCCCGCACGACGGCATGGATGACGGTCCGGCCATTCAACTCGATCCGGTTCAGCAGGACTTCGGCGGGAAACACCGTTCCGTCGGCGCGCTGGTGCTTCCACTCAAAAAACTGGCTGCCGGTCGCCTGGGCGGCCGCACGGCGCGCTCCGGCGGCGGCGCGCGAATCCGTGCCGTCCGGCTGCGTCGGGGGTGACAATTCGGCCGGGTGCTTGGCTATAAACTGATCGCGCGTCGAAAAGCCGAACAGATCCAGCGTCGCCTGGTTGCAGTCAAAGAATCCCGTCTCGTCCAGCAGCATGAGCGCGTCGCGGGAGGCCTCGAAGAGGGTGCGGAATTTGGCTTCGCTTCCCCGCAGCGCCGCCTCGGCGGATCGTCGGGCGCGGCGGACTTCGGCCTCACGCAACTCCCGCTCCACGGCGGGCGCGAGGCGCCCCAACCGGTCCTTCATGATGTAGTCGTGCGCGCCCGCCTTCAGCATTTGCACGGCGACCTCCTCGCCGATGGCGCCGGACACCACGAGGAACGGCACGTCCGCTCCCCGCTCCCGCAGGAGCTGCAGCGCGGCCTGGCCGCTGAACGCCGGCAGGGCGCAATCGCTGAGGATGACATCCCACGACTTCTGGTCCAGGGCCGCGGCCATCGCCTCCGCCGTGTCCACGCGCTGGCACTCCGGCTGGAAACCACCTTTCCGCAGCGCCCGCGCCACCAGCACGGCGTCGATTTCCACGTCCTCCACCAAGAGGACGCGCAAAGGCCGGCTCTGGGGCGCTTCCTGTTGGCCGTCCGCGTCGTCAGGCTGCCGCAGCGCCCGACCGTCCAGTTGCTCGTCGTTCGGGTTGTCCACGACTGACGGAATGTTCTTCGCGCTCATGTCGTTCTTGTTTGGTTCGGAAGGGCGAAGTAGAAGGTCGCGCCCTTGCCAACCTCGCCTTCCGCCCAAACCCGCCCGCCATGCCGGTGGATGATGCGCTGGACCAACGCCAGGCCCACGCCGGTCCCATCAAACTCCTCCGCGCGGTGCAGGCGCTGGAACACGCCGAACAGTTTGGCAACGTATCTCATGTCGAAACCCGCGCCGTTGTCCTTGACGTGGTAGATGATGACGCCGTTCTGGGACCGGCTTCCCACTTCGATCACGGCGGGGGCGCGTCCTTGGGTGTACTTCAGCGCGTTGGACAGGAGGTTGACCCAGACTTGACGCATCAGGGCTTGATCGCCGCGGATCGGGAGCAGTGGCTGGAAGTGTGCCTGCACCGGGCGCTCGGGTTGACGGATCCGCAACTCCTCGAAAACGGTCCGGGCCTGGGCGGCCATGTCGAATTCGCCCTGCGTCATTTCGCGGCGACCCAGCCGCGAGAACTCCAGCAGATCGTCGATCAGTTGGCCCATGCGCCGGGCCTCGCGGCAGACCACGTCGAGCAAGCGTCGGCCCTCGGCGTCCAGCCGGCTGGCGTGATCCTCGACCAGGATGCGGGTATAACCGTCAATCGCCCGCAGCGGCGCACGCAGGTCGTGCGAGACGGAATAGGAGAAGGCCTCCAGTTCCTTGTTGGCCACCTGGAGCTGAGCGGTGCGATGGAGGACGCGCTGCTCCAGCTCAGCATTGAGCCGCTGGATTTCCTCCTCCGTGCGCTTGCGTTCGGTGATGTCCTCCTTGACCGCCAGAAAATGGGTCAGGCGCCCGGCCTCGTCCCGGATGCCGGAGATGACCGCCGCCTCCCAGAACAGGGAGCCGTCTTTGCGCCGGTTGTGAAACTCGCCGCACCATTCCCGGCCGGCCATGATCGCGCGCCACATCTCCGCGTACACCTCCGGCGGCGTGGCGCCGGACTTGAGCACGCGCGGGTTCTTGCCCCGGACCTCCTCCAGCGTGTAGCCCGTCGCCCGCGCGAATTTGGGGTTCACATAGTCAATGTTTCCCTGCGGGTCGGTGATCACGACCGAGGCCGGGCTTTGCTCCACCGCGCGGGACAGCTTCCGCAGTCCGTCTTCCAGTTGCTTGCGCTCGGTGATGTCGCTGAACATGAGCAACAGGTGTGGAACGCCGCCGCTCTCGAAGCAAGTCAGGCTGCATTCGAGCCACAATTCCCGCCCGAAGGAGGTCAGCAAATGCACCTCCAGCCGGTGGGCTTGGCCCGTGGCCAGCGTCTGTTCCGCAGCGGCGAGCAGGCCGGACGCCTTCCACGACGGAATGTCACGGTAGTTCTGCAAGAGCGCCTGCTCCACCGAGGCGCCGATGGCTTCGGTGGCGGCGGCGTTGGCCATCACGCATGGCCCTCCCGCTTGATAGGCCAGAATCCCCAAGGGAGAGGAACGGACGAGTTTTTGGTTGAAGTCCAGTGTTTCCCGCAATCGGGCCTCGGCCTCTTTCCGCTCCGTGATGTCCCAGAAAGCGCCCTGCACCCCGATGGTTTGTCCGCGGCTGTCGCGGAGCGGGGTCTTGAGCGCCTGCACGTAGAGCTTCTGGCCGTTGGGCCGTTGGTGGGCTTCTTCGACCTCAATGGTTCCGCCCGTTTCAAGCACGTGCCGGTCGTCCGCCCGGTACTTTTCCGCAAGGGATGGTGGGAAAAAATCCGCGTCCGTCCGGCCCGCGATTTCCTCCCAGGGCTTGCCCAGCGCCTCGCAAAACCGGCGGTTGGCAAAGGTGAAACGGCCTTCCCGGTCTTTGCGGAAAATGTTCTGCGGCAGATGCTCCACGAGCGAGTGGTACAGCGCCTGCGACTCCCGCAGCGCGAGTTCGGCCCGCTGGCGCTCGGCGTTTTCGTGCTGCAGGTCCCGTGTCCGCCGCCGCACCTGATGACGCAGAATTCCCGCCGAGGCCAGGGTCCAGAGCAGCGCGCCGCTCAACCCGCCCGCCACTCCCAAGGCATGGCGCGTCGTCCACCAGGACGGCGCTTCCAGCAAGGCGACGTCCGCCGGTTGGCGCAGCAACAGCCAGAAGGCTTCCGGTTCGTGGCGCTCCCCGCCTCGAACGGCGCACACGCCCGTCAACCGCAGCAGGCTGCCCGGCTGCAGAGCGAAGAGAGCGCGGCTCGCGACGGCGCTCCCGAACCGGGCGGTGAAGACGACCGGACCCGCTTGCACCGCGAGTTCCGGGGCGGCGGAACGCAGCACGCTCCTGAGCAGCCGGGCCTCCAGCGTCACCACCTGGCCGTCGTTGGTCCCGTCGAGCAAGACCCGCTCGGCGGTGGTCGGCTTCGGCGTCGGCGGCACCCCGCTCCCGGCCGCGCGAAAGAGGGCTTCCTCCAGGAAGGGCGCGAAATCGCCCAGCGCAGGAAAGCCGACCGCCTCCACCCGATCCCCCAGGTGCAGCTCGTTCGTTTGCTGCGTGAGCACCCGCAAACCGCCGGACGCGTCCTGGAGGAAGAAGCCCTGATCAGGGATCTTAAGCGTGACGACTCCGCTGACCTTGACGCGCCGGTCGGCCCGATGCTTGGGATCAAACGTGGCCACCGCCGCTATGGGAGTGGCGGCAACGCCAAACGGATCTGAGGGGGCCGGTGACAGGATCCGCACCTGCTCCAGGCCCGGCACCTCCAGCGTGATGCCGTTCACCTGACCCCGAAGGTTCAATTCCGAGATGCATGCCCCCTGAACTCGGACGCGCGCGTCAATCAGGTCCGGCGGCGGCGGTTGGTCGTCGCGCCAAGGCAGGAAGGCTTGGAAGCGTCCCGCCGGAGTCGCCAGGTTCAGGTAGAGATGCCCCCATTCCGCCGTGACGCTGCGGACCACTCCCGCGATCGCCACCCAACGCGCATCCCACTGGCCGTTCGCCAAGTCATTCAAGTCCACGCGGATGGGCGCCGGCAGATTGGTGGCGCCCAGCACGCGGATCGTGGCGTCGGCGATGCAGGGGGCGAAGCGGCCCGGTCGCGCCTGGCCGGTGACCTCGACCCACTGGCCTGAGTGGATGTCCGGTTGTCCCAGATCGACATAGATCGCGTCGCTCTCATCTTGAAGAAAGCAGCTCCGCCATGCGGCATCGGCGTAGGTGACCACGCCCCGGACGCGCACCGGAACGCCCCGGTCGAGTCGTTTCTGGGGCAACCTCCTCACGTCCGCCAGGCGCATGGGCGCGGCGGAAAAATTTGTGGCCGGGGGCGCCACAGGCTGAACGGACGCCCCCGTGGCCGCGCGAACGGGCGACTGCGCGACTTCAAAGTAAGCCTCGTCGAGCACCGTCTCGTCCGGGGACACCCGGAGATAGCCCCACAAATCCACCCGGTCGCCCGGCTGCGTCCGCGTGGCCTGGACAATCCGCGCGCGCAGCAGACCGGTGGAATCCTGGACCACCAGAGATTGTCCCGGCAAGTGAGTGGCGACCAACCCACTGACGTGAACGCGACTGTTGGTCCAGGAACCCAGCTCGCGGCCCAACAAACTGCCGATGGCAAGGACCGGGATCCGCAGGGGATCCTCGACCGCGGGGGCGAGGACCGTGATTTGCTGAAGGGCGGGTACCATGATGGAAGCGGAGGCGAGCCGACCGTCCACGACCTTGCTGCCATTGATACCCCGCACGCGCACCAAGCTGTCCAGCAGGCGCCGGTAGTCATTGGTGCCGGGGAGGCCCATGACATAGACCTGACAACTTTGACCTCGATCATGCAACAGCATCTCCAGCCGCCCCGAACTGGCCTCGGCCACCCGGACCCGGCCCGTGGTTTCAATCCACTGGCCCAAATCGCCGCCGAGTTGGGGCAGCGCGAGCCGTTTCGGCGGCGGCAGACTTCCGGGCCCGAGCACCACCAAGTTAAGATTCGTGAGACCGAGCTGGTTGCCTTGCCAGGTGGTCGTGCCGGTGATTTCGACTGATTGGCCGGCTTCCGGTTCGGTGCGGAAACTCTGAGGATTTAGATAGCCGGTGTCGCGTCCATCGTGAATATACAGTTGGCCCCACCCGAAATCGGAGCACAGGACGACCCCTTTGAGCCGAAGCGGCAGCCCTTTCGCCGCCTGGTCGGACGATAGATTGTAGAACTGGCCAAAAGTGGTGACGCTGTCCCCCGGCGGCGAATCGGCGGCCCGGGATGAGCCGGCCATCCACCCAGCCAGGGCGCACGCGAAGAAAACGGGCCAACGCCGCCACGCGGCGGGGAGAGATGACTGGCTGTTCGCGGGGAACGGCGAAGCGGGGCCGCCCATGAGAGTGTGCCTTTCGCCGGTTGACCGGCGCGCGGGCGTCTTCGTAGCAGCATTGGGCCGCGCCGCCTGCGACGCAGGCACGAAGTCAGAGCCGTGCCGGAGGAGTCGCGGCCGGCCAGTCCGGTCTTCAGGGCCGAGAAACGCAAAGAAAGCTTTGCGGACCGCGCCCTTTTTGCCCCTGCGGTGAGGTTCTCGTCCAGAAACTATACATCCGTGTGCATGTGTCATCCGCTGACGACGCGAAGTCATTAACAACCTGCGCCTTCCGTCTAGTCGGAGGCTGAGGAGATGCGCCGCGTCTCGCTGAAAGCGATCTCTGTGCCACCGGGAGCCACGGAAGCATCTGCCCGCCTTGGACCCCAAGAAAGCCTGCCAGGGCGCGCGGCCTGAGTTTCGGCTTGCGGGCGGCGTGTTTCTTCTGGTAAGAATGGCGCGGTTTTATGGCAGCCATCGGCCGATTCCAGAAGGGCGACGAGATCTTCTACGCTAAGGTCGTGGACGGCGAATTGTTTCGTTTGCGCGGGGACGTCTTCGGCTCGCCGTCGTTTGACCGGAAGACCACGCCGCTGAAAGGCCTGCGGACGCTGACGCCGGTAGCGCCGTCAAAGGTCATCGCCGTGGGCCTGAACTACGCCGACCACGCCCGCGAAACCGGCAAGGCGCTGCCGAAGGAGCCGCTGTTTTGGTTCAAGGCCACGACCTCGCTCCTCGCGGACGGGGGCAAGATCGAGGTGCCGTTTGCGGCGCATCGCACCGATTTCGAGGCGGAGCTGTGCATCGTGATTGGGCGGCGCGTGCGCAACGTCACCCCGGCCGCGGCGGCGCGCTACATCCTCGGTTACACGGCGGCGCAGGACATCACCGACCGGACGATCCAGAACGCGGAAACCCAATGGTGCCGCTGCAAGTCGTTCGACACTTTCACGCCACTGGGGCCGTACGTGGAAACCAAACTCGACCCCCACGGCCTGACCATCCAGCTCTTTCAAAACGGGCAGTTGCGGCAGAACTCCAACACCAGCCAGCTCGTGTTCAATTGCTTTGACCTGGTCAGCTTCATCTCCACCAACCTTACGCTGCTGCCAGGCGACGTGATCCTCACCGGCACGCCCAGCGGCATCGGCCCAATCCAGTCGGGCGACCGGCTGGAGGTGCGCATCCAGGGGCTGGCGCCACTGGTGAACACGGTGAAGTGATTCCCGATTTTCGATTGACGATTGACCCGCCATTGGTGTGCCGGATCCGTATCACCGGCGACGACGCATCAACCGTAATTCCCCGCTCGTAAAATCTCATGCGCTGGACCCACACCTTCGTTCCCACGCTCAAAGAAACCCCGGCCGACGCCGAGATCACCTCGCACAAGCTGCTCCTGCGCGCCGGCTTGGTGCGCAAACTCACCGGCGGCCTCTACACCTTCCTGCCGCTCGGCCTGCGGGCGTTACGCAAGATCGAACAGATCGTCCGCGAGGAGATGGACCGCGCCGGCGCGCTCGAGGTCGCCATGCCCTGCCTTCAGCCGCCGGAGATCTGGCAGCAAAGCGGCCGTTACGTCTCCGCCGCCGAGGTGCTTTACCACGCCCACGACCGCGCCCAGAAGGAATGGGTCCTCGGCCCCACGCATGAGGAAGTCATCACCTCGCTGGCCGCCGCCGAGATCAATTCCTACCGGCAACTGCCCAAGAACTTTTACCAAATCACCGTGAAGTTCCGCGATGAAATCCGCCCGCGCTTCGGCCTGATGCGCGCCAAGGAATTCATCATGAAAGACGCCTACAGCTTCGACGCCACCGACGAGGCGGCGAGCGCCAGCTACCAGAAGATGTACGACGCCTACACGCGCATCTTCGCTCGTTGCGGCCTGAAGACGGTCGCGGTCGAAGCCGACACCGGCGTGATCGGCGGCAAGTTCTCGCACGAGTTCATGGTGCCGGCGGAGACGGGCGAGAACGAAGTCGTCTATTGCGAGTCCGGCCGGTACGCCGCGAACATCGAGAAAGCCACCAGCCAAGGGCCGCTCGTGCCCACGCCCAAAATTCCCGTCCCGGCCACACCGGAGAAGTTTGCCACGCCGGGAGTCGCGACCATCGACGCGCTGGCGCAGCCGCCCTACGGCGTGGCGCCCCACCACCAAATCAAAACGTTGATCTTCCTGGCGGAAAGCAAACTGGTCTTGGTTCTGGTGCGCGGGGACGACCAGCTCAACGAAGCAAAGCTCGCCGGTCTGCTGGGCACGAGCCAGTTCCGCCCGGCCGAACCGGAGGAAATCTTCGGCGCGCTCGGCGCCCACCCCGGAAGCCTCGGCGCCGTCGCCGCGACGCTGGCGGGTCCCGCGGCGGCGCTGCCGGTGTACGCGGATGAAGCCTTGCGCGGCGCCGCCGGCATGACCACCGGCGCGAACGAGGACGGCTTCCACCTGCGCCACGTCGCCATCGACCGCGACCTCCAAGTGACGAAGTGGGCCGACCTCCGCACCGTCCAAGCGGGCGAGTTATGCACCGCCACCGGCCAACCCCTCAAGATCCGCCGCGCCATCGAGGTGGGCCACGTCTTCAAGCTCGGCACCAAGTACAGCGAGAAACTGCGCGCCTTCTTCCTCGACGAGCAGGGCCGCTCCCAGCCGTGCATCATGGGCTGCTACGGCATCGGCGTCACCCGCACCCTCCAGGCGGTGATCGAACAGTGCAATGACAAGGACGGGATTCTCTGGCCGCCGAGCGTCGCGCCCTACACGGTCTGCGTCACCCCGCTCAACGTGGCCGCGGGCAGCGCGGCGATGAACTGGGCGGAGCGCATTTACACCGAGCTGACGGCGGCCGGCGTGGACGTGATCCTCGACGACCGCGACGAGCGGCCCGGCTTCAAGTTTAAGGATGCCGACTTGGTGGGCTTTCCCCTCCGCGTGAGCATCGGCGAAAAATCGCTGGCCAAAGGCGAAGTCGAAATCAAGCCACGCGGCGGCAGCGTCACCCCGGTGACGGCCGAAGAAGCCGTCGCGAAGGTGTTGGCGCTGCTCGACCCGCGGAAGTAGGGGGCATCGCATCTCCGGTTCAAAGAAAAAAGGGCCGGAGGTTCCTCCGGCCCTTCGTGTTTCCTCAACGCAGTCACACCGCCGCGCAACGCGGCGTCCGTTCCCCGCTCAGTTGCTCGCTGGCGGAGGCGGTCCGGCGTCAGGACCGTCTGCCTGTGCCGGAGGTTGCTGCCCACCCCAGGGTCCGCGCCCGCCGCGCGGGCCGTGCGGGCCCGCCCACGGAGGACGGAATTCATCCGGCGTGAGCTTGCCATCGTGGTTCTTGTCCAACGTCAGCAGTGCCGCGGAGGCGTTGGCGATCTCGTCGGCATCGATCACGCCGTCGTGATTCGCGTCGAGCGCGGCCACGATCGGCGGCGGCGGCGGCAGCGGGGGTTGCTGCCCGTCCGCGCCGGTCGCGCCTGGCGGCGGCCCACCGGGGCCGCGCCCCTCCGGACCCCGCCGCGGCGGCATGTACTCATCCGGCGTGAGTTTGCCGTCGCCGTTCTTGTCGAGCGTCTTTAGCGCCGCGGGCGCATTCGCGATTTGTGCCGCGTCAATCACGTGGTCGTGGTTTGCGTCCAGGACGCCGATGAGCGGCGATGGCGGCGGCGGGCGCCATCCTTCGCCGCCGGGCCCGTAAGGGGGGCCGCCGGGAGGCGGCTGCGAGCCATCGGGCGGACCTGGTTGGGCGATTAAGGTGAACGCTGACAGTGCGACTGCCAGCCCGGTCAGGAGGGTCATTGTCTTTTTCATTGTGTCTGTCTTTCGGTTGTGTTTTTGCGTCGGCGCTGGGCGGCCACCGTCACGGTGCGACTTCCACGTCCACCACGCCGACTTCTGGAACTAGCAGACGCCCGCGACGTAAAGCTAGTGTGTGGAACCGGGCGGAATATTGTTAAGCGATGGTAAAAGTTGCGGCGTTCGGCGGCGCCGCGCGTTAGGATGGGCGTCGTCGCGGCCAAGTGCCTTGGTCGCGGCGCGGCGTTCCCGAATCGCGTTACGACTCATGCCAGACCCCAGGGCCACCAAACCGACGCCGGCGGGCGCCTCCGGCAAGACGCGCCTCCTGGTGATTGACGATGACCGCAAGCTCTGCCGGCTGATCCGGGACTATCTCCAGCCGATGGGCTACGACGTTGAGGCCGCGCACACCGGACCGGAGGGATGGGAGAAAGCGGCGGGCGGCGACTATGACGCGGTGATCCTCGACGTGATGTTGCCGGGCCAGGACGGCTTCGAGGTGCTGAAGCAACTCCGCCGCACGTCCAACGTGCCGGTGCTGATGCTCACGGCCCGGGGCGACGAAGCCGACCGCATTGTCGGGCTGGAAATCGGCGCGGACGACTATCTGCCGAAGACGTTTTCCACCCGCGAACTGCTGGCCCGGCTGCGGGCGGTAACGCGCCGGGCGTCGCACGCCGCGGGCAACTCCGGCGTGGAGGCGGAGCCGGAACTGGTCGTCGGCCCGCTGCGGGTGAACCGCGCCGCGCGCGTGGCGCTGCTGCACGACCGGCCGCTAACGCTGACCCCGGTGGAGTTCGACCTGCTGGCGGCGCTGGCGCGGGCGCCGGGCCGCGTGAAAACCCGCGAACAGTTGCTGGACGAGATCGCCGACCGCAACTACGACGTGTTTGACCGTTCGATTGATGTCCATGTCTCCGCCCTGCGGAAGAAACTGGAGGACGACCCGAAGGCACCGCGCTTCATCCGCACCGTGCGCACCGCGGGTTACCTGCTGATCAGACCGGGGGCGGAGTGAGCGCGATGAAGACCCAACCCAAAAACCGAATTCCGAATTCCGAATTCCGAAACGGAGCGGAACCCGGCGCGGCACCGGCTTCAGTTTTCGGATTTCGTTTTTTGCCCGCGAGCCGATTGCGCTTCCCGCTCTACGCCAAAATCCTGCTCTGGTTCTTTCTGAACCTGCTCTGTCTCGGCCTGGTGTTTTACGGCGTGTTCCGGGCCCAATTCCGGCTGGGGCTGGATTCACTGCTGATCGGCCACGCCGGCGACCGCATCCAAGCGGTGAGCGAACTCATCGCGGCAGAGTTGGACGCCGCCCCCGCGGCCCAGTGGGATGAGGTGCTGGAGCGTTTCACGGACGCCTACCAAGTCCATTTCCTGCTGTTCCGGCTGGACGGCTCGCAGGCGGCCGGGGAGCCGACTTTGCTCCCGCCGGAGGTTCGGGCCAAAATCATGACGATGCGGGGTCCGGGGCCGTTGGCTGGTCGCGGGCCGCCGCCCGGCCGCGGCCCACTGGGACCGCCCGCGCCACTTCCGCCACCAGGTCCGCTCCCGAAGTTCATGGTGCATACCTCGCCGCCGAGCCGGTACTGGGTCGGCGTACGCCTGCCGTTGGCGGATCCCGAGCGTCACCGCCCCGGCCCGGTGACGGTGCTGGCGGTGTCCCACTCGATCCGAGGCGGAGGCTTGTTCTTCGATCCAACGCCGTGGTTGGCTGTCGGCGGCGGCGTGGTGTGCTTCTCCGTGTTGTTCTGGATTCCGCTGGTGCGCGGCCTCACGCGCTCGATTTCGCAGATGACCCGCGCCACGGAGCAGATTGCCGAAGGCCGGTTCGACACCCGCGTGGCCGCCACCCGCGGCGACGAGCTGGGGCGGCTTGGCCAGGCAATCAACCAGATGGCCGCCCGTCTCAAAGGATTCGTCACCGGCCAAAGGCGTTTCCTGGGCGACATCGCGCATGAACTCTGTTCGCCGATAGCCCGCATCCAGGTCGCGCTCGGCATCCTCGAACAGCGGGCCGACGGCGAACAAAAGGAGTACGTCAACGACCTGCGCGACGACGTGCAGCGCATGTCCAACCTCGTGCATGAACTGCTCTCCTTCTCGAAGGCTTCCCTCGAACCCACCGCGGTGAAACTGCAACCGGTGGACCTTCGCCCCTTGGTCGAACAGGCCGTCCACCGCGAAGCGGCCGACGCGAGTCAGGTCCGGATCGCAGTTCCGAACGAACTACAGGTGTTGGCGGATCCGGAACTGTTGGTGCGTTCGCTCGCCAACCTGGTCCGCAACGCCGTGCGCTACGCGGCCCACGCGGGGCCGATCACCGTGTCGGCCGAAGGGGCGGAAGATCTCGTCACGATTACCGTGGCCGACTGCGGCCCCGGCGTGCCCGCCGCGTCGCTCGCCCAACTCTTCGATCCGTTCTACCGACCTGAGCCTTCGCGCAGTGCGGAAACCGGCGGCGTGGGCCTGGGCCTGGCCATCGTCAAGACCTGTATCGAGTCGTGCCAGGGCACCGTTTCGTGCCGTAACCGGATGCCATCGGGATTGGAGGTGACCCTCCGGTTGAGGTCGGTGCCGTCTGTTAAGGTAGCATCCAATCCGGGGCAAACGGGCGTGAAGCCTTGACCCGGTTCGAGAATGCGCACCGACTTTCTCTGGCGCGCACCGCGGCTTCTGCCGACGATCCGACTCGCAGACCGGACGAACTTGGCCTCGGATGCGAGATTCCTTTTGCGCAGCGCTTTTCGGCGCACAAAATTGCTCCCGTGAACACAAACATGAACAGACTCCATCGGGCGGTCGTCACTGTGGCCGCCGCGGTGCTGCTGGCTGGCTGCGCCACCAGCCCGGGCTACAAACAGGCCGAAAAGGCGGGATCCAACGTGGACCAGTTCCGCACGGAAGTGGGGACGACCTCCCAGGCGGTCGGCGGCTCAATCACGGCTCTGGACCAGGTGCTGCAAAACGCCGACAGCAACCCGCACAAGGCGTTCGCGTCCCTTTCCAAGGCGGTGGGGAGTCTGGATGACGCCGCCGCCAAGTTCAAGAAGCGCGCCGACGACATGCGAGAGCAGGGCGCGGCTTACTTCAAACAATGGGACCAACAATTGGGGATGCTGAAAAATCCGGAAATCCGCCAACTGGCCGTCGAGCGCCGGACCCAGCTCCAGGAAAGCTTTGGCCGGGTGAGCGACTTGACCCAAAAGGCCCGGGAATCGCTCCTGCCTTTTGTGTCGGATTTGCACGACGTGCGCACCCTGGTGGGTAGCGAATTGACGTCCAGCGGCATCACCGCAGCCAAAGACGTCATCAAAAGGACCGAGGGCGAAGGGGCGGCCGCCAAGAGTACGCTCGCGGAGTTGACGGGCGAGTTGAACGCTGTCGCCGCCAAACTCACCCCAGGACAGCCCGCCCCGCAACCGAATCAAGCGTCCGGCAAGGGCGTCGGCGTTATGCCGTGAACCGAGGGCCGCGCGGAACATCGAGGGGCGGCGGCGGCCAGGCGCCAAAGCCACCACCCCTCGGCGCAGCGGGCTGACTTGGTTTTTGACACCGCACCGCGGGCCGGTTATCAGCCCTGCGTGAACGCGAAGCTGTTGGGCCGCACCCTCGTTCTCGCGGCGATCCTGCTGACGGGTGGACCGCCACTGCACGGCGCGGACACCTTCCGCGTGGCCACCTACAACCTGGAGACTTATCTCGACGCACCGGCCGGCACCCGCCCCACCAAGTCCGACGCCGCCAAGGCCAAGATTCGTGAGAGCCTCCGGGCGATCCAGCCCGACGTGGTCGCGCTGCAGGAGGTCGGCGGGCCGCGTGCCCTGACGGAACTGCG
Organism: bacterium; assembly: GCA_021780115.1. Classification (GTDB taxonomy): domain Bacteria; phylum Verrucomicrobiota; class Verrucomicrobiia; order Limisphaerales; family JAJXZI01; genus JAJXZI01. Next base: position 7,835 of record JAJXZI010000076.1, on the reverse strand, counting down.
CGAGGCCTTGAGGGCCGAGGGACTGGATTATTCGCACTGGGAACTCGTGACGGGCCTCGACACCAACATCCATGTGGCCGTCTTGAGCAAGTTCCCCTTCCGCGCCCGGCGCCCGCACCCGGACGATTCCTTTCTGCTGGGCGGACGGCGCTTCCGCGTGAGCCGCGGCTTTGCGGAAGTTGAGGTGCAGGTCAATAGCCGCTATGCGTTCACCCTCCTCACCTGCCACTTAAAATCGCGCCGCCCGGTGCCAGAGGCCGATGAGGCGGAACTGCGCCTGGAAGAGGCCAAGCTGCTCCGCCAACACATCGACACCCGCCTCGCCGCCGACCCGGACGCGAACCTGATCGTGCTCGGCGATTTCAACGACGTTTATGACAGCCCGGTGGTGAAGACCGTCCTCGGCCACGGGAACGGGAAACTCCTGGACACGCGCCCGGCTGAGCGGAACGGGGACAACCAGCCCAATCCGAACCCGCGCTTCCAACCGCGCCACGTGACGTGGACGCATTTCTACGGCAAGGAAGACACCTACAGCCGCATTGACTACATCCTGCTCAGCCCTGGCATGGCGCGGGCATGGGTGAAGGCCGAAACTTACGTGCTGGCGTTGCCGAATTGGGGAACCGGCTCCGACCATCGGCCGCTGGTGGCGACGTTCACGCCGGAGGACAGGTAGCTCGCCGGGCCGGGGTGACGCCGGCGTCACTCCGCTGGTCACTGCTGGGCGCCGATTTCGTAGCTCAGAAGCGAGCGTTGGATCTGGTAGTCGAACTTCGCGCTGGTTTCCGCAATCTCCGCCGAGGTGAGATTCAGTTGCGACTGGCTCAGTTCGACGATGGAACTGCGGCCGACTTTGTAGTTGGCCTGGGCCAGTTGGAAGGCCTCGCTGGCGCTGGCCAGGAGCTGCTCGGTCAGGCCGATTTGTTCGAAGGCGAACTGCACGTTCAGGCTGGCCACGCGCACCTGGCGGATGACCTCCTCCTCGGCGTCGCGGATCTTCTCGGCCGCCGCCTGGGCCTGGAACTGCGCCTCGCGCTGCTTGGCGCGGAACAGTCCGCCAGTGAACAGCGGAATGCTCAGGTCAACCCCGGCGGTGGCGTAGCGGTCGTCCTGGATGATTGGGTCATGCACCGGGACCACGCCGCCGGCGCCGAAGGCGTTGAGGGTCGGGTTGCGCAGGGCCTTCTGCGCCAGGGCGAACTGGCTCGCCGAATTCTGCTCCAAGCGCAGTTGCGCCAAGTCGGGCCGCTGGGTCAGGGCAGTCTGGACCAAGTCCTCGGCGCCGGGAGGCGCGTTGGTGACGAGCGGCTCCTGCGCCAATTGAAACACCGGTTGGCGCGAGTCGCCGAGCACCCGGGCCAGCAGCGCCAGCGCGGCTTGGACGTCGGTTTGGCCCTTGGCCACCAGCAACCGCGCCTGTTCGCGATCCACCCGGGCGAACACCGCGTCCAGTTCGGATTTGATGCCGTTGGACGCCAGGACGCTGACCTGGTCGAGCACGAGCTGGCGGGTGGCGAGCGTTTGGTTCGCGACGTTCAAGACCGCCTGGGCCCGCAGCGCGCCCAAGTAGGCCGAGTCCACCGCCACCAACACCTGCTGGCGGGTGGCTTCCGTACCCTGGCCCTGGGCCTGGAAATGATACTGCGAACTCTTCGACAGGTGCGCCGTCCGCCCAAAATCCGTGATCAACTGGTTGATGAGCACGCCCTCGGCGTTGCGGTCGAGAATGCGCGAGTTGCTGAAGCCGTCGGAGGCGGCGAGGCGGGTCTGGTTGTCCGGGGAACCGACGCTGGTAGCGTTGAGCATGACGCTGGGGTAGTAAGCCGAGCGGACCTCGGTAACGACCTGTCGGGCGGCCAGCGCCAGCAGTTCGGCCTCGGAGATTTGCGGATGCCGCTTGAGGGCGATCGCCCGCGCGTCCTTCAGCGTCAAAGGCCGGGCCTCCTCCGCCGGCAGGCGGACGAGGCTGAGGGCCAAAATTAAGACCGTCCAGGTGAGTGCCGTTTTCATTCTTCCAAATTCCGCAGTTGCAGCAGCCAGAAAAACACGCACCAGGCGCACCGACACTGGTGGCCGCAGCCGGGCGCGCCGAACGCCCCCGGACTGGCAATCGGCCGTTGGCGGCGCTGAAGCGGGAGGCCAACCGCCCGGCGGAGCGCGCGGCCGCACGGCGTCTTCGCGTTGCGTTTTCGTCTGGGTCGTTTGTGTTTTCTGGAGGTCATATTCTTGGCGTGGTCCGGCTCAGGCGTTGTCGTTGCCGGGCAGGATATCGGCCGGCCCCGGCGCCGATCCGGGAGTGGCGGCGCGGTTGCGATTGGCGATCAGGTAGGCCGCCGGCACGATAAAGACCGTCAGCACGACCGAGACCGCCAGGCCGCCGATGATGGACCTGGCCAGCGGCGCGTAGGCCTCGCTGCCGGTGCCGAGCTTGGCGGCCATCGGGATCAGGCCGATGAGCGTGGCCAGCGAGGTCATCAGCACCGGGCGCAGACGCACCCGGCAGGCCAACGCCACCGCCTCGCGCACCGAGCGGCCCTCGGCGCGGAGCCGGTTGGTGAATTCGACGATCAGGATGCTGTTGGAGACGACGATGCCGACCATCATCACCACGCCCATCAGCGACATCACGTTGAGGGTCGTGCCGGAGGAGTAGAGCATCAGCAACACGCCGGTCAAACCCGTCGGCACCGCCAGCAGAATCAGGAAGGGATCCAGGAAGGACCGAAATTGCGCCACGAGGATCAGATAGACCAGCAAGGTGGAGAGGATCAGTCCCAGGCCGAAGCTTTTGAATGATTCGCGCATGGCCTGCACCGAACCGCGCACCGTCACGGTCATGTTTTCCGGCAGCGGGGTCTGGTCCACGATCTTCTGCACGGTGGCATAGACGCGGCTCAGGTCTTCGCCCGTCGGCGCGACGTAAACGTCAATCGTCGGCCGAATCTGGTAATGGTCCACTTCGCTGGGCGCCGGGATGTGGGAGATGCGGACCACGGAGTCCAGTCGCGTCGGCTGCTTGAGATGGGGGGCGCGCAAAGGCATGGAGCCAAGGTCAGTGAGACTCTTTACGTAATCCTCAAAATACTGCACGGTCAGCAGGTAATTGTTGCCGGTGTTGGGGTCAATCCAATAACTGGGCGCAATCATGCCGTTGGAGGTCAGCGCGGTGATCAGGCTGTCCACGACCTCCTTGGCGCTGATTCCCAGCTCGCTGACGCGCTCGCGGTCGATGTCCACCTTCAGGGCCGGATAATCCATGTCCTGCGGCACCAGCACGTCGCTCACCCCCGGCAGCACGCGCACCTGTCGGGCGATCCGGGAGGCGATGGCGTGGGCCGTCTCCAGGTCCATGCTGCTGATCTGGATGTCCAGCGGGGCGGGCATGCCCAGATTCAGGATGGCGTCCACCAAACCGCCGGTCTGGAAGTACGCGCTGAGCTGCGGCAGGTCGCGCCGGAGCCGGGTGCGGACCCGGTTCATGTACTCGAAACTGCTGAGTTCGTGGTCGTCATTGAGTCCCACCTGCACCACCGCGGTGCTGGGACAGGAATTGGGATTGAGGATGGAGTTGAAGCCGGGCGTGGTGCCGATGTTCGACACGATGATCTTGAGGTCGCGCTGGGGAACGATTTGGCGGACAATCTCCTCCACCCGGCCCACCAGACGGTCGGTCGCCTCGATCCGGGTGCCCGAAGGAGCCTTGAGGTTGATGACGAACTGGCCGGGATCGGTGCGCGGGAAGTAGGATTTGCCGATCACCGGGTAAAGCGCCATGCTGAGCACGAAGATGCCGGTAATGCCGAGCACCGTGGCCATCGGGCGCAGCAGGGTGATGTTCAACACGCCTTCGTAGCGATCGAGCATCCGGTGGAACTGGTGGTTGAACCAGGCGTTGAAACGCTGACTCCAGCCTTTGGGCGGCGCTTGGCCGGCCCCGCCGTGGCTTTGGTGGCCTTTGATCAAATTCGCGCAGAACAGCGGCACCACCGTCATCGCCACGAAGTAGGAGGCAAACAGCGACAACACCACCGAGAGCGCCAGCGCCGAAAACAAAAACCGACTGACCCCGTAGAGAAAGGTCACGGGGAAGAAGACGACCACGGTGGTCAGCGTGGCCGCAAGTACGGGCAAGGCCACTTCCTGCCCGCCGCGTTCGGCGGCGACCACCGGCGACTCGCCCATCTCCAGGTGACGGAAAATGTTCTCCAGCACCACCACCGAGTTGTCGATCAGCCGCGAAAACGCCAGCGCCAGCCCGCCCAGAATCATCGCGTTGACCGTGTTGTTGCCCAGCGCCAACGCAATGAACGTCGCCAGCGCCGACAGCGGAATCGACAGAAACACCGCCACCGTCGCCCGCATGCTCCCCAGAAAGATCAAAATCATCACCCCGGTCAGCACCAGCCCAATGGCCCCTTCGTGTATCAGATTCTCAATGGCCGCCCGCACAAACTTCGACTGGTCAAACACCACCTCCGTCACCAGCTCCTTGGGCACGTCCAGCAGCCGCCCAATGCAGTCCTTGATCCCGTTGACCACCGCAATCGTGTTGGCGTCCCCCCCCTGCTTGATCACCGGCAGATACACCGAGGGCTGCCCGTTGATCCGCACCTTGTTATACTGAATCTGTGCCGCGTCCTCCGCCTTGCCCACGTCCGCCACCAGCACCGACGCCTCCCCCACCGTCTTCAACGGCAGCAGGTTGATGTCCTTCATCTCGTTGATCTGGCTGTTGGCATAGACGTTGTAGTCGTACGGCCCGATCTTCACGTCGCCCGCCGGCAGGATCAGGTTGGCCTCGTTCACCGTGCGCACCACGTCCATCACGCTCAACCCGTGCGCCTCCAGCTTGAGCGGGTCCACATACACCATGATCTGGCGGTAGCGTCCCCCAAAGGGTGGCGGCACCGACGCCCCCGGCACCCCCGCCATCTGGTTGCGGATGGTGAACTGGCCCAAGTCGCGCAGTTGCGCCTCGCTCAGCCCCTTGCCCTTCAACGTGACCAGGCACACCGGCAGACTGGAGGCGTCAAACTGCATCACCACCGGGGGCAGCGTGCCCGGGGGCAGATAGCGCAGGCTGGCCATCGCCAGGTTGGCGATGCTCGTCACGTCCGAATCGGGATTGGAGCCGGGCTGGAAATAGACCTTGATGAGGCTCACCCCGGTCAGCGAACGCGACTCCATGTGGTCGATCCCGGCCGCCAGGGTGAACATGCGCTCGAACTGGCCGGTGATGTCGTTCTCGATTTGCTCGGGCGGCATGCCGGAGAAGAAGGTGGCCACGACGACGACCGGGATGTTGATCGACGGGAACAGGTCCACCGGCATGCGCTTCAGGCTCGTCACGCCGACCACACAGGTGATCAGGCAGATGACGATGACCAGATACGGATAGCGAATGGCGAAGCGAGACATAGCGCAGTTACGAGTCGCGAACCGGCCCCTGGGCCTTGCCCGTCCCCGCTTCGAGCAGACGGTTGATCCTCATCCCACCGCCTCCTGTTCGCCGCCAAAGGCGGGCGTGGGCGCGGCGGCGGCCTTCCGCCCGTGGAGGAGCAGATAGCAGGCTGGCACTAGGAAGATGGTCTGGACGGCCGACACCGCCAAGCCGCCAATCACCGCCCGGGCCAGCGGCGCGTAGGCCTCGCTGCCCGTTCCCAGCTTGGCCGCCATCGGGATCAGGCCGATGAGCGTGGCCAACGTCGTCATCAACACCGGGCGCAACCGCACCCGCGGTCCGAGCACGACCGCTTCTCGCAGCGACCGCCCCTCCTTGCGCAAGCGCCGGATGAATTCCACGATGAGAATGCTGTCCGAGACCGAGATGCCCACCATCAACAGCATGCCCATCAGGGACATCACGCTGATCGGCGTGTGGGTCAGATACAAAATCAGCAGCACGCCGGTCAGCCCCGGCGGCACGGCCAGCAAGATCAGGAAGGGGTCCAGGAAGGACTCGAACTGCGCCACCAGGATCAAATACACCAGAATCACCGAGAGGATGAGGCCGACGGCGAAGCTCTTGAACGACTCGCGCATCGCCTGCACCGAGCCGCGCACTGTCACGGTCATGTTCTCCGGCAGGCGGGTCTGGTCCACAATCTTCTGCACGCCGGCGTAAATTCGGCTCAAGTCTTCACCCGTCGGCGCGACGTAAACGTCAATCGTCGGCCGAATCTGGTAATGGTCCACCTCGCTGGGCGAGAGGATGTGGGATATCCGGACCACGGAGTCCAGGCGCGTCGGTCGTTTCAAATGGGGGGCGCGCAAAGGCATGGAGCCGAGGTCGGGGAGACTTCCCACGAAACCTTCCGGATATTGGACCGTCAACAGGTAGTTGTTGCCGGTCTTGGGGTCGATCCAATAGCTGGGCGCGATCATGCCGTTGGAGGTCAGCGCGGTAATCAAACTGTCCACGAGTTCGTGGGCGGTGAGGCCTAACTCACTGGCCCGCTCGCGGTCCACATCGATTTTTAGGGCCGGATAATCCATGTCCTGCGGCACCAGCACGTCACTCACCCCCGGCAGGGCGCGCACCTGTTGCGCAATCTGGGTGGCGATATCGTGAGCGGCCTTCTTGTCGGTGCTGCTGACCTGGATGTCCAGCGGGGCGGGCATGCCCAGATTCAGGATGGCGTCCACCAAACCGCCGGTCTGGAAGTAGGCGCTGACCTGCGGCAGTTCGCGCTGGAGCGGACCGCGGACCCGGTTCATGTACTCGAAACTGCTGAGTTCGTGGTCGTCGTTGAGTCCCACCTGCACCACCGCGGTGCTGGGACAGGAATTGGGATTGAGGATGGAGTTGAAGCCGGGCGTGGTGCCGATGTTCGACACGATGATCTTGAGATCGCGCTGGGGAACGACCCGCCGGACGATTTGTTCCACCCGGTCCACCAACTGGTCCGTCAGTTCCAGGCGCAGACCAGTGGGGGCCTTGAGGCTGATGACGAACTGGCCGGGGTCGGTGCGCGGGAAGTAGGATTTGCCCACCATTGGGTAGAGCGACAGACTGGCCAGGAAGAAGCCGAGGATCACCAGGACCGTCACCAACGGCCGGCGCAGGGTCAGCGACAGCAGCCGTTCGTAGCCGTCCAGCATCAAGACGAACTTGCGGTTGAACCAGGCGTTGAACCGTTGGCCCCAGCCGCCCGGCCCCGTCGGCGCCCCGTCTGCCGGCCCGGCGTGCCCGCCCCCGTCATGGCCTTGGTGGCCTTTGATCAAATTCGCGCAGAACAGCGGCACCACCGTCATCGCCACGAAGTAGGAGGCAAACAGCGACAACACCAGGGAAATGGCCAGCGCACTGAACAGAAACTTGCTCACGCCGTAGAGCAGGGTGACGGGGAACATCACCACCACCAACGTCAACGTCGCCGCGAGCACGGGCAAGGCCACTTCCTGCCCGCCGCGTTCGGCGCCGATCACCGGCGACTCGCCCATCTCCAGGTGGCGGAAAATGTTCTCCAGCACCACCACCGAGTTGTCAATCAGCCGCGAAAACGCCAGCGCCAGCCCGCCCAGAATCATCGTGTTGACCGTGTTGTTGCCCAGCGCCAACGCAATGAACGTCGCCAGCGCCGACAGCGGAATCGACAGAAACACCGCCACCGTCGCCCGCATGCTCCCCAGAAAGATCAAGATCATCAGCCCCGTCAGCACCAGCCCAATGGCCCCTTCGTGTATCAGATTCTCAATGGCCGCTCGCACAAACTTCGACTGGTCAAACACCACCTCCGTCACCAGCTCCTTGGGCACGTCCAGCAGCCGCCCAATGCAGTCCTTGATCCCGTTGACCACCGCAATCGTGTTGGCGTCCCCCCCCTGCTTGA
>JAJXZI010000315.1 GCA_021780115.1 bacterium | reverse complement strand
TGACCTGGCGGTGCAGGGAATCCACGTAGCGGCTCATCACGCGCCCGGCGTCGGGGTCGGCGATTTCCGGATGCTTCTGCAGCGGGTGCGGCAGGCCGGTGTTCTTCACCGGGAAATCCGGATGATGCCAGTCGATCACTGAGAAATAGACGCCGACGCGCAGCCCCTCGGCCCGGAGCGCGGTAACGATTTCCTTGAAGAGATCCCGCCCGGTGAAGTCTTTCGCGTCGAAGTCCGTCAGCTTGCTGTCCCAGAGCGCGAAGCCCTCGTGGTGCTTGGCGGTGAAGACAACGTACTGGGCGCCCATGTCCTTGGCGAGCCGCGCCCACGCTTTGGCGAAGTTAGGCCGGGGCCGGAAGAGCGGGCGCAGACGGGCGGCGTACTCGGCGGCGGGCACGCCGGCTTCGTTCTGGATCCACTCCACTCCGCCGCCGTACTTCTTGCCGTCCCAACACCCTTCGGCGGCGCTGTAGAGGCCCCAATGGACGAACATGCCGAGCCGGGCCTCGCGCCACCATTTCATGCGGGCGTCGCGCTGGGCAGGCGTTTCGGCGCGGACGGTATGGGCGGTGACGGCGAAGACAGCGGCCCAGCAGATGAGGCGAAAGAGCGATTTCATGTGGTTCAATCCGATGACTTTGGCCATGAAGAGTAGGTTCAACGCAGGCGCCAGGCAATCTCTCTGCATCCAGGATCGAGGCCCGAATCCCATCGAACACTCCTAGGCCGGTTGGGTCGGAAAGGCTGTAGTTGTTGACGGTCCTTGTATGTCGGGTTTCGCCCGTCCGGTCCTTCAGCGGCGTCCCCCAGATCCGCACACATCAACCCGCGGCGGGAATAAGATCTGAGGCGCCTGGCCGGACTGTGCCCGGCGTTACACCCAACGGGGGGAACGTCGATGGGCGTTCGCTACGGACGAAAGACGGCATTTTGGACCCGCTTGAGATCCGCCGCGGTGCTGCTCCCGTACTGCGTGATTGAGGCGTCCAGGGGCTGCTCGACATGGAGCGCCAGCCATTTCCAGCGCTCGGCGTGGCCGTCGGCGAAGGCAAAGACGCAGGATTGCCCGTGCCGCACGCTGGGGGAATTCTGCCAGGCGTTAATCTCGCCGGCGGCGTTCACGGCGAAGTAGCCGTCGTCGATCGTTTCAATGCTCTCGTCCACGAAGGTCATGGCGTCCGATGGCGAGGGATTCTTCACCTGGGTGAGCTTCGAGTACTGGGCATACTGCGCTCCCAGCACCCAGGTGGTGTCCGAAACGCCGTAGCGCGCCGCCGTGGGACCGTCGGCGCCGCCCATCCGGCCTTGCAGCGAATAAGTGCGCACCAGTTGCACGTTGCGCATGTAGGCCGGGGCCGGAGGTAGCGTGGGCCCGCCCTTGGCGGCGGGACAACGGTACACCCCGTCGCTGGGATTGTATCGATACAGCAGGCCGTTGCGCAACGCCACGAGATTGGTCGCGCCGGGCAGGACGTCCACATTGCCCACCGTCCCGTCAATCCAGGCGCGGTGGTCCGCCAGCCAGTTGGGCGGCATCAGGTCGGTAAAGTCCCCGGCGTACATGATCCAAGCGAGCGAAAGCTGCTTCTGGTTGTTGACGCAGGTGATGCTCTGGGCCTTGAGCTTGGATTTGGCCAAGGCGGGCAGGAGCAGGCCCGCGAGGATCGCAATGATGGCGATGACCACCAGCAACTCGATCAAGGTGAACCCCCGCAGGTCTGCGCGGGAGGCAAGAAACCCGGCGGTGCGCACCGGGCGATGGAACTTCGGCAGCAAAGGCTTGACGCAGGTGACCTTCATGGCGCGAGATTACGCCCTTTTACCTTCCGTGGCAACTGTGCTTTTAAGCGCACAGCGCACGGCGTTCCCCCCCCCGCGCCGCCCTCCCAAAAGCCAACTCATCCTATGTCCTCACCCCACCGGCTACCACTCCGTCATGGTCGCTCAACCCGATCCCCAAGCCCCCCCCATCCTCTTCGCCACCCTCCCCAAAGAATCTGGCCGGGTTGGAAAACTACGCGACAGGATGGAAAAGCCTGTTGACTTGGACGTTCTTTTTGTTAGTTTTCGCACTCTTTTGATCCGACAGAAATGAAAACGTATTTGCCGAAAGTCAACCTGGACCAGCGCAAGTGGCACGTCGTGGACGCCGACGGCGCGGTGCTCGGTCGCTTGGCCGCGCAGGTTGCCAACATCCTGCGCGGGAAAGACACGCCGGTCTATACACCGCACTTGGACGCAGGCGATTTTGTGGTGGTCGTCAACGCGGAGAAGGTGCGTGTCACTGGCAAGAAAGAAACGAACAAGCGGTTCATGACCTATTCGGGCTGGAAAGGGGGCGAACGGTACCGCTCCGTGGCCGAACTGCGCGCCAAACATCCCGAGCGCCTCATCACGCACGCCGTCAAGGGCATGATCCCCAAGAACCGCCTGGGCCGCGTCCTGCTGACGAAGCTCAAGGTCTATAAAGGCCCGGCGCACCCGCATGCGGCCCAGACGCCCGAGCCGCTGAAAGCGGCCAGTTAGCCCCCAGCGACCTGAATCCACAACCTCGATTTAAACATGGCTGACACAAAAGTCCCTCATTTCCTCGGCACCGGACGGCGCAAGACCGCCGTGGCCCAGGTGCGTTTGGTGTCCGGGAGCGGCAAGATCCTCGTCAACGGCCGCCCCTTGGAAAGTTACTTCCCGTTGGAATCGCTGCGCACCGCCGCTCTGCAGCCGCTGACGGTCACTGGCAATTCCGAGAAATTTGACATGGTAGTCACCGTCCGCGGTGGCGGCCCCTCCGGACAGGCCGGCGCGGTCCGGCACGGGCTAGCCCGCGCCTTGATCCGCGTGGACGCGAACCTGCGTCCCGCGCTCAAGAGCGAAGGGTTGCTCACCCGCGATCCGCGCATGAGGGAGCGGAAGAAGTACGGCCAGCCCGGCGCCCGCAAACGCTTCCAATACAGCAAGCGGTAATTGCCGTCGGAATTCAGAAGACCCCGCTGGTTTGGGCCGGCTGGGGTTTTTTCATTGGCGGATGGCCAGCTCCGCCCTGGAGGAAGTCTCCGATTGACTTCCAGGCTTGAACTGTCGCGGGCGTTGGATTAAATGCCTCCCACTGAAATGAACAGCCAGCATGGCCTTCCCTTGGCGGCTCCCCGGCTTACGCCGGTGCTCGATCCGTCGTTTCGTCCCGCCATCCTGGCCAACCGCGCCTTCCGCCGCATGGCCCGCGCCACGGCGGACGCGGCACCGATCCGGCTGGCCCTGGAGCAGGCCGACGGCTCCGTCTTCCGCTTTGAAACCACCGTGCTGCCGGAAGCCCATCCGCTCGCCGCGGGCAACGCGACCTATCTCGAACGACTCGTCAAGTTTCTCCTCTGGTCGCGCGGCGGCTGGCGGATTCATTTCGACGGCCCCGCGCCGTTGGGGGCGGCGCTTCAGGCGCACTACGGCGAGACAGCCACCGGGCGGTTTGACTCGGACATTGTCGGCGAGCGCATTTACGATCATCCGATTGAGGTCGTCGTGACCCGGAACCTGCCGCCCGCGCGGTCCCGCACCGCGCCGCTGGGCCGGAACCTGAACGGGTGCCGGATCGGTTTCGACTTGGGCGGAAGCGACCGCAAAGTGGCGGCGGTCATGGAGGGCAAGGTGGTGTTCAGCGACGAGACGCCGTGGGACCCGTATCCGCAGGCGGACCCGCAATACCACTTCGACGGGATCATGGATTCGTTGCAGAAAGCGGCGGCGCACCTGCCGCGCGTTGAGGCCATCGGCGGCAGCGCGGCGGGCGTGTACGTCCACAACCGGGTAAAGGTCGCCTCGCTCTTTCGCGGCGTGCCGGCCGCCCTGTTCAACCAGCGCGTCAAGGACCTCTTCCTGGAAGTCAAGAGCGCCTGGAACAACGTCCCCTTCGAGGTCGTCAACGACGGCGAGGTCACCGCGCTGGCCGGCGCGATGGCGCTCGGCCAGAACGCGGTCCTGGGCCTGGCGCTGGGCACCAGCACCGCGGCCGGCTACGTGACGCCCGAGGGTAACATCACCTCCTGGCTCAACGAACTGGCGTTCGTGCCGGTGGACTACCAACCGAACGCCCCGGTGGACGAATGGTCCGGCGACGCCGGTTGCGGCGCACAGTATTTCTCACAACAATGCGTCGGACGCCTGATGCCGGTGGCTGGGATCGATGCGCCGGCCAATACGCCGCTGCCGGGAAAACTCAAGCTGGTCCAGTCGCTGATGGCGGCGGGGGATGATCGCGCCCGGAAGATTTACGAGACTATCGGCACCTATCTCGGTTACACGGTCGCACACTGTGCCGAGTTCTACGATGTGCGCCACGTCCTGGTGCTGGGCCGCGTGACCTCCGGCCGTGGTGGCGATCACATTGTCGGTCGCGCCCGGGAAGTCCTGGAGATCGAGTTTCCCGAACTGGCGCGGCGCCTCGCCTTCCACGTGCCGGACGAAAAGGAGAAACGCCACGGCCAGGCCATCGCCGCCGCCAGCCTGCCCGTGATTCCCCCCGTGACCGACCGCGCATGAATCCCTACCACCGCTTGGTTTCTGATTACGCCCGCTTGGCCCGCGAAGGCAAAGACCAGCCGCTGGGCGGTTTCACGCCTGCCCCGTGTCCGGCGTTGCCGCCTGACGCCCCCCGCGCGCTGATTTTTTCGCCGCATCCCGATGACGAGTGCATCGTCGGTGCCCTGGCTCTGCGCCTGTTGCGCGAGACACGGATGCGCGTCCTCAACGTTGCGGTCACGCAAGGCAGCAAGCAGGAGCGGCAGGCGCCACGGTGGGAGGAGTTGAAGGCGGCGTGTCAGTATCTCGGCTTCGGCCTCCTCCCGACCGCGCCCGGCGGCCTGGAACGCATCAACGTCGCAACCCGCGAACAGGACGCGGCGCATTGGCGGCACTGCGTCCAAGCCGTCGCCAAAATCCTCGCGCTCCAGCAGCCCAGGGTCGTCTTTTTCCCGCACGACGCGGATTGGAACAGCACGCACGTTGGCACGCACCATTTGTTGCTGGACGCGCTCCGCTGCCAGGCGGCCAAGTTCCAGTGTCACGTCGTCGAGACCGAATTCTGGGGTGCGATGGCCACGCCCAACCTCATGGTCGAGTCGAGCGTGGACGACGTGGCCGACCTGGTGGCCGCCACCTCGTTCCATGTCGGCGAAGTGCGGCGTAACCCGTATCACGTGTTGCTGCCGCCGTGGATGCAGGACAACGTGCGCCGCGGTGGCGAGTTGGTCGGCGGGCAGGGTGGCGCGGCGCCGGACTTCACCTTCAGCACGCTCTATCGCTTGCGCTGGTGGAGCGGCGGCCAACTGCGACCGGCTTACGAAGGCGGCCGGCAGCTTTCCGTGAAGGAAAACCCGGCGGCGCTCTTCCCGTGAACCCGGCGTTTATGCGCGAGGCCATTCGCCTCTCGCTCGCCAAAATGCGCCGCGGCGCTGGTGGCCCCTTCGGCGCGGTCCTCGTGCGGGACGGACAAATCCTCGCGCGCGGTTGGAACCGGGTGACTTCCACACACGATCCAACGGCCCACGCCGAGGTGGTCGCCATCCGCGCCGCTGGCCGCCGGCTCCGGAGGTTCCACCTCGAAGACTGCGAACTCTACACCAGTTGCGAGCCGTGCCCAATGTGCTTGGCGGCGATTTACTGGGCGCGCGTCCGGCGTGTGTTCTACGCCAACACCCGGCACGACGCCGCGCGCATCGGCTTCGACGATGATTGGATCCACCGCGAAGTCGCGCGGCCGCTCCGCCGACGCGCACTGCCGATGGAGCAAGTGCTCCGGGACGAGGCGCTCGCGGCGCTCCAGGAATGGGAGCGGAAAGCGGATAAGGTGCCGTATTGACAGGGAAACCGCGAAAAGGGCACCGGCGGCGACGCCGGCCTACGCTAGCCGAGGCGTTCGAGGTGTTTGACGAACGCGCCCAGGGTTTCTTTGCTGACGTGATGCTCAATTCCCTCCGCGTCCATGGCCGCCACGGTTTCCGAAACGCCGAGTGAAATCAGGAAAGTGACCACGGTTTCATGTCGCCGTTTGCACTGCTCGGCCAGATCGCGTCCCATCTCCGTGAGGAAGATGGCCCGGTAGGGTTTGGTGTTGACGTAACCGGCTTGGCGCAACCGAGCCAAAGTGCGGTTCACCGTCACGTGCGTCACGCCCAAGCGGCGGGCCAAGTCCACCACGCGCGCTTCGCCCAAGGTGGCGGACAAATCGGCGATGGCCTCCACGTAATCCTCGGCTGTTTCGCTGGCGTGCTCCCGCCGCGTCTGCCGGAAATTCTCCGCGTGACCGCCTTCCAGGCGCACGAGTGCTCCGGTCTTTGGCGCTCTCAATGGTCGTCGCGTCGACATGAATATTGTTCACCCGTGATCCAAACCACTTTGCGATTGACCGTCGAGACAAAAAGACGTAGCGGTAGCTACATAATGAATTTTGAGATACGTGATGCACCTGAAGCCGGCGCCGCCGGCCACCGATGAAAAACGGCGCCGCCTCGCGGCTCCCTTCCGCGCTGGTGGTGCTTTTGCCTCCGCGGGCTGGTGCGCGGCTGGTGGTGGCCGAAACGGCGGAGCCCGCGGTGGAGACCCCGGAGCCGGACGGGAACCGGCACCGGCAGAGCACTGACATGGTGCGGTTGGTTACCAATTGGCAAACCTTCCCGCCCGCCACCGCGCCCGTGGCCTCGTATCGGTTTTCGGGGCGAGAATCCATTGAGAGTTCGGCCGATGAAGGATTCTGATCGGTTCACAGGCAGCAACACGACCATCGGCTCCCACGGGCCGGAAGACGACACCGTCGAGGCTGTTCCGCACGCCGGCCACGTGTCGCTGGAAGGGATGCACGGCACGATCGCGGTGCCGCACCATCAAGCCGGTTTCTGGCAGCAATGGCGGGCTTTTGTCGGACCGGCGATTCTTGTCAGCGTCGGTTACATGGACCCGGGGAATTGGGGCACGGATCTGGCGGGCGGCGCCCAGTTCAAATACGGACTGCTTTGGGTGGTCGGTCTCGCCAGTTTGATGGCCATCTTCATGCAAGTCATCTCCTCCCGTTTGGGCGTGGTGACGGGAAAAGACCTGGCGCAATGCTGCCGCGATTGGTATCCGCGCTGGACCCGCTGGCCCAACTGGTTGTTCTGTGAGTTGGCCATCGGTGCCTGTGACTTGGCGGAAGTGCTCGGCAGCGCCGTCGCCCTCAACCTCATGTTCCACATCCCATTGCTTTGGGCCGTGATTATCACGGGACTGGACGTGCTGCTGCTGCTGGCCCTGCAACGGCTCGGGATGCGGATGATCGAGGCAGTGGTGCTGTTGCTGGTGGTAACAATCGGGGGTTGCTACTTCATCGAGATTTTCATTTTGCCGCAGACGCAGCCGAACTTCCTGGAAATGGGGAGTGCGCTGGTTACACCGGGTTTCCGTCAAGCCGGGATGATTTACGTGGCCATCGGCATCATCGGGGCCACGGTGATGCCCCACAATCTGTACCTGCATTCGGCGCTGGTGCAGAGCCGCAAGCTGCAAAAGGACGAAGCATCCATCCGCAGCGCCATCCGGTTTAACGCCATCGATTCCATCGCCGCCTTGACCGTGGCCTTCTTCGTCAACGCGGCCATTATGGTGCTGGCGGCGCTGGTTTTCTACGGCAAGACCAGTGTAACGGTGGCTGGCGGTCAGGCGGTCAATTTTGGCCCCGACAGCGACTGGATCCGCATCGCGTATCTCACCCTCGCGCCGCTATTGGGAGCGTCCCTGGCGAGCACGCTATTTGTGGTCGCGCTGCTGGCCAGCGGGCAAAGCAGCACCATCACCGGCACCCTCGCCGGGCAGGTGGTGATGGAGGGCTTTATGCGCTGGCGGATCGCCCCGTGGTTGCGGCGGCTGCTCACCCGCACGCTGGCCATCATCCCGGCGGTCCTCATCATCGGGATTCGCGGCGACAGCAGCGTGAATGATTTGCTGACGTTGAGCCAGGTGGTCTTGGCGCTTCAGCTACCTTTCGCCATGTTCCCGCTGCTGCATTTCACCAGTTCGCGCAAGAAGATGGGAGCATGGAAAATCGGCTGGTTTTTGCTGATCGCCGGTTGGGGCAGCGCGCTGCTGATTACCGTGATGGACCTCTGCGGACTGCCGGACTCGCTGAAATCCGCTTGGCATGTCCTCACGGGCGGATAAAACTCGAAGCTGTGCCAGGACCGTTATGTACAAGACGATTCTCGTGACGCTGGACGGAACTGCAACCGACCGGGCCATTGTCGAACACGTCAAACCGCTCGCCAAGCTGGCCCAAAGCCGCGTGGTGTTGCTCCATGTCGCCGACGGCTGGGCGGCCCGCACTTATGGCCCGGATGCGGTCAGCCCCGAGATCATCGAGGATACGGCCTATTTGCAGCAGATTCGGTCGGAGTTTCAATCCGCCGGAATTCCCGCTGCCGCGGAACTGGCTTATGGCGATCCGGTCAACGAGATCGTCAAATGGGTCGACCGGAAGGGTTGCGATCTGGTGGCGATGAGCACGCACGGGCACCGCTTCCTGGCCGACCTGTTTCTTGGCACCACCGCCAGTCGCGTCCAGCACAGCATCAGCGTGCCCGTTCTCCTTCTCCGGGCCAAATAAAGGTTGGGGGAGCGGAGACAAGCGGAGAAGGCCCCGGCCAAGTCTAAAGTGCGAGGTGCCGCCGCGCGGAAGCAACAGAGAACCGGAAACCTGGCGGAAAATGTCAGCTCTCCTGGCTTCGGGAGGGCCATCAAGCGGATCGCCCGCCTTCGTCCTCCGACGCTGGCGCTGGCGCATCGCCTTTACTCTCGGCTGCGTTTGGGCGGAGTGATGGAGCATCTGGATCCACAGTGGCACCCCCCGGCGCCTTTCAGCGCCGGCCAGTTGTGGGTTGGCAAGTCGCGGGGGGCAGGGTATAACCTCCGCGCTTGGTAATGCACAACTTGCAACGCGCCACCGGCAATCCGCCCCGGCCGGCATGAACCTGCCGAACCGACTGACGGTTTCGCGGTTCGTGCTGACGGCGTTCTTCCTGTGGGCCGTCTTCTCCCGCTTGCGGTTCAACGACACGCTGGGGCTGATGTTCTTCTGCGCCGCCGCCCTCACCGACTTGCTGGACGGCCGCATCGCGCGCCAGCGCCACCTCATCACGAACTTCGGCATCCTGATGGATCCGCTGGCCGACAAAATCCTGACCTGCTCCGCCTTCATCGCGCTGGTCGAACGGCACACGATCGCCCTGACGCGGGGCGAATTGCCGGTGGTGTTCCACCTGGGCGGCCATCCCGTCTTTGCCAAGGTGGAGGCGTGGATGGTGGTCGTGATCGTGGCGCGGGAACTGGCCATCACCGGCCTGCGGTTGCTGGCGGCCTCCAAGAGCCTGGTGCTCGCCGCCGAAGGCTACGGCAAACACAAGACGATCTCGCAGATGGTGGCGATCATTTCCCTGCTCGTGCTCAACGCCTGCGAGGAATGGCCCGCGCGGCTGCAGGCCTTTTTCCTGGCCTGGGTCCCGGCCTTCGCGCTGGTGGTTCTCTGGCTCGCGGTGGCGCTGACGGCTGTCTCGGGCGGGATTTACCTCTGGCGCAACCGGGCACTGTATCTCCGCGAGTCGTAGCGGGCCGCGCGTCCGCCCAGGGGAACGATGTGACCAGCCCACGCCGGAACGGGTATCACCGTTTCCCCTGCGCCGGCGTGGGCAGCGGCAAGGCGTTCCCGGAGACGGATTGGGTCGGCTGGTAGAGTGGCGGTTTCAGACCCGCCAGAGGATCGGTTGTTTGGTGCCGCCGCCAGGCGTAGGCGCCCGCAGCCGCCACCGCCAGGACCGCCACCACGCCCACGACCAGGCCGGCCTTGGGCCAGTTCACCTTCGAGAGTTGGAGCATCACCAAGTCGATGGGACCGCGCTTGGACGGCGACAGCGAGGGCGGCTCGGAGAACTTCTCGGTGCGGCCCAGCTCCGCGTCCAGCGCCGCCATGACCTGGGGCACATCCAGCTTCAGCAGCGCGGCGTACGTCCGAACAAAGCCCCGGATATATACGGGCGCGACGAACCGGTCGTAGTCGCCTGCCTCCAAAGCGCGGATGTGGTCGGTCCGGATTTTGGTGGCTTCCGCGACTTGATTGACCTCGAGCCTCTGGGCCTCGCGCGCACTGCGGAGTTGTTCGCCAACGGTGGACATGCCGGCCCTTTCTAGCGCGAGCCGGCCGCGTTTGGCAATGCTGGAATCGCGCGGTTCGTGAAATACCCGGGCTCAGGCCCCGGTTGACAGGCACGCGTCCGGCCTTGAAACTCCGGCCGTGAGCCGCCATCGATCTCCGCTTTTTTGGGGTGCCGTCGCACTGGCTTTCCTCAGCGCATGTCCGGCAAGCCCGGCGCCGCCCGCCGACGCCGCACCGCCGCCAGCGATCCATCGCAGCGCCGCGGAACGCCTTGCGCTGCCGCGGCTGCAGGCCGTGCATGAAGATGTGCGGCGGCTGGAAGCCAGCCATCGGTCCCTTCCGCCGCTGGCCGGCCTGCACGATTACCGGACCGTGCTGCACGCCCACGCCGAAGACTCGGCCCACACGGGCGGCACGCGGCCCGAAATGCTCGCCGACGCGCGCCGCGCCGGCGTGCAGGCCATCTTCCTCAGCGACCACTACCGCCCGCCGCGCGACTTCATCACCAGCAGTTGGCGCGGGAGCCACGACGGCGTTCTCTTCGTGCCCGGTTCGGAGGAGCGCGGGTTTCTCCTGTATCCGATGGCGTCGATCATGGACCGGATGGAGCTGCCGACGCCGGAATTCATCCGCATCGTCACCGCTGGCGAGGGGCTGATCTTCCTGTCGCACGTCGAGGAGCACCCGAACCATCCGGTCGCGGGTCTGACCGGAATGGAGATTTACAACCGGCACTACGACGCGGAGCGCGATCCGGCGTCCCTGCTGGCGCTGGCGCTCAAGCTCACCGATCCGCGGGAACTCGCCGAACTGCAGGAGGGCGTGCAGCGGTATCCCGACGAGGTGTTCGCGTTCCAATGCGAGTATCCGGAGGTCTATCTCGCCGCTTGGGACGCGGGCACACAGCAGCGCCGGCTGACGGGTGTCGCCGCCAACGATTGCCACCACAACAACGTTCTGATTGTCAAGATGGCGGACGCGAACACCGTGCTCCTCGGCACGAATGTGGACAAAGACGACCAGATGCGGAAGGTGACGACGGCGTTGCGCCCGGGCCTCGCCGCGTTGCTCCGCGGCCACAAGCCGGGCGACATTCTGGCCCGCGTGGACCTGGATCCCTACTTTCGCTCGTTCCGCAACGTCAGCACGCACGTCCTCGCGCCGGAGCTGACGGAGCCGGCCCTCCGCGCCGCTTTGAAGGCCGGCCACGCCTACGTCGCGCACGACTGGATGGGCGACGCGACGGGCTTTCGATTCGAGGCGCTGGCGGCGGACGGAAGCCGGGCGGCGCTCATGGGGGATGAAGTGAAATTCGCTCCCGGTCTGCGCTGGTCGGCGCAGTTCACCCTGCCTTGCCGGGTGCGCCTGCTGCGGAACGGCCACGAGCTTCAGTCGCAGCGCCCAACCGCCTCGTGGGAAGCCAGGTTGACGGAACCGGGCGTCTATCGCGTGGAAGGATGGCTCACCCTGGATGGGGAGGAACGTCCGTGGCTTTACTCGAATCCGATTTACGTCCGCTGAACGACCCCCGTTGCCTCGATCACGGCTGCGGCACGGCCCGGTAGAACCGCTGGCCCACGCTCGGCGAAGTGTAGTCAATGAAGTAGTACGGCGTGGTCGGCAGCGTCACGGTGGCGAGCGTCTGCCAGTTAGGCGGGTCCGCCACCGCGGGGGTGAAGTCAATTCGATAGGTTGCCCCGACGGGTCCGGTGATGATCACGCCGGCGAACATTTTCAGGTCAATAAAGCTCAGGCTGGCTGGCGTGCTCGTCGCGAAGCCGGTGGCGTTGGAAACGATCACGTCGTAGAAACCCGCGCTGGCCAGCGTCACATTGGTCAGGGTCAGCGCGCTATTCGTGGCGCGGGCCAGAGACTGGCCGTTCCAGCGCCACTGGTACGAGAGCGGCGGAGTGCCGCCGGCCTGCACGGTGAAGGCCACCGTGTCCCCGACGTTCGCGGTCTGACTAACCGGCTGCTGCGTGATCACCGGCCCCGGGGTGACGACCAAGCCCACCGGCGCGCTCGTGATCGCGCCGTAAACATTGGTGATTACGACCGCGTAGCTGCCGGAGTTGTTGGTTTGGACGTTGACCAGGGTGAGGTTCGAAGTCGCGACACCGCTGAACGGCCCGCCGTTGGCCAGGTTGGCGCCATTGAAGCGCCATTGGTAGCTCAGCGGCGGCTGGCCGGTCGCGGTCACGGTGAAACTGACGGTGGCGCCGGAGCCCACAGTGCGGCCCTGGGGCGGCCCCGTGATCACCGGCGGAAACGTCTGCACGATGAGCGCGGCGGGCGAACTGACGGTAGTCCCGCCAGCGTTGCTGACGGCGACCGTGTAATTGCCGGCGTTGGTGGCCATGACATTTGCGACGACCAAGTTCGTGGTGGTGACGCCGCTGAACTGGCCGCCATTCGTCAGCGGCGTGCCCTGGAAAAGCCAGCGATAGCTGAGCGGCACGGCGCTCGCCGCCGCGACACTGAACGAAGCCGTATTGCCCTGGGTCACGGTCAGGCTTTGCGGTGGTTGTGTGATGACGGGCGGATGCACCGCCAAGGTGACCACTGCGACCTGACTGGTCGCCGAACCGGCCAGATTGGTGATCCACACCAAGTAGTTGCCGGCGTCGCTAGGTTGGAGGCCGGTCAGCGATAACTGCGGCGTCTGGCTGCCGGAGACTCGCGGGCCGTCCGCGAGGTTCGCGCCGTTCTTCTGCCACAGGTACACCAGCGGGGTGGTGCCCACGACGCCCACGGTGAGCGCGGTGCTGTCGCCGGCATAGACGGTTTGGCTGGCCGGCTGCGTCAGGATGATCGGCGGCAGATTCGAGCTGCCGGGCCAATAGACCTGCTGCACCTCCGCGTCAGACAGGGCGCGGCTGTAAATGGTCACTTCGTCCATCAGGCCGTCAAAATACTGGGACAACCCCGGCACTCCGCCGAGGTAGGCGAAGTCCGCCACCGGCGCCCACAGCGGGTTTCCCCCACCACCGGCCCGCGCGCCGTTGACGTAGAAAATGCGGTTGGTGCCGGTGTTGACCAGCGCCACATGCGTCCATTGATTGGTCGGGATCGGGACGGAACTGACGAGGTTGGAGTTGTTGATCGTGCTGTTGGCGGTCCAATAATAAATGTCCACGCCGAGGGACGCGTAGAGCTGGCCTTCCGAATAAACCGTCAGGCCGCCGCCGTAGTTATTGCCCGTGGGGTTGATCCACGCCGCCACGGTCCACGCCGCCATCTGGCTCAAGTCCACGACCGGAGACGGCGCCACCTGGATGAATTCATAACTGGCCGCGTCAAACTGGAACGCCTGCCCCACCCAGCCCGGCGCGTAGCTCACGCCGTAGGCCGTGCCGTTGTTCCCGCCGACGGAGTCGTTGGCATTGCCCTCGGCGGACCACAGGGCGACTTCGCCCGCCGGTGACGCGGTGAACTGGTGGACGACCAAAGCCGCCGCCTGGCTGGACGCCGAGCCGTAAGGGTTGGAGACGGCAACGGAGTAGTTCCCGGCGTCGTTGGTGCGAACGCTGACGATCGTCATCACGTTGGAGGCGGTGCCGCTGAAACGTCCGCCATCGCTCAACGGGGTCCCGTTGAACGACCACTGGTAGCCCAGTGGTGCCGCGCCAGTGGCCGTCACGACGAACGAGATCACGTTGCCCACGGCGGCGTGGGTGTTGGTCGGCTGAAGAGTGATGAGGGGCGTTTGGGCGTGGACATGGCTGGCGAACGCGACCGCGCCGAGCAACAACAGCGGTCGGAATAGAAGCCGCATCGGGGCGCTGGCCCCGGGACCGGGCGATCGAGTCTGGTGTATCATAGCTACCGGTGTTGGTTCAGCGAACTGCCGTCCGTAGATAGCAAAACGCGGCTGTCTTGGACATCCTTTTCTGGTTCATGCGCCGCCGTTGGCGGAGTTTCGGCGCGGTCGGCCGTGTCAAAGAGGGTTTGACACGAGTGAGCACCCTTCGCTGGGATTGACTCCTGCTTCAACTTGTTTATTGCCAACGTCTTGTATATGGTTGACGAATCGTCGTTTCGAGGCCGATTCCGACAGAGTCTAATCCTTTAACAGATTGGCCCGAAAGCCATCCGAATTTCCCGGCACGTTCCTTCCGTCCATTGACATGCCTAGTATGCTATCCATGAACTGGTTGCAAACAAACTTCGCTCTTTGAAGCCGTCGGTATGCTTTTAGCTTCTTCGTGCCCAATAGGTTGGACGAGTGCGATCTGTGAAGTCCGGCGGACATTGCCGACAACCACGCCAAGTTTCGGGAATTGTCCCGATCAGAAGGCTCGTTTGATCGGGCGCATCCGCCCGGTTCACAGATTCTTGGATCGAACACAGAACGGCAGCGGTGCGGCAGAGACTCATGGATTGGTGTTTCGACCGTAGCGCGCTGGAATTAAGTCACGAACCCCAGGTTCAGGGATTGAGCAGCGGGTGACGCGGTAGTCATCCGCTGCTTGCTGTTTTACGGCTTCCGCGGGCAGTTGGTTTTGAAGACTTAGATGCACGCACAGCGAGTAGAAACGACAGCGCCGGACCACAAGCGGCGTTTTGAAGATCGGCTCATTGCCGCCGGTCTGCTGACGGAGGCGCAACTGGACCTGGCCCTGCGCGAGCAGAAGCGAACCGGGGGCCAACTCGTCCCCGCGCTGATGCAACTTGGCCTCGTGGCCCCGGAAGTCCTGGCGGACTTTCTCGCCAAGGAGGCCGGCGCCAAGTTGGTCGATCTCAACCGCGAGCGGGTGGACCGCAGCGTCTTGCCGCTGGTGCCCCTGGACTTGGCGAAGCGACTGCGCGCCATGCCGTTGTCCCGTCACGATCACACCCTCACCGTGGCGATGGCCGATCCCTTCGACGTGCTCGCCGTGGACCTGCTCCGGCAGGCCACCGGATTGGGCATCGACATGGTCACGGCGCCGGAGCGGGACATCCTCAACTGCCAGGAACTCCACTACGGCGACCCGCGCGACACGATTGACGAGTCCATCGACAAGGTCATGGCCGAAAAGGCCCAGGAACCCGTCCAACCGCTGGAAGAGGTCCTCGGCCGGCTGGGTAACAAAGACGAAGACGCCCCCGTCATCCGCTTGGTGAGCCAGATTATCACCCGCGCGGTCCAGAGCAGCGCCAGCGACATCCATTTCGAGCCGGAGGCGCAGATGATGCGCATCCGCACCCGCATCGACGGCATCATGTTCCAGGACGTGCTGATTCCGAAGACCATGCAGTCCGCCGTAACGACGCGCATGAAAATCCTGGCCGACTTGGACTTGGCGGACACGTTCGTTCCGCAGGATGGCCGGGCCACCGTCTCCGTTGGCGGACGCGAGGTCAGCTTGCGGGTGTCCAGCCTGCCAACGCGTTTCGGCGAGAACATCGTGGCGCGCATCCTGGACACCGCCACCCAGAGCCTGACCCTGCCCGCCCTGGGCATGGCGCCGGAAATGCAGCGCCAGTTCCGCGAAGCGATGAACAAGCCGTACGGCGTCATCCTCGTGACCGGACCCACCGGCAGCGGCAAAACGACCACGCTCTACGCGGTGCTGCAAGAAGTCAGCACCATGGAAGTCACGACATTTTCCCTGGAGGATCCCATTGAGTACGTGATGCCGCTGGTGCGCCAAACGCAAGTGCGCGAGGAGATGGGGCTGACCTTCGCCGGCGGACTGCGCGCCTTGCTCCGCCAGGATCCGGACATCATCCTGGTGGGGGAGACGCGGGACACGGAAACGGCGCAGTTGATGGTGCGGGCCGCGCTGACCGGCCACCTCGTGTTCTCCACCCTGCATACCAACGATGCGCCCGGAGCCATCCCCCGCCTGGTGGACATGGGAGTCGAGCCGTATCTGCTGCCGTCCAGCTTGGTCGCGGTGCTGGCCCAACGCTTAGTGCGGACCATCTGCCCCAAGTGCAAGGAACACGTCAAGAACTCCGAGGAAATCCTCGACAAGTTCCGCGTCAAGCCCCCGCCGGGCTGGCCGGCGGTGCTTTGGCGCGGCGCGGGGTGCGAAGACTGCAAGCACACCGGCTATAAAGGCCGCCAGGGCATCTACGAATTGATGATCCTGGACGAGCGGTTCCACGACCCGATCGTCCAGCGCGCGGGGGCGCCGGAGTACCTGCGCCTGGCTCGCGAAAACGGAATGAAGGAGATGTTCGACGACGGACTCATCAAGGCCATGCAAGGAACGACCACCATCGAAGAACTGCTCCGAGTGACCCGGCTGACCGTCCAATAAGACTGGAATCGACGTGACCATCCCGACGCAACATCGCCCGCAGAAACCGCTCGGGGAACCGGTTGTTGCCCGCCCGGCGCCTCCTTCGTCCGGGCCGGCGTGCGTTCGGGAGACAGGAACGCGATGCGCTGGTGCGCCCGTGGATTCCGCCTTGGGTGGAGGCGCGTCGCGCCGGTCCCAACGGCGGGGGATTTTATAGCATCATAACACCATGCCCCTATTCCGTTACGAAGCCGTAGATGACCAGGGCCACAACATTGGCGGCACGATGTCGGCGGAGGACGAGCCGGGTCTGGAGAAGACGCTCAAGTCGGCCGGCCTTTGGCTGGTCGAGGCGGCCCTGGAGGCGCCGCGCACGACGGACGCTGTCGCCGCCTCCAACTCGGTTCGGGTGCCGCTCTGGGGCAAGCAGCGCCGCCGGGCCTTGATTGATTTCTGCACCATGATGGGCTTTCAGTCCCGGGTCGGCGTCCCGCTGGTGCAGGCGCTGGAAGTGATCGGCCAGCAGTACGAGAACCCGCACTTCCGCAAGGTGGTGGCCGACGTGCAGCGCCAGATCGAGGGCGGCACGCGCTTCCACGAGGCGCTGGCGACACATCCCCGGATTTTCTCGACCGAGTTTCTGGGCATCATCCGGGCGGGCGAGTTGAGCAGCCGGCTGCCGGAGACCTTTAAGGATCTGAAGAGCTACCTCGAATGGGTGGACAAAGTGGTGCAGGATGTCCGCTCGGCCACCCTTTACCCGGCCATCGTCCTGGGCGTCATCGCCGTGTTTGTCTCGTCCCTGTTCACGTTCGTGATCCCCAAGTTCGCCGACTTGCTCGCGAAGCTAAATGTGCCGCTGCCCCTGCTAACCCAAATCATCTTCGGCCTGAGCGAATTCGCGAAGAAGAATTGGTGGATCGGACTGCTCCTGGTGCTGTTTCTGACCGTCGGCCTCAAGTTCGGCCGGCGTTGGTCGCCCGACTTTGCCCGTATGGTGGACCGGGTGAAATTGCGGCTCCCCATCTTCGGTGAGCTGAATCGCATGCTGGCGATCTCCCGCTTCACCCACAACTTCGTCGTGCTCTACCGTTCCGGACTCCCGGTCCTTCAAGTGCTCGACTTGTGTCGGGGCCTGGTCGGCAATTTAGTCGTGGCCGACGCCGTGGCCGGCATCCAGGAAGACGTGAAACGCGGCAGCTCCATCAGCGACGCCTGCCGCAAGAGCGACATTTTCCCCCCCATGCTCTTGCGGATGTTAATGGTGGGGGAGAAGACCGGCAAACTGGACGCGGCACTCGAAGACGTGGCCCAGTACTACAACCAGATCATCCCGGAACGCATCAAGAAAATGCTCACGCTGCTCGAGCCGTGTCTGATGCTGATGTTGATCGGCACGGTCCTGATCGTCGCCCTCTCCATCTATCTGCCGCTCATCACCCTGATGGGCAGCATCCGATGAACCCGCCCCAGCGCATGACAAGCCAACGGATCACCCTCCTGGGCCGGGCCGCCTCCCCGCGCCGGGTCTCTCCCCCGGCGGCCCCGGCCACCTTGGGTTTGGCGGAACCGGCCCCGCCGCGAGGCCGGCCGCGCGAACGCTCCTTGAAAGGCGCCCTGCTGCGCCTGGCCATCCAACACGCCTCCGAAGACGCCCGCCGCCGGCAGGCGCGTCGGAGCCGCGCCGAACAAGCCGTTCGCGGGGAGCGGACGTTCGTCTCGAACCTTGGCTTCTCGCTGGTCGAAATGGTCGGCGTGCTGGCCATCATCGCCCTTCTGGCTGCCGCCCTGGTCCCCGTCGTGATGAAGCAAATGGACCAGGCCGCCTTGACCAAGGAGACGGCCGATTTGAGGGTCATGTCCGCCGCGTTGCAATCGTCTATCCTGGCTACGAAGACCATTCCCACCTACACCAACTGGGCGCCGGCCGTCAGTTCCTTCGCGGCGATGTCCCTGGCCAGCGTTACCAATACCTCGCGCGGCTATGCCCGGGCCTTTCTGATTGACCCAAACCTGCAGATCGGCGGCGCCGGCCTGCCGTACACGCAGACCACCAATAGCTGCACCAACGCTCCCGTCAGCGCCCGCGCTCTGATCGTCGGGACACTGGCCCGCGCGCTCCCGGTGGCCAGCGGCATCCTTTCCTCGAACGCCTTCAACGATCTCTGGAACACGCCCAAAGGAACCAAGCCCAGCACCTGGACCACCTGGGCCGGCAACGGCCAGGATCTCGTCATCCAACGGATCAACCTGGCGCCGCTCTTCCACCGGGTGATCCTGAACAATGGCGCCGTGGGCGGCACGGGCTATTTCTCCATTGACGCGGGCGGCCCCCTGGCCGTGCCCCCCGGCGCGGCGGGATGGAACGCCTATTACCTTGATGGCACGGCCCTCGGCTTGTACGACACCAATGTCAACCTGATGGCCCGTGAACTCGTGAAGAACGACCTCAGCCACGTCTTCGAGTACAGCGTCTGGCGCGATGGCATCCAGATGGGCGCCAGCACCGGTCCCACGGATTTCACCGCCCTCGCCACCCAGTTCATGGCCGCGCCGTCCTCGCCGGCGGCCAAATGGAGCGCCACGCCGTCGGGGCTGGCCAGCCTGATGTACACGTTCATGAACGCCTACACGGCCTGGGCCGCGCAAACCCCGTGTTTCGCCTTCAAAGGCCAGAACTCCGAGCAGCAAGTCCCCGAGTACACCATGTTGCAGGCCGTGCTGAAGTGCTTCAGCACGGCCGACTACCTGGACGGTGAGGACGGCCACCAGGGCGGAGAATGAGCATCCCGATTATGCCCGCCCACCCAGCACCCACCCGCCGACCCGACTGGCGCGCGCGCCCGGTCGCCGGCCGGACGCGCGGTGCCGCCGGCTTCACGCTGATTGAAATAATCGGGGTGCTGGCGGTGGTCACGATCCTTGCCACGGTGGTCTTTGCCACCACGATCAAACAGATGAGCCT
The DNA here is from genome assembly GCA_021780115.1 of bacterium. Lineage (GTDB taxonomy): Bacteria > Verrucomicrobiota > Verrucomicrobiia > Limisphaerales > JAJXZI01 > JAJXZI01. The sequence goes on along the minus strand of JAJXZI010000315.1, from coordinate 23,502 downwards.
GGCCGCCGACCAGCAGGAAAGCACGAACCTGGTGCGGTTCGCCACCGCCTTGCAGAACAGCATCACCCGCAACCGCTACATCCCGGGCGCCACCGACTGGGCTTCCGCCATCGCGACGGAACTGGGCGCGGATGCCGGCACTATCCTCACCAATTACTGCGGCTCGGTTCGCGTCCTGTTGATGGACCCGAATCTGAACCTCAACGGCAGCAGCGCCCTGCCGTACACGCAGACGACCAACGGCAGCACCAACCCGCCGGCCGCGCGCTTGATGATCCTGTCCTCGCTCGGTCCGCCGTTGCCCGCCGCGCTCACCAACGGCACCCCGGCGGCGACCGACTTCAACGCGCTGTGGAACACGGCGGACGGCACGGTTCCCGCCGTGCCGACGTGGGCCGGATGGAAAGGGTCGGGGGATGACCTGCGGGTGCAGCGCGTCAACTTAACGCCGCTGTTCATGCACCTGCTCCTGGCCAATTACGCCTCCACCAACCAAGGCCAGTTCACCATTGACGCGTCGGCCAGCAATGCCGTAGGGAGCGCCGGCGTCAATGCCTATTTCCTCCAAAACACAACCCTGACGCTGCTGACGGGAACTTCAGTCCCGGTTTCAACACAAGTCCTCACCCGTGACACCAGCTACGTTTACGTTCAGGGAATCTGGCGGGGAAGCATCTTCCAGGGTCCGGCGGTGACCGGCCCGGTGCTGGGGCTGACGGCGGCGCAATTTGCCGCCAGCCTCGGGAACCCGCTCGCCGGCGGCTCGCCGCTGGCGACCCCGACGTCCGTGGTGAACGCCTTCAGCAGCTACATGAACTCGTATCTCGCCTGGGCCAACGCCGGCTTTCCGTCATCCGGCACTCTTCCCACGGCCGTCAACACCGCGAGCTCCCAGATGCAGCAAACCATGGCGAACTTGATCTCCAACTTCGGACAAGGCCGAGGCGACTAGCGCCTGGACTGGACCATGCAAAAGTGCCACCAGCAGCCGTTCGGTCTTCGGGGGTTGATGCTGGCGCCGGCTCGCGTGCGGGCGGCGCGGCGACTCACGGCGGCAGGGCGCAGCCGGTTCACCGTCTGCCCGGCCTGGCCCGGACACCGAGGGCTGGATGACTTGCCCTTCGCCCAGCGCGCGGGACGTTGCCGCGGATGCGGACGGTGTGTGCGCCGACGCAGCCGCCAGCTTGCGAGCGAACCGCCGCCAACAGCGCCTGATCCGCGCACCCACGCCTTTTCCCTCATCGAACTGGCCGGCGTCATGGCGATCATCGCCATCCTTGCCACGGCGATGGTTCCGGTGGTGTTGAAGCAGATGGACCAGGCGGCGTGGACCAAGGAAACTTCCGATCTGGGCGTCATGGCGGCCGCCTTGCAGTCCTACATCCTGTCGAGCAAGAGCGTTCCCTCCTATACCAACTGGGCGACGGCCGTCAGTTCCGCCGCCGCCATGCCCCTCCCCAGCATCACCACCACCCCCCGCGGCTACGCCCGGGCGTTCCTCCTCGACACCAACGGCTGGCTGGGGACCGTCTCCCTGCCGTTCAACCAGACGGCCACCGGCACCCCCCGCCCGGTGAACGCCCGCGTGATGATCGTCGCGACGTTGTCCCGGACCCTGCCGGTGGCGAGCGGCGCTCCGTCCACCGCCAGTTTCAATGACCTCTGGAACACTCCGCCGCGGGGCAAGCCCCCGACGTGGACCAATTGGGCGGGCAGCGGCCAGGACTTGGTGATCCAACGGATCAACCTCGAGCCGCTGTTTCATCGGTTGATCCTGAACCAGGACGATTCCGGCACGGTCGGTTACTATGTCATTGATAACAACCCCGCCGTCCACCTGCCCGCCGGCACGAACGTGCTGGACGCCTATTTCCTCGATGGCACCGTGCTCCGCCTGGGCGACACGAATGCCAATCCCAACCTGATCACCCAGAAGATCCTGAAGGGGGACTACAGCCCGCTGTTTCCCTCCACCAACTGGCCCACCAGCCTGCAGTTTGCCGGCGCGACCAACAACAACGCCGGCCCGTACGCGGCGTTGGCCGCCCAGATCACCCCGCTGGCCAACCAGTTTCTCAACGCGCCCACCTACCCTCACACCTCCTGGGGCGCCACGCCCGCCAGCGTCGCCACCATGTTATACTCCTACATGTTCGCCTACGGCGCCTACGCGAACCAGACGCCCTGTTTCGCGTCGCAAGGCAGCTTCCTTGGCTTCTCCTATCAGCAACTCCTCCTCCAGGTGTTCATCTGGATCGACGGGACCGGCAACCTCATTGGCAAATGACCCGGATGGCCCATTCCGATCGCGCCGCGCGCCCATGACGATTCGCCCACCCAACCCGCCGCACCAAAATCTCGACGAGGAACCGCGGTTCCCCGCCGCGCGCCGACCGCGCCGCCGGGCCGGCTTCACCCTGCTGGAAATGGTCGGCGTCCTGGCGGTGACGATGATCCTCGCCAGCATGGTGTTCACCGCCAGCCTCAAGCAACTGAGCCTGCTCAACAGCCAGCAGGAAAGCACCAACCTGCTCAGCTACGCCAATGCCCTCCAGAATGGCATTTTGCGCAACCGTTACGTCCCGGGGCCGGCCGACTGGGCCGCGGTGGTCGCCACCGAACTGGGCGCCAGCCCCACGGCCGTCGCCACCAACGCGTGCGGCCAGCCGCGGCTCCTGTTGGTGGACCCGCAACTCCAGATCGGACGCGCCGGGGGCGGCCTGCCCTACGCCCAGACGAATTTCCTCACCGGCTCGGTGGTGACCAACGGCGGCGTGTTGGTCCCGCCCGTCAGCCCCCGCTTGGTGCTCGTTTCCTCGCTGGGACCGGCCTTGCCGAGCCTCTCCGCGAGTGATTTCAACGTCCTCTGGACCAACGCCGACGGCACCCTGCCGCCGGGGGCGGCCTGGACCGGCTGGCGCGGCAGCGGCAGCGACCTGTGCGCGCAGCGGATCAACCTGGCGCCGCTCTTCGTCCGGCTGACGCTGGGCAATTGCTTCGCGACCAATCTGCTCGCCATCGACTCGCTCACGCTCACGAATGTCCCCGGCGGCCTCGTGGACGGCTACTTCCTGCAAGGCACGGTCGTCACCCTCGGCGTCGGCGCGCGCGTGGACACCAAACTGGTGGCCGCGGCCGACACGCCCAGCCTGCTCTTCCAAGCCCCGCCGGTGCTCACGACCAACGCCCCGGGGATCACCGCAAGCGCGATGGGGCTGACCGCCGCGTGGTTCGCCTCCAGTCCCGCCAACGGCTATTCCGGCGTCACCTACACCCCCTCCGCGGTGATGAGCAGCGTCACCAACTACATGGGCGCCTACGTGAACTGGGCCAACAACGGCTTTCAATCCAGCGGCGGCGCCTACGGCGCCGTGGTCAGCGCCAACAGCCTCATGCAGACGGCCCTGCAAAACCTGGTCCAGGGCTTCACGTCGGGAAATTGCCACTGACACCGCCCTGGCCCGGCTCCTTCCCTTGTATTGTAAGCCGCGTGGGTTCAGCGACGAGTGCTCCAGGGTTCCCCGACTGCTCATAGACGCGCCTGCCGACCGCCTGGCCGGGCGGGGACTTCGATTATCAGCCTGGCAAAAAGCGAAGGGCCTCGCCGGGTGGCGAGGCCCTGATCGCTTAAGATCCTGCCGCGCTGGGTAAGCGGCCGGCGCCGGGGTTAGTGGTGCCCCCCGTTGTTATTGCAGTTGTTGTTGCCGTTGCCACCGTTCTGATTGTTTCCCTGATTGCCACTGTGGTCATTCCCCTGGCCACCGTTGCCGTTCTGGCAGTTCGCTCCGCCGGTGTGACCATTCCCCCCATTCCCGCCGTTGTTGCCACCATTGTCGCTGCCGTCATCTCCACCGTTCTGCCCGCCAGTGTTGCAAGTGCTGTCGCCACAGTGGCCGGGGCCGATGTTGCCGTTGTTGTAGCTGTCCAGCGCACACTGCCAGACCAGAACCAGAGCCGCGTCCGAGGGATTCAGGCTGCTCCAGGCCGCGCAATTGTTGGTCGCCAGAAAGAAGTCGGCGGCCACGATCACGCTGGCGACGGCACTGCCGTCTGCCCCGTTGGCGATGTTGAGCTTGGCCGCCAGGAGTTGGGCGTAGAGCTTGGTGATGCCGTCGGACGGGCTGCAATAGACCTTCTGGCTCAACACGTCCACGCCCTTTTGCTGGGTGTCCACGACGAGTGTCTTGGCGCCGCTCTGGGTGCCAAGGTACACCGGCAACGGCGCAATGGCGCTCGGATGATTCTTGTAGTAGCCGATCGTGTAGGTGCAGTTGTGCGGCGGCGGCGGCGGCGGCGCGATGGTGATGGTGCAGGCGCCGACGCAATCCACACTGACCGCGCCGAGCAGCACGTTCGCGTAGCAGTTCTTCGAGCCGTTCGCCGTGACGCTGATATAGCGGTAAGTGGGGTAGCCCGGGATGGCGAAGAAGGTGTAGTCGAGGTTCTGCGCCGTGAGGAGCGGCTTCCACTTCTTGCCGTTATTCGACCCAGCGATATCGTACAGCTCGCCCGGCTGCACGCTGCCGATCCACATCTGGGGGTTCTGCGCGCCCTTGGCGATCAAATCCGCCAAATCCAGCACCACGTAATGGTTGACCGTGATTTCGTTGTCCTTCTGGCCGCACAGACCCAGGCCATTCTCGTCACCGCCACCCGTCTTGCCGTAGAGATTCACCGGGTTGCCGGAGCCGTCATAGCCGTAAGCCGTGATCGTCATGCCGCCCGCGATGTACGTCTGCGAGACGCCCAGACACCCAGACGGGTTGGAGAAGTCCCAGATGGTGGTGCATGACGCGGGAGTGCAGCCGCTGGAGCACGTGGAGGTGGTCGTCGCGCCGTTCTTGTCCGTCACTTGGATCGTATAGCTAAACGAGCCGGGCGCGGTGGGCGTGCCGGAGAGCATCAGGTTCCCCGGGAGAGTTACCGGCAGGGTGGGAGTCAGCCCCGGGGGCAAGCTGCCCGCGGCCAGCGTGTAAGTGTAAGGCGGCGTGCCACCGATGACGGTGATGGTCGCCGAGAAGGGCTGGCCGACTTGGCCGCTGCCGCCTTCGCATGTCAGTTGCAGTGGCGGCGGGCTTTGAGGAGTGCAACCGAAGGTCACTTGGCATGTCGCTTGGCAGCCGTTAGCATCTACAACCAGCAATTGGAACTTCGCGGTGCTGGAATCTCCCGCCGTGTAAGTCACAGTCTGGGAGTCGGCTCCGCCAGTGATGGCCCAATTCGGGCCGGCACCGGGGAGCAGAGTCCATTGATAAACCGACATGCCGTCGGGCCCGCTCAATTGGTTGCCAGTCGAATCGCACACAGGCAACGGATTCGGCGGGGACAAGTTGCAGGTCGGCAGCGGATTGACCGTCACAAGACCCGAGGCGCTGCCCGGACTGCAACCACCGTCGTCCGTGACGATTACGCTGTAGGTGCCAGCCTGGGGGGCGCTGATCGTGGCGGTGTCGCCGGGAATCGCTCCATTGGGTCCGGTCCAGCTATAATGCAGTGTGCCCTTGCCGCCACTTGCGCTCGCCGTCACGGATACCGGCAATCCACTCTGGCAGACGGTCACTGGAGCTACGCTCACCGTGACACAGCAGCAGGGGACTCCGACGACTATTTGTTGGATGGGAACTGTACCGTGGCCAGACACCGTGGTGTCCGGAATGGCGACGATGACGCCGACCAGACCGCCGCACGGAACCGCATAATTGGGGTTCGCGTCAGCACCGGTAATCAACTCGTTATACGCAGTTGTAGGAAACCCGGTGCTGTAATTGTAACAAGTGAGGAAATTCGGGCCAGGAGGGCCTCCCACATAATGCCAGATGGCGTTTTGAATGTCCACGTATGTGGCCGCGATGTGATCGGGATTGTTGAGGATGTAATTGACCTTCGGCATGTTGGCGAAGCTGCCCAAATTGGGTTGCCGCAGCCCCGCATAAGTCAAAAGGTTAGGGTCACAGCTTGAGTAAAGGGTGGCGTTGACATAGGTGTATGGAACAAAGATGTCAACCTGATTATCGTCTATGCACCAGAACGTATAATTCCCTGCAGGGATGGGCATGCCGGCAGTTGACGTCAGCGTGACTGTAAACGGAGTATTGTTATCAGTGCAGCCCGCAGACGCAGCGACACCAACTCCCGGAAAGGGAGTGAAATTCAGGCAACACTGCGCAAAGCTGACGCTGGCGGCGCCCAAGCTCAAAGCGAACGCGAAAGCAATCTGCAGACTCTTCACAACTCGATTTTTCATTTTCTTTGTCCTCCTAGTTACTCAATCGCCCTTTTTCCCTTCGTAAGGGGGCAACCAAATCTCCTCTGTTACAAAAAACACAGGGTCTCTCTGAAGCGCCGGATGTGGTTCCCAACATTCTGTAATCATTGGCACCACCCACTTCCTGCGCCCCAGAACCAAGACCCCGAGAAGCTGACGCGTTTGCTGCGTCCCAGATTGCCCTGTTCTGAACTAGCGGATGAACCTCCGAGCCAACCCCAGCCCAAGGGAACCTAGGACGAGCAATAGAGCCGAACTCCCACCGTCGGGCAGCGGGGATGGCGTGGCCATTGCGCTCTGGGCAAGCGCGATCAAAAGCACCAACCCGAATCCAATTTGCATTCTTGAGTTTTTCATTGTCTTCCTGCGTGTTTTTATCTGTTTTCGTGACCCTCGAAGCCTCGAAGATCCCTGATTTGCCGCGCCTTTCGTGTTTCAGCAAAATTCGCGCCACACGAGGTCCAGCGACGGCTCCATTATGCCGCAACTCATTCGTTGGCAACATCTTGGTTTTGTCATTTTCCACCATGCCACCCCGGCATTCGGGGATAAGTCGACTGCGAGTGTAAGCCTCGCCGACGCAGTTGGGCGCGATCATTTGGAGTCCCCCCCCCCGGGACCTCGAATTCCCTTGGAAAATCAAGCCAAGTTCGCACTTCCGGGTGTCGGCAGCGGCGTGTTAAGGATTCCAACAGCAGGCCCGAAAACCAATTTCAGCGCAGGAATCGCAGGCGTGCCCGCTGTCGCGGCGCCCGCAGCCAGTCGGGCGCCGGGTCGTGTCCTCCTTCCCTATTTTCAGACTTGGTTGGGAGGGGCGCCGCGGCATTGAACGTTCGGTGATCGCGCCGAAATGCGCTGCGCCCGAGGTGCTCGGTCATGCACAATCCCCCTTGCTGACCGCCTGGCCGCGTGGTTGACTCCTGACGTGCGGTCGCGCCTGCTCAAGTTGCCCCCGGTCTGGATTCCCGTGGCCCTCGCGGCGGGCGTTTGCCTCCTGCGCGTGGTCCTGCACCATTTCTCGTCCCGCGATTTCCTGGAACCGTTGGAACTCGCCACCTACGACTGGCGGGCGAAACTGGCCCTGTCGCACCCCGGCCCGGTCGCGACGAACCTGGGCGTGATCTACGTGGACGAAGACAGCCTGGCCGCCCTGAATTCGCCGGAACTGGGCCGCTATCGCTGGCCCTGGCCGCGAAGCGTCTTTGGCCGGGTCGTGCGCGAACTCCAGGCCCAGGGCGCCTGGGTCGTCGGGATGGACCTGTTCTTTTTCGAGTTGGACCGCGACTACGCGGAGAACCGCGTGGACGGCCTGAGTTCCGACGAATTCTTCGCCCGGCAACTGGCCGCCGCCGGCAACGTGGTGCTCGGCGACACGGCGGAAAACGTGGTCCGCCACGCCGTCTATCTGCATCCCTTGCCGGACCTGTTCCGCACCAACGCCTGGGCGGTCGGGCAGGATGGTATCCGCGGTCACGGCGAACTTGACCGCGGCGTATTCCGCCAGGTGTCGGCGTTTGTGGATGATCCGCGCGACGGCCACCGCACCTGGCACCTGGGCCTGGTGCTGGCGGCGCGGGCGCTGGGCCTCGACCTCCGCCACGCCCGCGTCGAGCCAGGGCGGATTGTGCTCACGGCGCCCGGCGGGCGGCGGCGCGTCATCCCCGTGGACGCGCACCACCAGTTCTACGTGGACTGGCAGATCGGGCCGGCCAGCGACGCGGTGCGCCAGGCTCCGTTCGCGGACTTCTATCGCGCCAGCCTGGATCGCGAGCGCGGAGGGCCGGTGTCCAGCCAGATGGGCGGTCGTCTGGTCGTCATTGGCTTTGCGGCGCAAGGTCAGAATTTCAACGACTGGGGACCGACGCCCGTCGGCGAACAAACCCCGCTGTGCCTCTCGCACGTGAACGTGGCCAACTCGCTCCTGACCGGCCGCTTCATCCAGCGCAGCGGGCTGGAGACCGAGTTGCTCCTTCTCGCGGGCCTGATGCTGGCTTCGGCGCTGGTCGGGTTCCGCCTGCGGCTCGTCACGTTGGGCTTCGTGATCGGGACCGTCCTGGCAATCGGCTACGCCGCGCTGGCGGTCTGGCTCTACCGCGCCCACCGGTACTGGCTGCCGATGGCCTGGCCGCTGACCGGCTTGCTGCTGATGTCGTACGTGTGTCTGCCCACCTACTGGTTCGTGCTGGAGCGGCGCGAGCGGCGCCGCGTGCGGCGGGTGTTTGGGAACGTCGTCTCCGACAAAGTCATCAACCACCTGCTGCAAACGCCGGCCACGCCGACGCGCCGCAGCGTGACCATTTACTTTGCGGACGTGCGGGGCTTCACGCCGTTCGTCGAGGGCAACAACGCCCGGACGCTCGCCCGGCTCCGCGCCCAAGGGCTGACGGGCGCCGCGGCGGAAGCGGTCGTTGACCGCAACGCCCGGGAGACGCTTGAGACGGTCAATTTGTACATCGGCAAAGTCGCCGAACTGGTCAAGACCTTTGACGGGACGCTGGACAAGTACATCGGCGATTGTGTCATGTCATTCTGGGGCGCGCCGATCAACCAGGACGACCACGCGGTGGCGTGTGTGAAGGCCGCCCAGGCGGTGCATCGGGCCATTCACGCGCTGAACCAGGAGCGCCGGGCGGAGAACGCGCGGCGCCAGCGGGACCGGGACGCGCGGGGCGCCGACGGCGATCCCGCCTTGGAACCGCTGCCCATTTTGCGCTTCGGCAGCGCGATCAATTCCGGCGTGGCCACGGTGGGGTTGATGGGTTCAACCGCCCACCTCTCGAACTACACCGTCTTCGGCCGGGACGTCATCATCGCCAGCCGGCTGGTCCGCGGCGTCCGGGCGGATTGCATCCTGGCGACGGAGTCCACCTACCTTGAAGTGCAGCGCCGCGCGCCGGAATTGGCCCGCACGTTCATCAAGTCCAGCGCCGTCGCCGTGGCGGGGATTCCCGAGCCGGTGCCGACTTACGAGGTGCCTTGGGAACCGGAGCGCGGGTCACCCGGATGAACGGCCGCCTCGGCCACCGGCGCCAGCGCGGCCCCGAAGGCTCGCGGGACAGCGGGCGGCGGACACCTCCCCGGTCCGCTCCGGTTTGCGCGTCGGGGTTGGCCCGGTACCCGACGTTGGCAACACCTCCGGCTTCGCTAGCGCCGCGCGAATGCGGACCAATTCGCCCTTGCTTCCCGGCGGGTGGGACGGCACTTTGCCGGCATGGCGGCAGTTCCTCTGGGAGTTTATGCGTATTGAAGTGTGTGTGAGACTGGTTGCGGCGGCGCTGGTGGGCGGAATGCTCGGCGTTCACGGCGCAACGTTCACCATTAATCCGGCGGTTGTAACCAACGATTTCGCCAGCACGATCAGCTTGGCCATCGCCGGCGTCCCCGCCGGCGCGGACGTGATCGTGGAGCGTTATGCCGACGCCAACCACAACGGGGTCATTGATCCAGGCGAGCCGGTGATGCAGGCCTTCAAAGTCAAAGACGGCGTGGTGCCCACGATCGGCGGAGTCCGCAACTGGAACGTGCCCGGCGACGAGGACGGGGCGACGAACGGACAGCTCAGCGTCCAGTTGCTTTTCCCGGGCGTGGACGTGACCCTGGGCCGATTCGAGGGTAACTATCTTTACCGCATTTCGAGTCCGACGGGCGCGTTCGCTCCGGTCACCCAACCCTTCAAGGTTTGGCAGAAGCCCACCGCGCAGGGCCTCCGCGGGCGGATTACCGACGCGGCCACGGGCGCCCCGTTGACGAACGCGGCGGTGGTCCTGCTGAGCGGCGGCGGCAAGGGCAACAGCGTGGGCGGCACGCTGATCAACTCCAACGGCTACTTCGCGCTGTTCACCGCGCCCTCGAATTACATGTTTTGGGTGGTGCAGGACGGCTACGTCGGCGACGCGGCGGCGGGCATGGCCACGGTGAGCGCCGGCCAGTTCACCACCGCCAACGCCGCCCTGGTTGCCGGCACGAACATCGTCACCGGCCGGTTGACTGACGCCACCAACGGGACCGGTTTGCCCGGCGTCGCGATCCTCGCCCAGTCGTCCGACAACCATTACGCGCTGACTTTCACGGATACGAACGGGGTTTTCCTGCTCAAGCTGATTTCCGGGCAATGGCACCTCGGCTACAACAGCAGCCAGCTTCCCCTGCTCGGCCACGTGGGCCTGCAGGGTGACCTGTCCTTCACCGTCAGCGGCAACGTGTCCAATCTGAATCTCCAGGTGCCCAAGGCGAACGCGTTGATCTACGGGATCGTGACCAATGGTCAGGGCAACCCGATGTCGGGTATTGACCTCTACGCCAGCGACTCGCTGAACTTGTTCCAGGCCGACGGCGCAAGCTCTCCCCCCGAAGGAGCTTACTGCCTGGGCGTCCTAGCCGGCGCGTGGAACCCGGGGCCGGACAACGACCAACTGGCCGGCTTGGGGTACGTGAGCCAGGGCACCAACGTGACGCTGAGCGCCGGGCAAGCGGTGCGGGCGGATTTCGTGCTGCGTCAGGTCTCGGCGCACCTGGTCGGCCGGGTGCTGGATGAGTTCGGCAACCCGGTTGATTTCGTCACTCTGGGCGTGAACGGAAACAACGGCCCCTGGATCAGCAGCCAGACCGACGGGAACGGGAATTTCGACCTGGGGGTCACGGCGGGAACCTGGCAATTCAGTCTCAACGACAGCGACGCCCAGCAACGCGGCCTCATGGGCAGCAGCTTCTCCGTCACTGTAACCGACGGCCAGACGCTCACGAACATCATTTACCTGGTCCGCCATGTCACCGGCCAGATCACCGGCAACGTCAGCGACAACCATGGCAGCCCGGTGGGCCAGCTCGGCGTGTGGGCCAACGCCACCATCAACGGCGCCAACTACAGCGCCTACGTCCAAACGGACAACGGCGGCAACTACCAACTGAGCGTCGGCAACGGCAACTGGAGCGTCGGCTTGGATTGCAACGGCCTGCAAAGTCGCGGATACAACTGTCCGAATTCGCAGAACGTCACCGTGTCGGGCAACAGTCCCACGGTCAACTTTACCGTCTCCAGCGGTTCCCCGTTGCAGATTCTCACGACCACTTTGGGAAACGGAACCGCGGGGGCCTATTACCAGGTTTTGCTTCAAGCTACCGGCGGACAGCAGCCGTATCAGTGGTCGCTCGCCCCCGGATCAGCGGCGCTGCCGGCCAACCTGACGCTGGGCTCTGACGGCACGCTGAGCGGCACGTCTTCCGTCAGCGGCAATTTCGCGTTCATCGTGCGCGTGACCGACAACACCGGCGCGACCGCCGACCAAACGCTGTTCCTCGCGGTCACGAGTGGCCCGTTGCAAGTGACCACCACCGCCTTGCCGAACGCCGTCGGCGGCGTGTCGTACGGCGCGCAACTCGAGGCCAGCGGCGGGCAGCAGCCTTACTCGTGGTCGCTCGCCCTCGGTTCCGCGCCGCTGCCTGTGGGGTTGACCCTCCAAACGAACGGTTGGCTCGCCGGCGCCCCCACAGCGGCGGGAACGAATACCTTCATCGTGCGCGTGACGGACGCGGCGGCGGCTTCCGCGCAGCAGGTGCTCTCTTTGGCCGTGCTGGCGCCACCCACGGCGCGGCTGCTCGCGCCGACGCTTCTGCCGAACGGCGCGTTCGGGTTCACCGTCTCCGGCACGGCGGGCCGCCGGTTTGACATCTACGCCTCCCCGGATTTGCGCAACTGGGCGATGCTCTACAGCACCAACCCGCCGGGCGGCGTCTTCCAAGTGTCCGGACCAATCCCGGCTGGCTACCCCAGCCTGTTCTTCCGCGTCCAGGTGCGTTGACGGGCCGGGCCGCCGGCGCGGCGCCGGCCGCGGTTCAGCAAATCCGCGGCAGTTGCTCGCCGCTGGGCATGTCGAGAATCCGGCTCGCGCCGAGGGCGCTCTTCAAGACGACGAGTGGCGGGGCATCGGCCCCCACTTGGCCGATCAGCGCCGCCCCCGAGCCGGAGGGATGGGCGCGCAGAACGGCCAAGGTCCGCTCCGCCTCACCCGCGGGGACAAACGCCACGAACCGCCCTTCGCAGGCGACGTGCAGCGGGTCCAGCCCGAGCAACTCGCAGGCGGCGTGAACGTCCTCCCGCACTGGAATGCGCGTTTCGTCAACCGTGAGGTGGACCCCAGCCGCCGCGGCGATTTCGTTCAGCGCGCTGGCCAGGCCGCCGCGGGTGAGGTCGCGCAAGCAGTGAACGGGGAGGCCGGCGCGGAGCAGTTCGAGAACCAGGTCGGCGACCGGCGCGGAATCGCTTTCTATGACGCTTTGAAAATCGAGTCCCTCCCGCACGGCCATGATCGCCATGCCGTGCCGCCCCAGGTCGCCGTTGACCAGGATGGCGTCGCCCGGCTGGACGCTCCGCGGCACGATGGTGAGCGCGTGTTCGACCACGCCGATGCCGGCGGTGTTGAGAAACAGCCCGTCGCCCTTGCCTTTGTCCACCACTTTGGTGTCGCCGGTGACGATTCGCACGCCGCAGCGCCGCGCGGCGTCGCGCATCGAACAGACGACCCGCCCCAATGATTCCATCGGCAGGCCCTCTTCGAGGATGAACCCGGCGCTGAGCCAGCGCGGGCGCGCGCCGCTCATCGCCAGATCGTTCACCGTGCCGTACACGGCCATCGAGCCGATGTCGCCGCCGGGGAAGAACATCGGCCGCACGACATACGAGTCGGTGGTGAAAGCGAGGCGCTGAGCCGGACAGTCCAGCACGGCGGAGTCGTGCTGCGCGCCCGGCGCGGGGCGGCCGAAGGCGGCGAGGAACACCTGCTCCAGCAGTTGGTGCATCAGCGTTCCGCCCCCGCCGTGCGCCAGCAGGACGTGCGGGTACTGGGCCAGGGGCAGCGGGCAGGCGGAGGTGAAGTCAGTCGGCGGAGGCATGGCGGCGCGAAGTTAAATCCGAAATCCGAAGGACACCCGACGCTCGTAGTCTGAAACGCGCACCGCTGGGTCCGGAGGCATTTCGGATTTCAGATTTCGGATTTTGAACTCGTTCATGCCGTCGCGACCGCCGGCTGATGACGCCGGTAACGGTAGTACGCCGCGCACGCCCCCTCGCTCGACACCATCGTCGCCCCCAGCGGATGCTCCGGCGTGCAGCGGGTGCCGAAGGCCGGGCACTCGTGCGGCTTGATCTGGCCTTGCAGGACCAGGCCGCTCCGACATTCGGCCGGCTCCGCGACGTGGTGATCGGCGAGGCCGAATTTCTTCGCGGCGTCGAACGCCGCGTACTCCGGGCGCAGGCCCAGGCCGCTCTGCGGAATTTCGCCGACCCCGCGCCACTGGCGCGGCACCACGCCGAAGATTTGCTGGAGGAGCTGCTGCGCCGGCCGGTTGCCGGCTTCGCGCACCGAGCGGGCGTACTGGTTTTCGACCTCCGCGCGGCCCGACTCCAGTTGCCGCACGCACATCAGGACGCCCTGTAAAATATCCAGCGGCTCGAAGCCGGTGACCACGATCGGCACGCGGTATTTCGCCGCGATGGGGAAGTACTCCCAATAGCCCATCACGGTGCAGACGTGGCCGGCCGCGAGGAACCCTCGCACCCGGCAGTTCGGCGAAGACAGGATCGCCTCCATCGCCGGCGGGACAAGGACGTGCGAGACGAGCAGCGAGAAATTCTTCAGCCCCTTCCGCGCCGCCTGAAAGACGGCCATCGCCGTCGTCGGCGCGGTGGTTTCAAAACCGACCGCGAAGAAGACGACTTCCCTGGCCGGAAACTGTTCGGCGAGTTTGACGGCGTCGAGCGGTGAATAGACGATGCGCACGTCGCCGCCGGCGGCCTTGACCGCGAGCAGATCGGTGGCACGGCCGGGCACGCGGAGCATGTCGCCGAACGAGCAGAACAGGACGCCCGGCCGGGCGGCGAGGTCCAGCGCCTGCTCGATGAGTTCCAGCGGCGTGACGCACACCGGGCAGCCGGGACCGTGGATGAGCGTGATCCGGGGCGGCAGCAGTTGGTCGAGGCCGAACTTGACGATGGCGTGCGTCTGGCCGCCGCAAACTTCCATGAGGCTCCAGGGCCGGGTGGTGACGCGGTGGATTTCCTGGGCGAGCTTCTGCGCCGCCGCGGCGTCGCGGTATTCGTCCAGGAACTTCACGGCCCGGCCTCCGGCGCCTCCGCCAGTTCGTCCATCTGCCGAAGGTAGTCGAAGACCTGGCGGGCCTCGGCCTCGTCCACGCGGCTGAGGGCAAACCCGGCGTGGACGATGACGTAATCGCCGACGTTGGCCTCCGGCACGTAGGCGAGGCTCACCTCTTTGACGATGCCGCCAAAATTCACCCGGCCGAGGCGCAGCAGCGGGTCGTCGCCCGCGATCGTCTCGATCTTACCTGGAATGGCCAGACACATGGCGCCCGATGGTCTAGCCGTTTGCGGGCATCGCGGCAAATGATTTGCGCCGCAACGCGGGCGTGACATCCGGGCCGCCGTCCGGTCTAATTGATCGTGACAGATGCCTGGACTGAAATGGCCGTGGAACGGGAATCGTCGGCCCGGCCCGCGCCCCCGGCGCTGGCGCCGGAGTTCGCCGCGCTTTACGAGGCGCATGGGCGCCAGATTTTTTATCTTTGTCTCCGGCTGTTGAGTGATCCGGGCAAGGCGGAAGACGCCACGCACGACGTGTTTCTCAAGGCCTGGCGCAAACTCGACCAGTTCCGCGGCGAGGCCTCCTGGCTCACCTGGCTTTACCGCATCGCCATCAACCACTGCCGGAACCTGCAGCAAAACTGGGCCGAGCGTCACATCCAGCCCGCCGCCGATGATTCCCTCCTGCACAGCACGGCGGCGGACACGGACTCGCCGTTGCGGGTGCTGGAACTGAAGGAACTTGGCGAGCGCATCCAGCGCACCCTGGACACGCTGTCGCCTGAATACCGGCTGCTCCTGCTGCTGGTGGCCGACGCGCACCTGAGCTACGAACAGGTGGGCCAATTGACGGACCAGACCACCGACGCGGTACGCGGCAAACTGCATCGCGCGCGGAGAGCCTTCGCCCTGGAATTTCCGAAAACCGCTTAAACCGCACTCCGGAACATGAAACCGCCCTCCTCCAAACTCGAACACCGGCAAAACGAACAAACCGCCGAAGCGCGGCAAACCCAGGCGCAGGCCGCGGGCCGCGAGTTTGCGTCGCCCGAGGAAATGCTGCGCTTCGACGCCGCCCGGACCGAAGTGCCCGAGACGGTCAAGGCGCGGCTGGCCGACTCGCTGGAGAAGGAACCTCCGTCGGAAGCCCGGGCCTCGTGGTGGCGGCGGCTGTTCCTCTGAGGCGTCATGAACCGACCGGCCCAGGAACCGGGGAGGACGACGCTCTGGCGCCCTGATTTGGGGGCGGGCGTTGGGGCTCGGCGGGAGCCTCGCCCTACCGCGAGGGGGCTGGGGCACGGATCGGCGGGGACGCTGGCAGCCATGATCCGGTCGGGCCGCTGGGAAAGGCGCTCGGCCGTGGCCGCCGGACGAATCGCGGCAGCGCGAGCGGCGCTGGCGGACTGCCGGTTCTGCGCGCATGACTGCGGCGTCAACCGGTTGGCCGGCGAGGTGGGTGTTTGCCGGGCCGGGGCCGGGCCGCGGGTTCACCTCGCCCAAGTCGAGGTGGCGGATGAACTGGAGTTAATCCCCACGTTTGCCATCGCGCTCAGCGGTTGCGATCTGCGGTGCGATTTCTGCATCACCGGCGCGCAAAGCTGGAATCCGCTGGCTGGCGAGATCATCCCGGCGGCGGAACTGGCCACGCGGGCCGAGGCGGCGCTCGCCGGCGGAGCGCGCACGGTCATGCTGCTGGGCGGCGAGCCGACGATTCACCTCCCGTTCCTGCTCGAAGTGGTCGCCGCGCTGCCGGACGAGGCGAAGCTCGTTTTGAAGACGAACGCGCACGGCTCCGTGGTCAGCCGCGCGTTCCTCCACGGTCTGTTCGATGTCTGGTGCGCCGACTACAAATTCGGCAACGACGCCTGCGCCGAGCGGCTGGCGCGCGTCCCGAACTACACCGAAACCGTGCGCGAGAACCTGCTCTGGGCCGCGCGCCAGAGCGACCTGATCGTGCGGCACCTGGTGATGCCGGGCCACGTCGCGTGCTGCTGGGCGCCGGTGGCGGAGTGGCTGGCGCTCCACCTGCCCGGCGTGAAGGTCAACTTGCGCAGCGGCTTCTGGCCGGCCTGGCAGGCGCGGCGGCATCCGGAGTTGCGCGGGACCGTCCCGGACGGCGAGGCGGCCCGGGCGCGGGAAATCGCCGCCGAATGGGATTTGAATTTGGTGGTGTGAAGCCGGAAATTGCATCGCAGAGCGTATGACCGATACCGAATTGAAACAGCCGCCTGACGGGAAGCGGGCGCTGGTCAGCGAAATCCTCATTCTGCCGGACGGCCGCGTGCTGGGGCACAGCCTGACGCGGGCCTTCACGCAATTGCTGAGTGAGTTGAACCCGGACGATCCGCAGATCCGCCCGCGCACGCCGGAGGCGGTGGCATCCGATACCACGGCGCAGGAGCCAGCCGCATGAGCTTCGCCCAGGAAATCGAGACGCTGATCCGCGCCCGCTATCCGATCCTCTACATCCTGTCGAGTGAGGAGACGCGGGTGGAGAGTCTGGTGGTGGGCATCGCCCAGAAACGGCAGAAGAAGGTGTTCGTGTGGAGCTACACCAGCGGCATCGTGCCGGCGGGCACGTCCATCCAATCGCAGAAGCACCGCAACGCGCCCACCAAGGATCCGCTGGTGGCGCTGGACCAGGTGATTGACCAGGTCGAGCCGGCCATCTTCATCTTCAAGGATTTCCATCCGCTCCTCACCAAGAACAACTTCGCCGTCATCCGCAAGCTCAAGGAAATCGCCCTCCACCTGAAGAACAGTTACAAGACGATCATCCTCATCGCCCCGGTGCTGGAAATCCCGACCGAGTTGGAGAAGGAAGTGACCGTCCTGAACCACCCGCTGCCCACTCGCGACGATCTCTCGCTGCTGCTGGACAAGGTGATTGAGGACGTGAAGAAATTCCCGCAGGTGAAGATCGAACTGGACGACGCGGGGCGGGAGCGGCTGCTTCAGGCGGCGCTGGGGCTGACGCTCGCCGAGGCGGAAAACGTCTTCGCCAAGATCATCGTCAAGAGCGAGCGGCTCAGCGGCGACGACGTGAACGAGGTCTTCGCCGAGAAACAGCAGATCATCCGCAAGAACGGGCTGCTGGAATATTACGCGACCGACGAGACCTTCGCGCACGTCGGCGGCATGTCCGTGCTCAAGGAATGGCTCCAGAAGCGGGCGCTGGCGCTCACCGACCAGGCGCGCGCCTTCGGCCTGCCGGCGCCCAAAGGCATCCTGCTCCTCGGCGTGCAGGGCTGCGGCAAGAGCCTGTGCGCCAAGGCGGTGTCCAGCCTCTGGCAACTGCCGCTGTTGCGCTTCGACATGGGCCGGATGTTCGGCAGCCTCGTCGGCTCCTCCGAGGAAAACGTCCGCAAGGCCATCTCCGTGGCCGAGTCGGTGGCGCCGGCGATCCTGTGGGTGGACGAGATCGACAAGGCCTTCGCCGGGTCGCAAGGCTCGGGCGCGACGGACGGCGGCACCACGGCGCGCGTGTTCGGCACGTTCCTGACCTGGCTGTCGGAGAAGACGGCGCCGGTGTTCGTCGTCTCCACGGCGAACGACATCTCGCAACTGCCGCCGGAGTTGCTCCGCAAAGGCCGGCTGGACGAGATTTTCTACGTGGACCTGCCGTCGGAGGAAGAGCGCGCCGAAATCTTCCGCATCCACCTGCGCAAGCGCGGACGCGATCCGGCGAAGTTCGACCTCCCGGCGCTGGTGGAGCGGAGCAAGGATTTCAGCGGCGCGGAAATCGAGGAGGCCATCATCAGCGCGCTCTACGATGCCTTTTACACGCAGCAGGAACTGGCCACCGAGCACGTGCGGGAGGCGCTGCGGCAGACGGTGCCGCTGTCGAAGACGATGGACGAGCAGATCAACCGGCTGCGCAGTTGGTCCGAGGGCCGGGCGCGCAACGCCAGCGTCCCGCGCGACGCCCAAAAGGCCGGGCCGGTGCGGCGGATGGAGTTGTGACGGGCGGCGACCGACGCCGGTTGACTGACCCGATGACATGAATCCGCTTTGGAGCCAGTTGTATGACGAGGCCAAGGACAAGCGCTACGGCCGGCTGTTCTTGGTATCGCTGGTCGGTTTCCTCGGCGTTCTGCTGGCCGTCCGCGTCTTCGGGGCCGCGCTCGGTTCGGCGGATTGGTTCCTGGTCCTCCTCGGCCTGGGCGTGTTGGCGGTGAGCCTGGTGACGCTGGCTGTCCGCCGGACGCGGGTGGCAAACGGAGAAATCCTGCCGCGTGCGCCGATGTCGCGTGACGAACTACGCGCCGCCCGGTCCAAGCTTCTGAAAGACCGCAACCGAATGATGCTATGAGCGCCGTCTGCATTCTGACT
This sequence comes from bacterium, assembly GCA_021780115.1. Taxonomy (GTDB): domain Bacteria; phylum Verrucomicrobiota; class Verrucomicrobiia; order Limisphaerales; family JAJXZI01; genus JAJXZI01. The sequence goes on along the minus strand of JAJXZI010000315.1, from coordinate 4,810 downwards.
CCGGTGGTGATCGCCGCCTGGCCGGCCTTCAGCGCCGCGGTGGTGGCCGCCGCGACTTCCCTGGGCTACCAGGTCGCCGCCCGCGCCGCCGAAACCCCGGCCGAACGGGAAGAGGAAAAACCAACGCGGGTGCAACTGGAGATTGACCAGAGCGAGTTGGTGACGGACCAACTGGCGCGCGACCAGCGCATCACCGTCACGCGCGAGGGCGCCTCGGTCACGTTCTCCCGCGACGCCCGCGGCAAGGCCGCGATTTGCGTGTCGGGCGAGGGCTACACGGAGGACGCGCTGCGGGCGCTCGGCGAGGAATTGGGCAAGCGCGTCGTCCAGCGCTACGTCTATCAAAAGCTGATGGACGAAATCCGCGCCCGGCAATTCATGGTGGTCGAGGAGGAGGTGACCGAAACCCAAGCCATCCGGCTGAAGGTCCGGCACTGGGAAAACTAAACCGCGGCGCGCGGCGCCGGACGCGGCCCCAGTCGCCCCACAACCCACAACACGCAAATGCCTCAACGCGAATTTGACATTACGATCGAGCCGGACGGCAGCGTCCGCCTGCACGTCCAGGGCTACAAAGGCAAGAGCTGCCTCGAAGCGGTGAAACTGTTCGAGCGCGTCGTCGGCGAGGTGAAGTCGCAGCAAGCCACGAGCGAATTCTACGAGCCGGATGAAGTGGTGCGTTATCACATCGAGCAACGCCAGTAGCCGCACCCACTAGGCGTGAAACGGGAGGCGTCAAAACTCGGATCGTCTTACTACCCGCCGCGTGCCCGGCTGCATGTGCCGCTGCGCAACATGCGGGACGCCGTCGCCCGGCAGTTCCAGGGTGTCTACAAACTCCTGCCCAGCGGCGTTTCCCTCGGGCAAATGGCGCTGGGCTTCTGGGTGCCGGGTTACAGTTTCTTTCTCCGTCGCCACAACATCGCCGCCGGCTTGGTATTTGGCGGGTGGGGTCTGGCCCTGGCGTGTTTCGGCGTCCTGCTGGGCGGGCCGCCAGCGGTCGCGGCGGTCGTATTCGATGAAAGCTTCCAGTTCGACCCCGCCTATCTGGCGCTCGGAATCGCCGTTTCGATCCACGCTACGGCCGCGACTTACCTGCTCACCAAACTGCTTGGAATCGAAACTTTCGGCGGGCGCATTTTCGCCGGGTTCGGTGTGACCGGGTTCTTGATCTTCGCGATTTATTTCCCGATCTGGAGACTCGTGCAGCACCATGTGCTCCCAGTTGGTGCCGCCGAATACGAGCGCGCCGTCACCACAACGCGGTTCCTCAGCGAGGCCGCATGAGCCGGCGCCTGACAGTCCTGCGCTCGGTGTATTATCCGCCGCGGGCGCGGTGGTACAGTCCGGTGCTGCGCCCGGCGCAATGGCTGCGGCGCGTGCTGCATCTGGAGCAGATCCACCTGCCGCCGCCGCGCACGCTGCTCCAGGGATTGCTCGGCCTGCTGGTGCCCGGACTCTCGTTTTACCTGGCCGGCCAGCGCGTGGTGGCCAAGTGCATTTTCGCCGGCTGCGCCGTGGCGGCGCTGGTTTTCCTGATCTTCCTCGGTCGTCCGGCCGCGGATTGGGCGCTCCTGGCGCTCATCTCGGCGCACGCCGCCAGCGTGACACAGCAGATCTTGCCCTGGATCACCAGCCGGCGCGTGTGGGCGCAATTGGTCCTGAGTGTCATTTTGTTCGCCGGCATCAACCAGTTCGTTTACGTCCCGGCGCGGAACTGGTTCCTCCGGCATGTCGCCATGCCGCTCCAGACGCCCCGCGGTATGGTGATCGTCAACCCCGGCTCCCGGCCCGCCCGCGTCCGGCAGGCCGACTGGGTGGCCTATCGGATCGAAGCCAGCGTGGCCGGCCTGATCAGAGCCAACCACGGCGGCATCGTGCTGCGGGCCGGTTACGGGTACGGTCCCGTCCTCGCGTTGCCGGGCGACCGCGTGGAGTTCGGGCCGGAGGTCTGCCTGATCAACGGCGCGCCCATTCCCCGCCTGACCGACATGCCGGCGTCCGGCACGTTCACGGTCCCGGAAAATCACTGGTTTGTCTGGCCGGAGTTGCGTATCAGTGGCCACGGCAACTTCACGGTGAGCTTCGAAGCCGAGATGCAGCGGCTGGCGCTGGTGGACGAGAACGACTTCGTGGGGCGGCCGTTTAAGCGCTGGTTTTTTACCAAACAAGTCACGCCATGAGCCGGTTCGGCAATCTGGAATTTGACGCGGAATCCGACGGGGAATTCCAGGCGGCCGGGCCGGCCAAGAAGGACGAAACCTACTACCTGGCCGGCGCCCGCCAATCCTTCGAGGACGCGGAATTCGAGAAAGCCCTCCGCTGGTACGCCAAGACGCTGGAATTCAATCCGCAGAACGCCGCCGCCTGGACCGGCCAGGTGCGGGCCCTGATCGAGTTGGGCGAGTTCCGCGAGGCCAAGGTCTGGGCCGACAAGGCGCTGGAGAACTTCCCGCACGAGCCGGAACTGCTCGCCGCCAAGGCCGTCGCGCTGGGCCGCGGCGGCGATCTCGATGCCGCCCTGGCCTTCTCCGACGCCGCGATCGAGGAGCGCGGCGACACGCCGTACATCTGGCTGGCCCGCGCCGACGTGCTGCTGGCCCGCAAGGAAAACCGCGCCGATTACTGCTTCGACAAGGCGCTGGCGATGGCGCGCGGCGACTGGTTCACCGCCTGGCTGGCGGCGCGCATCCGGCATTACTACGAGCAGTGCGTCGCCGCCATCAAGCTGCTCCAGCAGGCGCTGGAATGGGACGCGACGCGCTTCGTGCTCTGGCTGGAACTGGGCCAGTGCCAGCTCGCGCTCGGCCAGGCGGGCGCCGCCGGGCGGTCCTTCAGCCGGGCGCAGGAACTGAACCCCGAATGCACCGAGGCCCGACTGGCCAAGACGCGCGCGGCTTCCACCGGGCTGGGCGCGCGGCTCGCCGGCTTCTGGCGCCGACGCTTTTCACGATGAATGACCTGTTTTCCGGAGCGCCCCCTTCCATCCGCTTCTCCGTTGCCCGGACGGGCGGGCGGGAAGCCGCGCTTCTTGGCGCGCAGCGATCCGGACGGCCGCGCTTGGTCGGCAGTTTGAACGGCCATCCATGACCACGGAACCGCTCGACCGCCTGCTGGAGGCCGCCCTCGAATACGAGGCCTCCGATCTTCACCTCGTCGCCGGCGTGCCGCCCGCCTTCCGGGTCAACGGCGAGATCATCCTCGCCGACCGCGACGCGCTCACGGAAGCCGAAGCGACCGAGATGACCCATGCCCTGTTGAACGAGCAGCAACTCCGCAAGTTCGAGGAGGAGTGGGAGCTGTGCATCTCGCTGCTCCATCAGGCCGCCGGGCGCGTCCGCTTGACGCTCTACCGCCGCAACGGCCACCCCGAGATGAGCATGCGCTTTTGCGGACACCAGATTCCGAGCCGCGAAGAGTTGGGCCTGCCGCCGCAGATCGACGACTTTGCGCGCCGGCCCAACGGCCTGGTCCTCATCACCGGGCCCACCGGCGCGGGCAAGACGACGACGATGAACTACCTGGTCAACCTCATCAACGAGGAGCGCCGCTGCAAAATCGTCACCATCGAAGACCCGATCGAATTCGTCCACGAAAACCGCCGCGCGATCATCGTCCAGCAGGAAGTGCTGACCGACGTGCGCTCCTTCAACCGCGCCCTCATCCACGTCCTGCGCCAGGATCCGGACGTGATCGTCGTCGGCGAGATGCGCGACCCGGAGGCCATCGCCACCGCGCTGACGGCGGCCGAGACCGGCCACCTGGTGCTGGCGACGATGCACTCGCCGAGCGTGGCGCACGCCATCGAGCGGATCACCGGCGTCTTCGAAGGCGCGGCCCAGCGGCAGGTCATCCTCCAGTTGGCCAACTCGTTCCAGGGCATCATCGCCCAGGAACTGCTGCCGGCGGTCAACCGCACCCGGCGCGTGCTGGCGTTCGAGCTGATCGTCGCCACCGGCGCGGTGCGCAATCTCGTCCGCGAAAACCAGCTCCACCAGTTGGAGAACATCATCCAGATGGGCCGCAAGGAAGGCATGGTGCTCATGGACAACTGTCTCCACGACCTCTACACCAACGCGCTCATCAGCTACGACACCGCCGTCAGCCGGGCGCGCAATCCCGACCGGATCACACGCAAGAACCACTGAGGGACGAGGACGAGCGGCCAAGCCGGCCTTCCCGCCGCTCACTCCGCCGCTTTCAAAGCACGCCGCGCCGCCACCACCTGTCCTAGGGAGATGCCACCGTCATTCGGCGGAATTCGCTGATGCCAGTAAGGAAGAAATCCCTCCGCCTCCAACCTCCGGACGGCGTGCTCCGTCAGACGGCGATTCTGGAAACAACCGCCGCTCAACACGACACGCGGTTCGCCGATCCGCCGGGCCACGGCCACGATGGCTTCCGCAAGCGTGAGGTGGAAGCGGGCGGAGATTTCGCCGGCGGGCACGCCGCGCTTCGAGTCGTCCAGAATCGCCCGGACCATCGGCGCCCAATCGAGAAGGAATGCGGAGTGCGAAGTGCGGAGTGCGGACTGGCTGCCCGCGGCTGCCGTCGCCTCCATCCTCCGTTCTCCCCCCTCCATCCGCCACGCGCATGGAGACGACGTCCACCTTGCTCTGCTCGCCCATCACCGTGATGCAGTGCGTGCGGTCGCGCAGCGCGCCGAGGCCGGTGATGTGGTCGGCGTGCAGATGGGTATCCACCGCCTTGACCAGATGCAGGTCCAAATCCTTCGCCAGTTGCAGGTAGCGGTCCACCTTTTCCAGCACCGGGTCGATGATCAGGGCCTCGCCGCCGCGGCGGCTGGCGA
>JAJXZI010000145.1 GCA_021780115.1 bacterium | reverse complement strand
CATCAACGCCCTCCAGGCCGCGATGGAAGGATTCCAGGTCACCACCCTCGAAGACGCCCTGCCGGAGGCGGACATCTTTGTCACCACCACCGGCAACTGCGACGTCATCACCCTGGAGCACATCCTCCAGATGAAAAACCAGGCCATCGTCTGCAACATCGGCCATTTCGACAACGAGATCCAGGTGGACCGCCTCAACCACGCCAAGGGCGTGACCAAGCTGAACATCAAACCCCAGGTGGACCGCTACGATCTGCCCGGCGGCCGCAGCATCTATCTGCTTGCCGAAGGCCGGCTCGTGAACCTCGGCTGCGCCGAAGGCCATCCCAGCTTCGTCATGTCCAACTCCTTCACCAACCAGTGCCTCGCGCAACTCGACCTCTGGGCGCACCGGAACACCTACAAAGTCGGCGTCTATCGCCTGCCCAAGAAGCTGGACGAAGAGGTCGCCCGCCTGCACCTGGAAAAGATCGGCGTGAAGTTGACCAAGCTGACCAAGAGCCAGGCCCAGTACATCGGCGTGCCCGTCGAAGGCCCCTACAAGCCGGAACACTACCGGTACTGAGAGGGGGACAGCGTTTCCCGCGCGGCGGTTACGCCGGCGGCAGTTGCCGGCGCGCGGAACTCCACACGCCCGAACAATGGGACGCCCTTCGGACCAACGCGCCCGGCCCGGTCCCGACTAACGCGTCCGCCTTCGCCTACGTCTCCGTTGGCCCCATCACGGACACGTCCATCACCGTCACCTGGACCACGGACCAGAGCGCGGACAACGTGGTGGAGTATGGCTGGACGACCGGCTACGAGGACGCCGTCACCAACCGATCGCTGCTCTGGTAGCACACGATCATCCTGGACGGACTGCGGCCGAACACGACCGATCACTTTCGCGTCGAGTCCGGGAACGCCGGCGGCCAGCGGACCGTCTCCAGCGGCCACCTCTTGACCACCGCGGCGGCCCGCGTGCCGATCCTCCCCGGCACTGCGGCGGCGACTTTCACGGGTCAGCGCATCATCGAGAACTTGCGGAGGCGCTGGCGCTCCGTCCACCGTGCGATTCTCACTTGCGGCGCGGGCCGCGTTTGCCATCCTGCGGCCCAAGATGCTTGGCAGGAAGAACGGTTGGCCGGGGAACAACCGCGGGTTTTGTGGTTGTTTCCGGACCCGTTCCCTGGAACAACCGCTGAAACGGTGGTTGTTCCCCGGAAAACCCGGGATCAACCGCAGGCGGTTGAATACCTGTTGGAAGGAGACACGATGCAACTCGTATTGCTGATTTCGATCTTGGCGCTCGGCGTCACAGCCGCAAAGGCTCAAGAAGTTCCCGCCGGCAGACTGGGGCATCCATTGGGCACATATCTTCGCATTGAAGGTGTCAGGGCGGAGCAAAATATGTGGGGCTTCCCGCTGCGCGTTGACACAGTGAACGGCAAGAAGTTGGAGAAGCCGATTGAGGTGTGGGTTAGCAACGTTGGTTTGCCGAAGGATGCACGTTGCATTTTGCGTGGCTACGAGACAGGGTCAATGATTGGTACGCCACCGGCGGTTATCGAAGCTGCCAAAGAAGATGGTAAAGATGTCACCGTGGCACAAGCTGGTTGGCAGCTTCACCGGGTTTTCATAGTATTGTCCGTGGTTGAGCCGAAAGATCTGAAGAAGAAATGAAGACTTCCAACAATTCGTGGGAGCGAACGGGGCTTCGCCCCGTCGCTCCACTCTGTCGTTGGGCCAGCGCAATATGACATCGTTACTATGAACCTAAAATGCAGCAAGTGTGGTTCGTCGAAAATCATTCCGCTCGCGGGCATGATTGATCAAGGGCAATATTCGGACGGCACGCTGAAAGCCCGAGTGGGATACACTAATCCGGAGGCATGGGTGTTTAAGGGCGCAGTTTATGCCAAGCTGAAAGCCAACATCTGTGGAGAGTGTGGTTACACAGAGCTCGTTGCAGAGGAGCCAGCCGCTCTTTACGACGCATATCTCAGGAGCAGAGATCTCCGCACATGATGTGGCCCAACAAACTGGCTGCACCGAATCCCGCGATGACGTGGCAGTTGCATGTCAGGGGTCACTGGCGCGGGACCGGTGAGCCAGGTCGTTAGCGCGATTCGCTGGAAGCTCGCCGCACCTGCAAAAGCGTGACTTCCGCCCGTGGCTGGGTTAAATCGCGCCTCCATTTATGACCGCGAACCGAAGTTCCATGCGCTCGGACATCATCAAGAAAGGCGCCGAGCGGGCGCCGCACCGCTCGTTGCTCCGTGCCGATGCTGGAGTGGGCGATAATGTTTTTCCCGCGGGACAGTGTATTGGGGCGCTGCCTCCAAGCCCCCGAAGTTTATCGCTTTGAGACAGGATTGAGCTTGGGCCTCGAGCGAACCGCCGCCGACTCCTGAGCGTCAGCGGCGTGATGGAGACCTGACTCAATCCTGGCCGAGGGGCCGCTCCGGTTGCGCTTCCGCGGAGCCGCCTCCGGCCCGTCGGCGCCGGCATTGGATCACGCAAACAGGGAACGCACCCCCCCCCCCGACCGCAAAAGTGCAGCTTTGCGCGCCCAGAGTTGGGCAACTTTGCCCGCACCGCGACAGGTCAAACCGGATTAACCGTAATCGCCGCAGTCTTGGCGCTGACTCCAGGAGCAGGCCTCCGGCTTTGCCGGAGGTTGCTGACTCTGGACAAGGCAGGCCGCGATCAACGCCCAATGGCGCGGACGGGCAATGATATCCTTGGGCAGAAGTGGTGTACTTGACGGGCGGACTTTCCGCACCGGATGCCATCTCCCTGGCGACGGCTGAAGCACGCTCGGTTTCTCCAAGCAGTCAGACACAGACCGGAATCTGTCCCGCCCTTGCTTGGCCGGCGGATCCTGGCCCACCCGTGCCGGCTCCGCCTCCTCACGCCGGCGGCTGCGGATCAAGGCTCATTTGAACTTGTTCTTCCGATAGGCCCCCATCGCCGGCGCGCCGGGATTCACTTCGGGACCGAAGTAGCGCAGACAGACCAGCGGCTCGGTCTCGCTCGTGTTCTCGAAGGTCACGCCGGCCTTCGCGCCGTCCTCGGTGCAGAAGTATTCGTCTTCGGTCAGTTCGGTGAAGCGGATCAGCTTCGGACTGTTCAACGGCTGGCCGTTGATCCGGCCGCTGCCTTGCACGCAGATCAGGCCGTAGGCGCCGTTGTCCCGCACGGTCGCTTTCACACCGGGTTCGACGGTCAGTTCCTTCGCCGTGAAGAGCTGTTTGCCGTCCACTTTGCCATAGACGATCCAGCGGTCCACGAAGCCGTCCTTGCGCGTGTCGGCCACGGGCACGGGTTCGAGGTAGTGGTTGTCTTTGAAGCTTGGATCGACGTTCGCGTCCCAATCAAGCTGGTCCACGATGAAGTCGAGATCGTGGTGTTTGTCCTTGGGCATGTCTTTCACGAGCAGGCTCCACGGTACGTAGCGGCCTTCGACCATGCTCTGATACATGCCAAACACGTCGCTGCCCCATTGCGGCTCGTAGGTGCAGAGCGAGCCGGGCGCGTGCAGAATGCACGGGCCGACGAGCCAGCCGGTGCCGGGCTTGAGGCGATAGGCCTTGGAGAGATCAAGGATGCCGTTGTCGCCCTTGTTCCAATCTTCGAGGCATTTGCGGACCTGCGCCTTGGTCGTGCCGGGTTCGAGGCCGAAGAAGGTGTGGGGGAAATTATTCCCGACGTTGTTGTGCTGCGGTGGAAAGTAGTAGCTCTCCGGCTTGCCTTCCTGACCGACGAGCTTGGCCTGCTTGGCCGATTGGTGCATGTGATGCGGAATCGGCCCCATGTTGTCGAAGAACTTCGAGTACACCGGCCAGCGGCCGTACTGCTTCCAAATCGTCTTGCCGACGAGGGCGGCGCCGCAGTCCGCGACCGCCTGCCGCAGCGTGAAGCGCTCCTTCCCGACCACGCAGTAACTCAGCCCCTCATCCGGCACGCGGCCCTCGTTGGCGGCCTCGGTGGTGGAGGCGAACCAGCGCTCGTCAATGCCGCCGCGGTTCGCGCCGTAGGCGTAGGTGTCGTCCGGGTGGAGCTTGATGCGCAGGCCGGGTTGGAGGAACGAGCGCGGCACCCAGGTGGGCGCCAGGCGCAGCAGGCCACCGGTGCGGGACAGTTCGGCTTCGACTTTGGCCTGAGTGTTGCCCTTGACGGTTTTGAGGGACGTAACGGTGTTGGTGCTCATGTTCCGTGCGTTGTTTGAATTCAGTGTGTCGGTGCAATTGATCCGCTTGAAACCGTGACGATCCAAGCAGACTGCGTCGGGTTTGGCAAGGCTGGCTAGGCGATCGCCAGCGACAACCAACGATGGGCAACGGCGCGGAATTGCCGGCGGTGATTACGGATTTCAAGCCGGCGGGTCGTTTGGATCAAACCGACCCGAACAATTCCCGCTCGCTTTGATCTGCCACCGACAGCATTTCCGGAGTTGGGTTCGTGGCGGTAAAACGCCCGGCCCGCGGGTCGCACCGACGGCGAATTTGCGGAATCTCGCTCTGGGAATCGCGCCGAATGACGCCGGATCCCCCACGGCGTCTTCGCACCCGCCGGTCAGGACATCAAGCTGGTGCGCCTTCCGCACAAGTCTTCCGCGCCCGGCTTCCGCGATCGCCTGCGCCGGCGGCTGATCCCGAAAAGGGCGCCGCCCATGAGGACCCAGCTCAACGCGCAGGGTTCTGGAATCGGTGTGCATCAACCGTAAATTTCAGGGACTCGCCGCCAGCCCGGAGATTGTTTGCCGCGGCCGGCCCAGTCCCCCGCCTGTTTGGGCAACATACGGAGAGGGGAAGTTCGCAGACAACAGGCCGGCAAAATGATCGGTCTGCCTGGGAGAAATCACGCGTGGCGAGAACGGATCCTGTGTCCCGTCACCCGCCACTGCGGGGCGGAGGCTGTCGGTCATCGCAGGCTGCATCGGTAAATAGGGCCACCCGCCAACCACAGCAGAAGTGTTCGGGGTGACAATGGTGGGATTCCCCACGAGCGGCTGGTACGGCGGACCAATCACTTGTCCGAAAACCGTCCAACGACCGGCGAGCCACAGCGCTACGGCAACTACACCCACCTTGCAACTGAGCGTGTTTCGCATAAGCGGTTTCCCAAGCTATGTCGGAATTTCGTTTAAGCAAGGTGCAAAGAACCGGGCGATTTTTGGAGTTTCACTGTGCGAGAGGCTCACAAGGAAGTGGTGTTTTCAGTCTGTCTCCCAAGGGGAGCAACGCCTGGTCCCACGTCGGCCGCGGACGACGCGCGAGCTGCCCGCCTCGGAGGACCTGATGCCGACGCTCCTGGGCCTCTGCGGGGTGCCGATTCCAACGACGGTGGAGGGCCTCGACTTCAGCGGCTTCCGGCGCGGCGGCAAGAGTCCATCGCCGGGCGCCGCGCTGCTCTCCTGCGTGGCGCCGTTCGGCCAGTGGACGCGCCAGGTCGGCGCTCGCGGCGCTCGCTGGCCCCGGGCGATTACCCTTCAGCCTTTCAGGCTGTGAGCCGTCCGTGGCGAGCCAGTTCCCGCGCCGACGGCGTGCAAGAAATTGAGATGCGCCCTGCGCCCCCTCCCGTGGAGTTTTTTGGACTATGCGCTTGACAATTGCGCGAGGATCATTCAAAAATCTTCGCGCTGGGTGCGTTGGCTGCGTAGCTGGGTTGTGTATTCCAAAGGACATCCGACGGTCGCCACGACGATCTCACTGGTGTTTGTGACCTCGCCCCGTCTCCGATTCGCCCGGCGGCTGAACCGCGCCCTCCCTCCTCTGGGTGGCGGGCACCCTCGAACCCGCCGCTTCGGCCGATTCCGCTTCCGCCGCCCCCATTCCCGCCACGGCGCTCCTGGGTTTCGCTTCGGCCGACTTCCCTCCCGCTTCGGCCAGACGCAACCGGGCGGGAGCGTCGTTCCGTCCCGCGGGAGCGCGGTCCAACCTGGCTTCAGCCGGATTCGGTCCCGCTTCGGCATCATCCCTTCCGGCTTCCGCCGGATGCATTCTGGCTGCGGGAAGATTCGGTTCGGCCGCGGGATAAACCCTTTATTCCCACCCTCCTTCCGCCGCCGTTCCGGCGGGATTCGATGCAACACCTCCGCCCCCAGCGTATTACATAAGATTCCACGCCCCCCACCGGGGCGTTGACCGCTCAATACCAACCCCCAAACCCAATCCAAGGAGCAACCTCATGGCTGACTACATCCCCCAAAACGACGCCGAGTTCGATGTCTGGCAGAAAAACTTCGCCACCTACGCCGCCGACAAGAAGGGCGAGCTGGGCCTGATGGACACCGACCTGGCCCCGCTCACGGCGGCCCAAACCGCCTGGACGGCCGGTTACGGCGCGCATGGCACCGCCCAGGCCGCCGCCCTGAGCGCCTGCACCGCCAAAGACGGCGCCCGCGCCGCTTACGAGGCGGTGCTCCGCCCGCTGGTCGCCCGCCTCCAGCTCAGCGCCACCACCACCGACGCCCACCGGGCCGGCCTGCGCGTCACCATCCGCTCCAAGACCCGCGCCGCCGCCGGCGTGCCCGACACCCGGCCGGTCGCCGAGATCGACGCCAGCACGCCGCGCCGGCACGTGGTGGACTTCCGGGACGAGGGGGCCACGCGCAAGGCCAAGCCCGCCGGCGTGATGGGCGCGGAGGTCTGGCGCAGCGTCGGCGACGCGCCCCCGGCCGACCCGACCGCCTGCCAGTTCCTGGCGCTGGACACCGAGACGCCCTACGTGGCCGACTACGCCGGCGCGCAAGCGGGGAAACGCGCGTTTTACTATCTCCGCTGGGTCAACAAACAGGGCCAACCCGGTCCCTGGAGCGACGTCTTCAGCGCCACCATTGGCGGCTGAACTGCCGGGGTGTGAAAGCTTCGCTCGGCAATCGCAAATCCAACGCAACGCGTCGCCCGCCGAATCGCCCGCCGCTCCGGACAACATCCTGGAGGGGCTGCCCGCCGGGGTGAGAGTGAAGATCAGGGTTCGCGCCGTGAATGAAACTGGCCCTGGGCCGTTTGGAGAGCCCGTGGAAGCCACAGTCGCATGAAGAACTGGACTTCTATCCCGCGACCAACCGGGCGCTGAGTCTCCACGAACTTTCGGTCAGGCACAATTCTTTGAGAGATTTTTGAAATTGGTCCGTGTCCTTGCCCGTGAGCACCACCGGTTTGTCCGGTTCCCGGCGCCGCCGCGGACCGTACATGCCACGAAAATCAGTCTATGAAAAAACTCAACGTGATCCGCCTTCCACTCCCCCAAATCATTTGCTCAACACTCCTCGCGTTCGGACTTGGCGCGACCAGCCAATGCCCGCTTTGGGCCGCTGACCAAGCCCCCACGGCTCCCGCGGCGAGGGACGCTGCGCCAGCGGCGGACGCCAGCCGCGCTGCGGGCGGGGCGAAGTCCCCAGCGGACGAGGTGCTCAACAACGCCGCCATCGTCGAGCTGGTCAAACTGGGGCTGGGCGAAGGCCTCCTGGTGGACAAGATCAAGGCCTCGCGCTGCAACTTTGATGTCTCCCTCGGCGGCCTCAAAGGGCTCAAGGCCGCGGGCGTCCCGGACGCGGTGGTTAGCGCCATGATTGCCGCCTCGACACAAAACTCCGGGCGAGCCGACGCGACCGCCGGAAATCCCAACGACCCGAAGTCGCCCCACGAGCCGGGTATTTACTACTACGAAGAGGCGGGCGGCAAACCCAAGCTCACGAAACTCGAGCCCGCCGTGTATACGCAAACCAAAAGCGGCATCGCGATCTTCATGCAATATGGACAAACCGCCCAGCAAAAGGCAGTCCTCCATCCGGCCCATGCGGAGTTGCAGAGCGCCAGCCGCAAACCCATCTTCTATTTCTACTTTGAAAACACCGGCTCTGGCCTGGGGGAGACCCGAAACATCGCCACGAGTCCGAATGAATTCGTGCTCGCGCAGATGGAGTTCAAGGGCAAAGACAATTTGCGCACCTTGGTTGTCGGCCAGATCAATGCCTATACCGGGACCCAGTGGGGGCCGAAAGACCAGTCCATCCGGGCCTTCGATTTTGAAAAACTGGCGCCCGGCATCTACCGCGTGACGCCGAAGCAAGACCTGGCGAATGGTGAGTACTGCCTCTTTTACGGCGGGAACTCCATCTTCGGAACCTACGCCACGACCGGCGGCGGCAAGGTCTTTGACTTTGGCGTGCAAGGGTCGCCCGAGACGGAGCCGGCCGCGGCGGGCCATTCCCAAGGGAAGTCGAAGAAAAGGGCTGCCCAGTAAATGGATGCGCGCCACTCCCTGACGCAGCCAAACGAAGGAAGGATTCCATATGAACTACACCGTTCAGAAACCCGACGGCACGGAAGTCCACTTCCGCTCGCGCGACGACTTGGTCATCGCCTACAACAACCACGAGATCGACGCCCGCTGGCCAGGCAAAGGCGAAGGGGCAACCGAATGGACCGGGGTCTGGGCCTTGCTCGGCGTGCCGCGACCAGCTACCACGGACCCCAGCCCAGGCGCATCAAGGCTCGACACCAGCCCGAAAAAATGCGTCGTCAAACGGCCGAATGGAGAGACGATGACCGTCACCCTGGAGAGTCTGTCCGCCAGATACGACAACGGCGCCGTACGGGCTGATTGGCCCGCGAAGGTGGAGGAGGCCTCGGACTGGACCACGGTCGGAGCGATTCTTGGCACGCAGTCTCAAGCCCCCGCGAGCATCGGCGAGCCCGCGGCTGTGGCCGCCACGCAGCCTGTTTCTTCGGCAGTCGCCAAGTCTGCCGTAGGGCGGGGGATTGACCGCTATCAGGACGCCTACCGCGTGGCGGCGGCCACGGTGGCGATTGGGGCGGCCGTGAAAGTCCTAGCCATCTGCCTCGCCGGGCTGTGCCTGATTGGAGCCGTCGCCGGCGCGAGCCAGAGCATCGCCAACCTTTCGTCGCTCAACGCGGCCCCTCTCCTGGTTGGGCTGGTCGCGGCCGTCGCCGTGGGCGTGCCCCTTTACGCGCTGGGAATCCTGGTGTCGGCGGCGGGCCAGGTCCTCAAGGCGACGCTCGACACCGCCGTCCACACCTCTCCGTTCCTGGACAAAGCCCAGATGGCCCAAATCATGATCCGACACTGATACCAGCCAGATGAGTATGAAAACGAAGCCGCCAATCGCCAGTAACCGAGTGATCAACCGCTTAGCTGCCACTCGCTGCCGCAAATCCATCACTACCAGAGTCACCATTCAAGCCATAACGTTAGTCTGCGCTTTACTGCTGGGTGCTGTGAATGACACTTTCGGATTTAGCATTGACGATCGTGTCATGGCTATTCAACCGTCTGGCTATGTTGCGAACGTTCGTGACAATTCGCTAAGCACGGTGTTGTTCGTGCAAGCCGTCGGCGTTTATGGCACAATCATCGCACCGGCGAAAAGTGGAACCGCTGGCGGCTATTCCGGGAACTGGTGGCAGATCAAATGGGATTCCGGCCCGCCGTTATACGGGTCAACAGGTTGGTCCGCGGAGCCAGTTATCTCGCTGGCTCCTACTGCCGGCGATGTCCCGCAGCCTAATTTCTCGGGCAGCTATTACAAGAGCGCCAACATTTACTGGCTGAACGGGAATGCGCCCGCCTCGACGAGTCCACCGAATCCGCCGGGTTGCCAGCTTGGAACTGCACTTGGGAACTGCACTTGGTACGCGTTCGGACGAATGCTTGAACTCGGTTACGACACTACGCAATTGAACACGCTGATTGGGAATGCTACTGACTGGGCCAACGAAGCCAACAATGCTCATATTCGTGTCGATTCAACTCCAACGGCTGGATCAGTAGCCCAAGCGCCCGCGAACCCGAGTGGTTATTACAAGAGCGGGCATGTCGCGGTTGTCGAAAGTGTCAACAGCGACGGGTCAATTACCGTTACAGAATCAAGTTTTGTCCAAGATGCCAGCAACCCCTGGGATTTCCTGTGGCATCACCGGACTATCTCTCCGGGATCGTCGGCGTGGCTCCCGAATTTCATCCATGTCTCGAAAGGTGGGATTGCTACTCTGTCGCCGCCGACGCTTATCGGGCCGGGCACGCCGAGCGCGCCGGGCTCGCCGGTGTCAACCGTCACACCGACGTTCCAATGGCAGCAGGTCAGTGGGGCCGATGGCTATGGCCTGTATGTCAGCAAGTTCAATGGTTCAACCTACGATTTGGTTTTTAATTCGGAAACAGACGTTGGCGTCCCCCTGACAGAAGCGGCCTACCAGTTACCTAACGGTAAGCTGGTGGACGGAGCACAATACCGTTGGAACATGCGTTCCCACAACAGTGCCGGTTACGGCACGCAGTATAGCAGTCGGTCATATTTCTACGTTAGCCTTGCGTACACGGTCAATCCCATCGCCGGTCCCAACGGCAGCATCAACCCGAACACGCCGCAGCCGGTCAGCAGCGGGGGGAGCGTGACGTTCACGGCCACGCCCAACTCCGGTTACACGGTGGACCAGTGGCTCTTGGACGGCGGGGCGGTCCAGACCGGCGGCGCCAGCTACACGCTCAGCCCGGTGACGGCGCCCCACAACGTGACGGTCACTTTCAAGACCGCGGTCGCCACTTACACGGTCAGTCCTAGCGCCGGTCCCAACGGCAGCCTCAACCCGAACACGCCGCAGCCGGTCAGCAGCGGGGGGAGCGTGACGTTCACCGCCACGCCCAACTCCGGTTACACGGTGGACCAGTGGCTCTTGGACGGCGGGGCGAGCGCGTCGTGTGGGGCAAGCGTGTCGCTC
>JAJXZI010000330.1 GCA_021780115.1 bacterium | reverse complement strand
TATTACGAAAACGCCGGGTCCGCCTCGGCGCAATTGTCCTGGAGCAGCCCCTCCACCCAGAAACAGGTCATTTCCACCAGCCAACTTTATCCGACGCACGCGTTGCCACCCGCCCGGTTCGCCCCCGGTGGTGTCTTCACCAACGGGGAATTCGCCGTCTCGCTGCAGGCGGTCGCCGGCGAGCGTTACGTTTTCCAGGCCACCGAGGATTTCACCCACTGGACTTCGCTGAGCACGAACGTAGCGCCGACGGGGCTGTTCGATCTGCTGGATTCCACCGCCACGAATTTCCCTCGCCGCTTCTATCGAGCGATCGCGTTGCCATAGGCCGGACCGCAAGCGCGGCACCGCGGGGCGAAAGCGACCGACCCCCCCGGCAGGAATCAGCCCCGATGTGGGGAAGCGCAACAAACCGTGCGGTTACTTCGTCAGGTAGTATTTTTCCGTGTATTCCTGCACCATCCGGCCGGTGTTGAACTGCGGAACGATGGTGGTGAAGGCCCGGCGGATTCTCTGGATCCACTTGCGCGGAATCCCTTGCTCATCGCGGTCGAAGTAGCAGGGAATGACCTGCTCCGTGAGCACTTTGTAGAGGTTGGCGCTGTCGAGACGGTCCTGCTCCTCCACGTGGTCCACGTGGGCGTCTTCGCCGATGGCGAAGCCATTGGTGCCGTCGTAGGCCTCGCGCCACCAACCATCGAGGATGCTGAGGTTGAGACACCCGTTGCAGGCGGCCTTCATCCCGCTGGTGCCCGAGGCCTCCAGCGGCCGGCGTGGCGTGTTGAGCCACACGTCGCAGCCAGAGGTCATCGTGCGGGCTACGTGAATGTCGTAGTTCTCAATGAAGACGAGGTGGCCCTGCAGCTCGCTGTACTTGCTGAGGTGGATGATGTGCTGGATGTAGCGTTTGCCGGCATCGTCGCGCGGGTGGGCCTTGCCCGCGAAGATGAACTGCACGGGCCGTTGCCGGTCGCGGGTGAGCTTCACGATGTTTTCAAATTGCTGGAAGATCAGCGGCGCCCGCTTGTAAGTGGCGAAGCGGCGCGCGAAGCCGATGGTCAGCGCGTCAGGATTGAGGAGCGCGTCGAACCGGATGAAATCGCCGCGCGCCAGGCGCTCGTGCTGCAAGAGCAGGCGGCGCCGGGCGAACTCGATCATCTCGCGCCGCAGCCGGTAACGCAGGCACCAAATCTCCTCGTCGGAGAGAAAGGCGGGGTCGGCCAGCCGGCGCCAGAAATCCGGTTCGCCGAGCAGCCGCTTCCAGGGGTTCGCGGGTTGGCCGCGAACCAGCCGGAAAAGCTCGCGCAGGACCGGGGCGGCCTCCTTTTCCTCGGCGCCGCCGTTCAGTTTGCGGCGCCAAAACCGGCGCACCGGCCCTTTGAGCCAGCCCAGCGTGTGGACGCCGTTGGTAATGTGGCCAATCGGCACCTGGTCCGTCGGGCGGTCGGGATACAGGCAATGCCACATGCGCCGGCTGACGCGGCCGTGCAACTCGCTGACGGCGTTGGCCGCGCGCGAATTCTTGAGCGCCAGCACCGTCATGCAAAACGCCTCCGAGTGGTTCCGGGGATCGATGCGCCCCAGCCCCAGAATCTCCTCCCACGGCGCCGGCAGTCGCGACCGGAACCCGTGCAAGGCGTAATCCATCAGGCCTGGCGTGAACCGGTCGTGGCCCGCCTCCACCGGCGTGTGGGTGGTGAAGACGCATTCGGCCCGGGTCTGGGCCAGCGCCTCGGTGAGATTATTTCCGGCGGCAATTTTTTCCCGGAGCAACTCCAGGGTCAGAAACGCCGCGTGGCCTTCGTTCATGTGGAAGACCGACGGCTGGACTCCCACCGCGCGCAGCAGCCGCACCCCGCCGATGCCCAGGAGGATTTCCTGCATGATCCGCGTGGAACTGTCGCCGCCGTACACGTGCAGCGTTAGGTCCCGGAAGGTCTGCTCGTTGTCCGGCAGGTTGGTGTCGAGCAAGTACACCGGCACGCGCCCGACGGCCACGCGCCAAGCGGTGAACTTGACGCGGCTCATGGCGATCTCCACCTCGCCCGTCACCGGCTGGCCGGCGGCGTTGAGGACCGGCTCGATGGGCAGGTTGGCCGGATTCAGGCGGTCGAAGTATTCGGTCTGCCAGTTGTTCGCGTCCACGGCCTGCATGAAGTAGCCTTCGCGGTAAAACAGGCTCACGCCCACCAGGCCCACGTCGAGGTCGCTGGCGGACTTGGCGTGGTCGCCGGCCAGGATGCCCAAGCCGCCCGCGGCGACGGGCAGGGTTTCATGGAAGCCGAACTCGGCGGAGAAGTAGGCCACCGGCCGTTCCCGCAACGCCGGCGCCCGTTCGCGGCCCCAGGTGTCGCGCTCCGCCAGGTAGGCGTCAAAGGCCTGCACCACCTGGCGCACGCGGTCGGCGAAGAGGCGGTCTTGGAGCCGCACGCGCAGTTCGTAATCCGAAACCTCGCGCAGGATGGCCACGGCGTTGTGGTAGAGGTTCGTCCAACCCCGGGGCGAAAGCTCCGCAAAGATCTCCTGCGCCTCCTGGTCCCACGTCCACCACAGGTTCGTCGCCACCCGGTGCAATCCGGCCACCAACACGTCCACCTCGGCTTTACTCAGCGGCAGATTCGGCATAAACGCAAATTGTCTAAAAAACGCCCCGGCGCGAACGACGCGCCAGGGGTGTCGGGCAACTACGGTAGTCACCCAGGGGTCGGCTCGCAAATGAATTTGGGCCGGAACGCCAGGCGCCCCCTTCGCCCAGCAACGGTTCGTCCGCGCCGTCATCCGCGTCCGCGAACGGCCGGCCGCCGGGTGAATCATCTTCCTTCCGAGAGGAGGGATCCGGGTCGTTGGCCGCAAGCCGGATTCGCTCCCCAGTTGCGGGGGAATCCCGGGAAACTGGCCGCGGTCCGGCCTGCGGACCGCACCCAGCATTTGGCAAACGGAGCGAAATGCGTTATGGCAAGGGCCGGCGGCACACGGTGCGGCCGGCGCGGATGAGAAAATACTGGCACGTCATCAACATCGGCATCCAGAACAACCTGGCCTACCGGTTCAATTTTCTGGCGCGGGCGCTGTTCGGGCTGATTCCGTTGGTGGCGATCCTTTCCGTCTGGCAGACGATCTACGCGGGGCAGGGCGCCGGCGCCCGGATCGGCGCCTACTCGCTGGCGGAGATGATCTCGTACTATCTGCTGGTGACCGTGGTGGACGCGTTGACCGCGGTGAACGAAGACGACTGGCAGATCGCCGCCGACATCAAGGACGGGAACATCAGCCAGTTCCTGCTCAAGCCCATGGATTACCTGTGGTACCGCCTTTGCCTGTTTCTCTCCGGCCGGACCGCGTATCTGGCCGTCACGGCCATTCCGCTGGCCCTGTTCATCCTGGCCCTGAAGAAGTACTTCGTCTTTCCGGCGTCGTGGCCGGTGCTCTTGCTCTTCCTGAGCTCGACGGTCCTGACGGCGCTGCTCCAGTTTTTCCTGTCCTACACCATGGCGCTGCTGGCCTTCTGGGTGTTGGAGGTGTCCACGTTCATCTTCATTCTCTTCGCCTTCGAATACCTCGCCAGCGGGCACCTATTCCCGTTGGACATCCTGCCGCCGGCGCTGGCGGGGGTGCTGTCGTTCACGCCGTTTCCGTACCAGCTTTATTTTCCCATCAGCATCTACATGGGCAAGGCCACCGGCGGCGAGTTGGCGCGCGGGTTCGCGCTGCAAGTCGGCTGGGTGGTGATCGCCTACGCCTTGGCGCGGTTCGTCTGGAGCCGCGGCATCAAGAAATACTCCGCGGCGGGAGGCTGATCGATGAGCGGAATACCCGGAGCCAATCGCCAAGCGCCGAAGCCGGACGCCGAGGGTGCCGGCTCTGCCGCGCTCGGTCCCCGGCCCGCGACGCTGGCCCGTTATCTGACCATCTACGCCGCGCTCTGGAAAAATTCCGTGACGCGCGAGATGATGTTCAAAGGCAACTTCCTGCTCTGGATCGTTGTCGAACTGCTCTGGTTCGCGCTCCAGCTCAGCTTCATCGGCGTCATCTACCTGCACACGAACCGGATTGGCACCTGGACGCAGTGGCAGGTCGTCCTGCTCATTGGCGCCAGCCATTTCATCCAGCAAATCTACCAGGCCTTCTTCCTCATCAATTGCACGAACCTCTCCGAGTTGGTGCGCAACGGCAAACTCGACTTCCTCCTGCTCCTGCCGGTGAACACCCGGTTCGTCGTGTCGCTGCGGCAGGTGGATCTGGGCGCGTTCCTCAACGCGGCGACCGCCATCGCGGTGATGGCCTACGCCGCCCGGCAACTCCACCTCGTGCTGACGGCCGGCCACGTGCTGACGTTTCTCGCGCTCTGCCTGGTCGGCGTTTGGATCCACTACTCGCTCATGTTCCTCCTGGCGACGACCAGCTTCTGGACGATCCGCGCTCAGGGCATCGTCTGGGGCTACTACAATCTGTTCCAAATCGCCCGCCTCCCGGACGAGGCGTTCCGCGGCGTGTTCCGGGCGGTGTTCACCTTCGCCTTGCCGATGCTGCTGGTGTCGAACGTGCCCGTGCGGGTGCTCGCGGACAAACTGGACTCGTCGCGGCTGCCGCTGCTCCTGGTCGGGATGGGTGTGGCCTGCGGACTGGTATCCGAATGGGTCTGGCGCCTCTCGCTGCGCCACTACACCAGCGCCAGTTCGTAGGCGACGCTTCGCCGGAATTGTCCGAGCGCCGCCAACCCGGTCACCTCCGGCGACGAATTGACAGGCGCGACTCATCGGCGGGTTCCTGCTGGTCTCCGCGGTCGCAGCCGGCGCATCCCGATTCTGGTTTTCGGTCAGGCTGCCCGCCGGTTGGCCCCCGCCTCGAGTTGGTTGAGCGCGTCACACAATGCGGCCAGGCGCGGCGTCGCCACCCCGGCCGTCCGGGCTTGGCGGAGCGGCTCCCGAAACAAGCTGGCCAACTCCAGCGGCTGGCCGCGTTCGAAATCCAGCAGTGTGGAGGCTTTGTAGGCGCCCATCGTGCGAGTCCGCGCGATTTGCTCGTCGGCCAGGGTCTCCGGAATGTCCAACCCCAGGACGCGCGCGGCGGCGATCACTTCAATCATGAGTTCGCGGACCAGCGCCGTCCAGCGCGGTTCGCCCAGCAGCGCGTCGGTGGCCAGGCACGGTCCCGGGGGCGCCGCTGGGTTCACCTGGCCGTTGAGGACCGCGTCGTAGCCGGCGGCGCCCGCCACCCCGAGGCCGTTGAAGGGCACATTCCACACCAGTTTCTCCCAATGAGCGCGCCGGAGATCCGCGGTCACCTCGCACGGCACGCCGGCCTGCTGAAACAGCCGCGCGACGTCCCGGGCGCGTTCCCCCGGCCTCGGCAGGAACTCGCCCAGGACGATCCGCCCGTGGGCGGTGTGCTGGATCACGCCCGGGGCGCTCCGGGTGAGGCACACGAAACACAATCCGCCGAGGATCTGGCCGGCCGGAAACAATTCCGCCAGGCGCTCTTCGTTGCCCAGGCCGTTTTGCAGCGTGAGCACGGCGGTGTGGGGGCCGGCCAGCGGCGGCAGCAGGCAGGGAAACTGATCGTTGGCCGTCGTCTTGAGGCCGATCATTACCATGTCGCTGGGACCGATGGCTTCCGGTTCGGTCGCGCAGTGCGGACGGACCGTGAAGTCGCCCTGGAAACTCCGGATGCGGACGCCCTGGCGGCGCACGACCTCGTAGTCCGTCCGAAGCAGAAAGTGGACCTCCGATCCGGCGCGGCACAACTGCGCGCCGTAGTAACTGCCCACCGCGCCGCAGCCGACGACCGCGATCTTCATGGCAAAGCGCGAAGCAGAAGGTTGGCGTCGGGGAGCGAGTCGCCCGCCCCGCTCGCACGGTTCCGTCGGGTCAATAAAAAAGGCACTCCGACCCGGTCAGAGTGCCTCGGGAAAGGGGCCGGCGATTACTTGGCGCCGAGGATGGCGTCCTTGGCCGCCTTGGCGACGCGGAACTTGACCACGCGCTTGGCCGGGATATTGATCTGCTCACCGGTCTTGGGGTTGCGCCCGATGCGCGCCGCCCGGTTCACCAGCACCAGTTTGCCGAGGCCGGGCAGGGTGAAACTGTTCTTGGCGTTCTTGTAGGCCAATTGGGCGATGTGTTCGAGGATTTCGCCCGCCTGCTTCTTGGTGAGGCCGGCCTTGTCCGCGATCGCGGCCGCCACTTGGGACTTCGAGAGTGCTTTTGCCATAATCTGTAGGTGTTTTGGTTTCGTTCGTTTGTTCTTCATTCGTGCCGTCAAAGCAGCCTGTCTTCGCGGGTATTAAACTCACCCTTGGCCGGCAAGCAAGAACAAAATGGCGAAATCTTCAGCAAAACCGCGCCGGCCCAGCGCAAGCTTGACTTGCCGGCCGTGTCCCGGAAGATGTTTGCCGTGGCGCTGTTCACGGTCCAAACCTCGGTCCGCTACGAGATCATCCGCAAGATCTTTGAAGGTGGGATGGGCATTGTCTATGAGGCCGAGCAGCTCGGGTCCCGGCAGTTTGTCAAGCGCGTCGCGATCAAGGTCATCCGCCAGGATTACGCCCACCAGAGGTCGTTCAGCGAGAATTTCATCGGCGAGGCCAAGCTCGTCGCCGATTTGATCCACACCAATATTGTCCAGACCTACCAGCTCGGCGAAGCGAACGGGAGTTACTTCATCGCCATGGAGCTGATCCGGGGCGTCAACCTGGAGCAGTTCATCGCCCAACTCGCCCAGCGGCACCGCCCGCTGCCCACGGAACTGGCCGTGTTCATCGCCAGCCGCGTGGCGCGCGGCCTGGCCTACGCCCACGCCAAACGGGACGGCGCGGGCCGCCTGCTCGGCATCGTGCATCGCGACGTCAGCTTCAAAAACATCCTGATCGCCTTCGAGGGCGACGTGAAGCTGACCGACTTCGGCATCGCCAAGGCGCGGGGATTTCTGGTGGACCATGAAGGCGACGTGGTGGCCGGCAAGGCGGATTACATGAGCCCGGAGCAGGCGGCCTTCCAGGTCACCGACAAGCGCTCCGACCTCTTTTCGACCGGCGTCGTGCTCGCGCATCTGCTGCTGGGCCGCAACGTTTTCAAGGCGGATAGCTCGGACGAGTCGCGCCAGCGGATTCTGGCCCTGCCCGTCCCCGATTTCCGCACCCTGGACCGCCGCATCGACGACCGGCTCAACGAAATCCTCCAGCGCCTGCTGGCGCGCGACCTCGTCCAGCGCTACCAGACGGCCGACGAGGTGCTCTACGACCTGGAGCACTACATCTACCACAAGGGCTACGGCCCGACGAATGAAACCCTGGGCCGGTTTATGCGCGAGTTGTTCGCCGGAGAGGTTCCCCTGCCGGTGAAGGACGCCAGCAGCCCCGACTCGCCCGGACACGCCGCCCCCATCGCGCAACCCGCCTGATCCGCATGAAGCGCCCGCCCGCGACGACTCGCGTCACACTTGGATTGATCCAGACCGCCGCCTCGCCGGACCCGCGGGCCAACCTCAAAACAACCCTCGCCGCCGCCGAGCGCGCCACCCAGGCCGGCGCCCAGATCCTCTGCACCCAGGAACTGTTCCGCTCCCAGTATTTCTGCCAGAGCGAGGACCATGCCCACTTCGCTCTCGCTGAAACCATCCCCGGCCCCAGCACCGACGCCTTCCAGAAACTCGCGAAGAAACACCGCGTCGTCGTCATCGCCTCGCTCTTCGAGAAACGCGCCGCCGGCCTCTACCACAACACCGCCGCCATCATTGACGCCGACGGTTCGCTCCTGGGCCTCTACCGGAAGATGCACGTCCCGGATGACCCGCTCTTTTACGAGAAATTCTATTTCACGCCCGGCGACCTCGGCTTCCGCGCCTGGCCGACCCGCTACGCCAAGATCGGCGTGCTCATCTGCTGGGACCAGTGGTATCCGGAGGCGGCGCGGCTGACGGCGATGCAAGGCGCCGAAATTCTCTTCTACCCCACCGCCATCGGCTGGCATCCGAGCGAGAAGGCGAAATACGGCGAACGCCAGCACGCCGCGTGGGAAACCATCCAGCGCTCGCACGCCATTGCCAACGGCTGCTACGTCGCCGCCGTCAATCGCGTCGGTCACGAAGTCCTCCCCGGCCTGGGCGGCGACGGCCTCGAGTTCTGGGGCCAGAGCTTCGTCGCCGGCACGTCCGGCGAAATCCTCGCCAAAGCCGGCGTCACCGAGGAAACCAATCTCCTCGTCCCCGTGGACCTGGCGGCCGTGGACACCACCCGCACGCACTGGCCCTTCTTCCGCGACCGGCGGATGGATGCCTATGGCGGCCTGACGCGGCGGTGGACTGACCCATCCGCAGGAACGGCGTCGCGCCTCCCCGGACCGGACTGAGGCCCCCGCGAGCAATTCAAACCATGCCTGACGAAAGACGACCGGCCAACGCCCCCCATCCCCTCGCCGTCAAGCGCACCGAGCTGGTCTGGGAAGGCAAATACGATGCCGCCGGCCAGCGCGTCCCGCCGGTGCGCGTCACATTGCCGTTCCAAACCGTCGAGACGGTGAACGAGAGCGCGGCGGATCGCGAGGCGCTGGCGCTGTTCGCGGGACGCATCACGGAAAAGACGCCGTGGCGCAACCGGCTCATCTGGGGCGACAAGAAATACGTGCTGCCCTCGCTCCTGCCGGAGTTCGCCGGCAAGGTGAACCTGATTTACATCGACCCGCCGTTCGACACCGGCGCGGATTTCTCCTTCACCGCCAGCGTGCCGGATCACCCGGACACGCCCGAAGACGACTCGTTCGCCTTCACCAAGGAGCCGAGCATCATCGAGCAAAAGGCGTATCGCGACACTTGGGGACGCGGACTCGACTCCTACCTCCAGTGGTTTTACGAAACCGCCGTCCTGCTCCGTGAATTGCTGTGCGATACCGGGAGCATTTATGTTCACATGGATTGGCACGTTGGGCACTACATGAAAGTAGTGCTGGATGAAGTCTTCGGAGCAGAGAACTTCAAGAACCAGATCGTCTGGCAACGATTCAATTTCCATGCAGACGCCAACAGATTTGGAATAGTCACCGACGAGATTCTTTTCTATTCCGCAAGCTCCGCCATGGTGTGGAACCCTCAGCTTGTCCCAATTAAAGGACTCCTACATCCAAAGCCATTTCACGAACAAAGACCCGGACGGGCGCCGGTACAAAATGGCCGACATCCTTGCAAAAGGTCAGGGACCTGCGAGGAAGTTTGGCGAGAAGCTGCTCGAACCGCCGGCGGGGACTCACTGGAGATTCGGCCAAGAAAAGATCGACGAACTGATGAAACAGGGCCGAATCGGGTTCACGAAGCAAGGTACACCCGCGGTGAAGATGTATCTGGACGAAAAGGAAGGATCGGTCGTCCACAACATCTGGAACGACATTCCTCCGGTTAACCCAATGGCTCTCGAACGGGTGGATTATCCGACTCAAAAGCCCGAAGCCTTGCTCGACCGTATCCTCAAAGCTTCCTCGAACGAAGGCGACCTGGTGCTCGACTGTTTCTGCGGCAGCGGCACGACGGCGGCGGTGGCGGAGAAGTTGAAGCGGCGCTGGATCACCTGCGACCTGGGCCGGTTCGCCATTCACACGGCGCGCAAACGGTTGCTGGGCATTCCCGGCGTGCGCCCGTTCGTCGTCCAGAACCTCGGCAAATACGAGCGCCAGATGTGGCAGGCGGCGGTATTTCCGGGGAGCGCACGCGGCCCGCGTGCCGAATCCGGCGGCCCGCCGGATTCTCCAACCCCACCCACTTCTCCCCCGAGCGAGTCAGACGCCCGCGGTCTTCGGCGCGCCGCCGAAGACGACACGCCAGCGGCGTGTTCTCCCCAGCGCGCCTACACCGAGTTCCTCCTCCAGCTTTACCACGCCAAGCCCGTGCGGGGCTACACCTGGCTGCATGGTTTGCGCTCCGGGCGCATGGTCCACGTCGGCGCGGTGGACGGCCCGGTGACGACCGGCGACGTGGCGCAGATCGCCGCCGAGTTCAAGAAGTCCATCGGCCAGGGCGCGGACGCTCCGGCCCGCAACGGCGTGGATGTGCTGGGCTGGGATTTCGCCTTCGAGTTGAACGAAGTCGCCCGCCAGCAGGCCGCCGCCGCGAACATCCAGATGAAGTTCATCCGCATTCCCCGCGACGTGATGGACAAGCGGGCTGTGGAGTCGGGCGACATTCACTTCTTCGAGCTGGGCGCGTTGAGCGTGGACGTGAAGGTGGCGAAGCGCGAGGCCACGTTGAAGCTGACGGAGTTCGTCATCCCGCCGGACGACGTGCCGGAGGAGGCGCGGGCGGCGGTGAAGCATTGGAGCCAGTGGGTGGATTACTGGGCCGTGGACTGGGACAACCAGGGCGACACGTTCCACAACGAGTGGCAGGCGTACCGCACCCGCCAGGACGGAACCCTGACGCTGGAAGCCTCCCACGCCTACGCGGAGGCCGGCGAATACGCGGTGGTGGTGAAGGTGATCGACATCCTCGGCAACGACACGACGAAGACGGTGAAGGTGAGGGTGAAGTGAAGTCCGAAATCCGAATGTCGAAGTCCGAAGGAATTCCGAAGTCCGAAGTCCGAAATAGGCGCCGCCCCGGCGAAGTCTTGCAGGGACGACCGGGAATCGCCCACCGATTCATCGGTGGGTTGGACGCCGGAGGGACGAAAGAAATCCCGCCAACAACGGCGCTCTGGCTCACGCCGCAAACCGCTTGCGTTCTGTCGTCCCTCCGGGACTCCACCGGCTGCCGCGCTGGCGCCCAGCGTTGGAACGCTGGGCTATTGTCTTTCGCCCTCCGGGCTGGCAGCGGCAGGAACGGCCCCGGAGGGGCCAAACGTGAATAGCCCCCGGTCCAACCGGGGGTATCTCGGACAAATGGAAAACAACCCCGCAGGGGTTGAACGCCCGCGGTTCGACCCTTCCGGGGTCGCGGTCATGATCCAACGATTTTCCCCCCGTTCCGCCGGGGGCTATTCACCTTCAATCCCTGCGGGATTGTCCGACGACCGTTGATCGCGCGGTCATTTCCCATCATGCCACGAAAGAAGAACAACGCCCCGGACCAAATCAGCCTCCTGGAAGCCCGCGTCTCCACGGCGCCCTGCGTGCCGGCCATCCGCGAGGCGGTGAAGGCGTGGCGAGGGGCTGAACTGAACGAACAGACCAGACCAGCATGGCCAAAAGGGGGTTATCGCGGTGTTACTCCCACGACCGAATTACTGCTGCGGCATTGGTTCTACACCGACCATCGCACCGCCGCCAACCGCCCTTTTCATTATCATAGTTTCCAACAGGAGGCGGTGGAGACGATCATCTACCTCTACGAAGTGGCCGGCGTGCGGCGCAATCGCAGTCTGGTGGAAGCCTACGCCCAGCGGAGCGACTTGCGGCTGCTGCAACATGACGAGTTCGCCCGGTACTGCGTGAAGATGGCGACGGGCAGCGGCAAGACGAAAGTGATGGCACTGGTCATGGCGTGGCAGTTCTTCAACGCGGCGGCGGAAGGCCGCGACGACTTTGCGAAGACGTTCCTGGTGATCGCGCCGAACGTGATCGTGTACGAGCGGCTGCGGACGGATTTCGAGGGTGGACGCATCTTCCGCAGCGACCCGGTGATCCCCGATGAACTGCGGATTTACTGGAATCTTCAGTGCTACATGCGCGGCGAGAGCGAGCGCGGCGGTTCCGTCGGCGCGCTGTTTCTGGCGAACATCCAGCAGTTCTACGAGCGCGCCGGGAATGGCGGGGAGGAACCGGATGTGATGACGGCTGTTATGGGGCCAAAGCCGCCGACGGAGAAGCTGGCGGCGGATAATTTTGCGGAGCGCATCTCGGCTCGGGGCGGGCCGGTGGCGGTCATCAATGATGAAGCTCACCACACCCACGACGAGGAAAGTGAGTGGAACCGGATCATCCGCAGGTTGAATGAGCGGCTTTGTCCCCGTAGCAGCCGACGTGAGGAGGCTCCATCTTCCGCCGGCCAAACCAAGAAGTCAGAGCCTCCTCACGTCGGCTGCTACAAAGGCATTGGCATCGCCGCCCAATTTGATTTCACGGCCACGCCGCGCCACACGAAGGGGCAGTTGTTCGCCTGGACGGTGTTCGACTATCCGCTCAAGCAGGCCATCATTGACAACGTGGTGAAGCGCCCGCTGAAGGGCCTGGCCAAAGGCATCACGGAACAGCGGTCGGACATCGCCAGCACGCGCTATCAGGCCTACCTCACGGCGGGCGTGGAACGGTGGCGGGAATACTCGCAGCAGTTGAAGCCGCTGGGGAAGAAGCCCGTGCTGTTCGTAATGATGAACGACACCGAGGAGGCTGACGACGTGGGCGAATGGCTGCGGAAGAAATATCCGGGCGAATTCGGCGGGGACAAACTGCTCGTGATTCACACCGACAAATCCGGCGAGGTGTCGAAGAAGGATTTGGACGACGCCCGCAAGGTGGCCCGCGAAGTGGACGATGAGCATTGCCCGGTCAACTGCATCGTCAGCGTCCTGATGCTGCGCGAGGGTTGGGACGTGCAAAACGTGACCGTGATCGTGGGGCTGCGGCCCTACAGCGCGAAGGCGAACATCCTGCCGGAGCAAACCATCGGGCGCGGGTTGCGGCTGATGTTTCGCGGGACCGGCTCCGGTTACGTCGAGCGCGTCGATGTGATCGGCAACGGGAAGTTCATCGAGTTCGTCGAGCAATTGGAACGCGAAGAGGAGTTGAACCTGGAGACGTTCGAGGTCGGCAAAGACCGGGTGGTGATCGTCACCATCGCGCCGGACCCGAAGAAGCAGGACGCGGACATTGCCGTGCCGTTCCTCAGCCCGATTCTGACGCGGAAGAAATCACTGGCGGAGGAAATCGCCAGCCTGGACGTGATGGGATTCAAGTGCCCGGTGCTGCCCAAACGCAGCGATGACAAGAAAGCCCAAGTGTTCCGTTACGAGGGCTACGACATCATCACGCTGCAAAAGCTGATCGAACGCCATTACCGCATCCCGGAGCCGCAGACGGCGGAGGAAGTCATCGGCTACTACGCCCGGCGGATCGCCCAGGACGTGAAGCTGCCGTCGCAATTCGCGGCGCTGGCGCCGAAGGTGCGCGTCTTTCTGCAAGAGAAGGCGTTCGGCGAGACGGTGGACTTGCGGCAGCCGGCGATGGTGAAAGCCATCAGCAGCAACGTGGCGCAATACGTGACGGTGAAAACCTTTGTGGAAGCGCTGCGCAAGCTGGTCGTGTCGGAACTGGAGCCGCAGTTGCTCAACGCTGGACGGCCGCTTTCGGAGATGCCCGCATTCCCCTGGTCGCGTCCCACGCTGGCGGCGCGGAAATGCGTGTTCAACCTGGTGCCGTGCGACAATGAATTTGAGAAGGAGTTTGCGAGGTTCCTCCAGCGGTCGGACGACGTGGAGCGGTTTGCGAAACTGCCGCCGCAGTTCGCCTTCACCATCGAATACACCGACAACGTGGGGAACCTGCGCTACTACGAACCAGACTTTGTGGCGGTGACGACGGACGGCGCGCATTACCTGATCGAGACGAAGGGGCTGGAGGACGTGAACGTGGCCTTCAAGGATCGCGCCGCGCATTTGTGGTGCGAGAACGCCAGCGGGCTGACGAGGACGCCGTGGGCCTACGTGAAGGTGTTGCAGCAGGAGTTCGAGACGCTCCAGCCGGAGGACTTCGCCGCGCTGCTGGTGTTGCGGAAGGACTTGCTTGGGTGAGGGAGCGTCGGCGGGGATTGGGGCAGCGTTGTCCCAGCCCGACTGAGCATTCGCCCCGCGGCGAAAGCCCTTTTTCCATAGCGCGCCGCTTTCCGGCCGGGTAGCATCCCATTCATGCTGGCTCAACGACAACGCACCGTCTTGTATGCCGGTCTGGCGCTGGTGGCCATCTGGATCCTGGCGTTGGCGGGGTATTTCGTCGCCGAGAACTCCAAGATGACGGCGGAAAAAGTGCGCGCCTACGTGGCGTCGGTGGACTTGAGCAAACTGT
This sequence comes from bacterium, assembly GCA_021780115.1. Taxonomy (GTDB): domain Bacteria; phylum Verrucomicrobiota; class Verrucomicrobiia; order Limisphaerales; family JAJXZI01; genus JAJXZI01. Next base: position 28,953 of record JAJXZI010000330.1, on the reverse strand, counting down.
CCGCCGTCGAGCGGGCCCGGGCGATCCAGGGTCTGGTGGACCGGCTGAATGCGTTGCCGTACGAGGAGCGGCAGCGGGCGCGCTTGGACCGCCTGGGGGTGCGGTGGTTCGACCAGATGACCGAACAGGAGAAAAGCGACTTCATCGACAAAACGCTTCCGACCGGCTTCCAGCAGATGATCGCGGCCTTCGAGCAGATGCCCGAAGAGCGACGGCGCAAGGCCATCGACGACTCGCTCCGGCGGCTCCGTGAGTCCCAGCAGCAGTTGCAGGCGGGCGAGGTGCCGTCCGCCGGCACGCCCGGCGGTCCCCCGCCCCCGGCGATCAGTCCCGAGTTGCAGAACAAGATCCGCACCATCGGCCTGGCCGCTTACTTCTCCCACAGCTCGGCGCAGACCAAGGCGGAGTTGGCCCCGTTGCTGGAGGAGTTGCAGCGCACGATGGAACTGGGCGGACGCTGGCACCACCCATGAGCGGGAGGAAACTTGAAATCCGACCTCCGAAATCCGACGGATTTCAGAGGTCGGCCGGGCGATTTTGTCCGCCGGACTTGTGTGCGTTCACGCTGGTCGAATTGCTGGTGGTCATCACGATCATCGGCCTGCTGGCCAGCCTGCTCCTGCCGGTGCTGGGGCGCGCCAAGGAGGCGGCGCGCGGCACGGCCTGCCTGAGCAATCTCCACCAGATCGGCTTGGCGCTGCAGCTCTACGTTTCCGACAACAACAACAAGCTGCCGGTGATGCGCGACCGGCCCCTGCCGCCGGCGGGCCCGACGAACGGCCTGCCCAGTCCGGACCAAGTGCTGGCGGTTCCTCTGGGCAACCTGCAGGTGCTGCGCTGCCCGTCGGATCGGAAACAGATCTTCGAGCAGACCGGTTCGAGCTATTCCTGGAACAGCCTGCTCAACGGACAGAACGCGGACCAACTGGTGGTGTTCGGCATGAACTTCAACCCACACCAGATTCCGGTGATGTTCGACAAGGAGCCGTTTCACAGCGCCCGCGGCAAGAACAAGGCGGTGAACTACCTCTACGCCGACGGCCACATCAAGAATCTGCTCGTCATCGAGGGCAGCCTGCCCCCGTGAACATGATCGATCTGGACCACGTCATCAAACGGTTCGGCCAGCGGCTGGCCGTGGACGATCTCACGCTGACGGTGCCGGCGGGCGAGATTTTCGGCCTGCTGGGGCACAATGGCGCCGGCAAGAGCACGAGCATCGGCATGATGCTGGGCCAAGTCTGGCCGACGGCGGGCACGGTGAAGGTGTGCGGCCACGAGGTGACGACGCGCCGGCAGCTTGCGCTGCAAAAGGTCGGCGCGATCTTCGAGGCGCCCGCATTCTACGATGACCTCACCGGCTGGCGGAACCTGGAGATTCTCAGCCATTTCACCGGACCGACTTCGCCCGAGCGGTTGCGCGAAGTGGTGGATTGGGTGGGCCTGAGCGGACGCGAACGGACCAAGGTGAGAACCTACTCCCACGGCATGAGAGCGCGGCTGGCCCTGGCGCAGGCGTTGCTCCCGAAACCGGAGCTGCTCATTCTCGACGAACCGGGCAGTGGCCTCGACCCGGAAGGCATCGCCGAGATGCGGCAGACGATCCTGCGCCTGCGCCAAGAGTTGGGTCTGACGATCCTGCTCTCGTCGCATTTGCTGAACGAAGTGGAGCAGCTTTGCACCAAAATCGCCGTGTTGAACCGGGGACGAAAGGTGTTCGAGGGGGCGTTGGCCGAGACGAAGCGGCGGCACCAGTCGGTCCGGTTGGTGGTGGACCGGTTCGATCTGGCGGCGGCACGGCTGCGCCAGGCCGCCTTGATCCAAGACGAGCGCGCCGGCCGGTTTGTGACGCTGGCGCCGGGCGTCCGCACCGACCGGATCGTGGAATTCCTGGTAGGGCAGGGGATCCGCGTGTTTGAAATCGCCCCTGAGGAGGAAACGCTGGAAGGCTTTTACCTGACGCTGATGCACGGCCCTCCGGCCGGCGAAGTCCACCGGCCCGCCAGCGACACGGCGCGGCTGGCCCCGGCGTCCACCCAAGCTTAGCCCAAGCCCCGCCATGTTCCGTCTCCAACTCCGCAACGAACTCTGGAAGCTCTTCGGCAAGAAGCGCACGTACATCGGCTTCGGCGCGTTTCTGGTGGCGCAGGTCATCATTGTGCTGGTCTTTCGCTACTCACGGGCCTCGCACGGCATGGTGGACCAACTGGAGCGCAACGGCTACCCCGCCCAGCAGTTCGTCTCCAGCCTGACCATCGCCACGGTGATGCTGTTCCCGATTGCGTACGTCCTGCTCCCGCTCTACGTGGCGCTGGTCGGCGGTGATCTGGTGGCGAAGGAAGCCGAAGACGGCACACTGCGGATGATCCTGTCGCGGCCCATCTCCCGACTCCGTCTGCTGCTGGTCAAATGGGTGGCCGGTTTGATCTTCGCCACGCTGCTGGTTTTCGCCTTGGGGCTGATCGGCCTGGGGTTCGCCTCGCTGTTCTTCCCGTGGGGCGGGCTGTTCGCTTTCGTGCCGGGGGAGTTGTTTAGCGTGCTCGACCCGGCGGCGGGGTTGAAACACTACCTGGCCGCCCACGTGCTGCTGACGGTCAAGGCCGGCACCATTCTGGGGCTGGCGTTCATGTTCTCGTGCTTCAACGTCAAGCCCGCCGCCGCGACCATCCTGGCGCTGTCCGTCACGTTCGTCAGCTTCGTGCTGATGCAAATCCCGTTCTTCAAGGACCTGCAGCACTGGTTTTTCACCTATCATCTGAATGTCTGGCAGAACCTGCTCGCCTCGCCCGTGCCGGGGGCGAAGGTCTGCATGTCGCTGAGCGTGCTGGCCGGGTTCAACCTGACTTTTCTGGTCATCGGCTGCACCGCCTTCCAGGTTCGGGACATCAAGTCGTAAAGAGGAGTTTTCGGACGCAGAATCGACCGGGGGACGGCGGCGGGGCCGTATGTCCCGGAACGCAAGGTATTTGGTCGCCGGTTCCTTGCCGCCACAACTAATTGTGTTTCAGGCCGGGAATTGCGGTTGTGTCGCCGACACGTTTTTTCTATTATTTTTCAGTTTGCGGGGACGGCCCCAGAAGGGTGCTCTCCGACTCAATCTATGGCCGAAGAAGCGGTATTGACACCACCTGTCATGGGCGACAAATACGACGCCTCGAAGATCGACAAGCTCGAAGGGCTGGAGGCCGTTCGCAAACGGCCCGGCATGTACATCGGCGATCCCGACGAGCGCGGGTTGCACCACTGCGTCTTCGAGGTGCTCGACAATTCCATCGACGAGCACTTGGCCGGCTTTTGCAGCCGGATCGAAGTGACGGTCCACGTGGATGGCTCGGTGTCCATCCGGGACAACGGGCGGGGCATCCCGGTGGACATGCACCCCAAGTGGAAAATGCCGGCCGTCGAGCTGGTGCTGACCAACCTGCACGCCGGCGGCAAGTTCGGGCAGGGCGCCTACAAGTATTCGGGCGGTCTCCACGGCGTTGGGGCCAAGTGCGTGAACGCGCTCTCGGACTGGTTCACGGTCGAGGTGTCGCGCGACGGCAACGTGTATTCGATGCAATTCGCCCGCGGGGTCACAGTGCAGAAGCTCGATGTCATCGGCAAGTCCAAGCACACCGGCACGCTCATCACCTTCAAGCCCGATCCCACGATTTTCACGCTCAGCACGGAGTTCAAGTTCGACATCCTGGCCAACCGGCTGCGGGAGTTGGCGTTCCTGAACCCCGGCGTGACCATCGTGCTCACCGACGAGCGCGACGAAAAGACCGAGACTTTTTTTTACAAGGACGGTATCGAGCAGTTCGTGAAGCAACTCGGCCGGAACAAGGAGCTGCTGCACCCCAAACCGATCGCGCTGGCGGGTAAGCGGCAGACGCAAGTGGAGGGCCGCGAGGAGGACGTGTTCGTGGATTGCGTCATGCAGTACAACGACAGTTATAGCGACCAGATACTCTGTTTCGCCAACTCGATTCCGAATCCCGACGGAGGCGCCCACCTGACAGGCTTCCGCTCGGCTTTAACGCGCGCCATCAATCAATACGCCAAGGCGAATAATTTGCTGAAGGAGAAAGACCCGGCGATTTCCGGGGACGACGTGCGCGAGGGTTTGGTTTGTGTCCTGAGCGTGAAACTGCCGAACCCGCGCTTCGAGTCGCAAACCAAGGTCAAGCTCGTGAATACCGAGATTGACGGCATGGTGTCATCCATCGTGTACGACGGGTTGATGAACTTTTTTGACGCCAATCCGCTGGTCGCCAAGAAGGTCATCGAAAAGGCGCTGCTGGCGGCGCGGGCGCGGGACGCCGCCCGCAAGGCCCGCGAGGCCGTGCGCAAGACCGCGCTCACCGGCGGCGGGTTGCCGGGAAAGCTGGCTGATTGTTCGGATCGCGATCCGGCGAACACCGAGGTGTATATCGTCGAGGGCGACTCGGCCGGCGGTTCGGCCAAGCAGGGCCGGGACCGGAAGTTCCAGGCGATCCTCCCCATCCGCGGCAAGCTCATCAACGTCGAGAAGGCGCGGCTGGAGAAGGTGCTGCAGAACGCCGAGATCCGCACGATGATCACGGCCATCGGCACGGGCATTGGCGACGGAGAAGGGGAAGGCGCGTTCAACCTCGAACGGCTCCGCTACCACAAGATTATCATTATGACCGATGCCGACGTGGACGGCTCCCACATCCGCACGCTGCTGCTGACGTTCTTCTACCGGCAGATGCCGGAGCTGATCAAACGCGGCTTCGTCTATATCGCCCAGCCGCCGCTTTACCAGATCGCCCGCAAGAAGCGCCTGGAGTACGTCGAGGACGACGTGCAACTCAACCGCATTCTGATCCAGCTCGGCACGGAGGAGGTCAAGTTGCGGAACCTCGCCGACGATCGGGAAATCGGCCAGAAGCAGCTTGCCGAAATTCTCGAGTTGCTGGAGTCGCTCGACAAGTTCGCCAAAGCCATCCGGCGGCACGGCGGGGATTTCGCCGATTACGTGGAACATCGGGCGCCACAGACGGGCGAGTTGCCGCGCCACCTGGTCAAGGTACGCGAAGGGAACAACGAGGCGATCCACTACTTCGGCACCGAAGCGGACTTTGCGGAGTTCGGCCGACGAAATCCCGACCTGGGGCTGTTCGGCGGAAACGAGACGGAGGGCGAGGCAGGCGAGAAGCCCAAAAATGGCTCGACCCGCCGCGCGTCTCACGTCGAGCTCCACGAGAGCAAAGCCGTCGCCGAACTGCTGGCCAAGCTGGCCCGGAAAGGCTTGAACGTGGCCCACTACGCGGCGCAGGACAAACCGTTGTTTGAGTTGATTGAGGGCGAGGGCGACAAGCAGGTGGTCAAGCCGTTGTTCGCGATCCCGGACATCTTGGACGGCGTGAAAGAAGTCGGCAAGCGCGGCATCCAGATCAAGCGCTTCAAGGGTTTGGGCGAGATGAACCCGAAGGAGCTGTACGAAACCACCATGGCTCCGGGCCGCCGCAAACTGCTGCGGATCGACCTGACCGACGCCGTCGAGGCCGAGGAGATGTTCACCAGGCTCATGGGCGAGGAAGTCGAGCCGCGCAAACAATTCATCGAGGACAACGCCCTCAACGTGCGCAACCTGGATATTTGAAAAGATCGTTGACCGAGTAACCACATGTGACTACATTCGCCTCGTGAAGACGAAAAAGCCAGTCAAGTATCCGCCGCCCATGTCGCAGACAATGGAACTGAAGGAAGCAGTCGCCTTGCCCGGTTGGGGGCTGTCGATGCCCGTTCGAGCCGCCAAGGCCAAGCTGTCCGCGCTGCTGGAAGTCGTGTCCCGGGGCCAGGAGGTTGTGATCACCAGCGGAGGAAAGCCGAAGGCGAAGGTGGTGCCGATGGCGGCCGCAGCCGAGCGGAGAGGATTCCAGCCCGATTGGGATTTGCTCAAGTCCATGCCGGTGCAAACCGAGCCGCCCCTGGCCGAGGACCTGATCCGCTCAGACCGAGATGGGCGGGGGTGGTAGGTGTACGCGGACTCCTGCATCTTGGTGAAGTTGATCACACCGGAGGCGGACACCCGGTTCTATGTCGAGCGCCTCACGGGTGTCGCGCTGACCTCTTCCGAACTGGCCTTGACGGAAGTCTGGTCGGCGTTGTTGGCCAAGGAACGAAATGCGAAGATCACCCGGCCGCAACGCGAGCGCGCCTGGCGGTTTTTTACCGGGATGATTGACGCCCGGGCCTTGGTCTTGCACCCCCTCAACAGCGTCGCGTTGCGCAAGGCGAACCATCAACTGGAGCAGTGTCACCCGGCGGTCGCCTTGCGCACGCTCGACGCCCTCCATCTTGCGGCGTGCGATTTGACGCAGGAATTTCCCCTCTGCACCACGGACGATCGCTTGCGCCAAGCCGCCCGACTGCTGAGAATCCCCCTGCTGCCTGAAGATTAAATCACCTCCCGCTTTGCATGCCTGACGACACCCCCACTCCAATGCCGCCGCCGAACGGCCTCCCCGTGGAAAACACCCCGCTTTTCGCCGCGGGCGAGAAAATTGCCAAGATCAACGTCGCCGACGAGATCAAGAACTCGTTTCTCGACTACTCGATGTCTGTGATCATCTCTCGCGCCCTGCCGGACGCGCGGGACGGACTCAAGCCCTCTCAGCGTCGCATCCTGTTCGCGATGCACGAGCTCTCGCTCTATCCCGGGCGCAAGCACATGAAATGCGCCAAGATTTGCGGTGACACCTCCGGCAATTACCATCCGCACGGGGAAGCCGTGATCTACCCGACCCTCGTTCACATGGCCCAACCCTGGGCCATGCGCGATCCCCTCATCGACCCGCAGGGCAACTTCGGTTCCGTTGAAGGCGATCCACCCGCGGCCATGCGTTACACCGAGGCGCGGCTCACCGCTCTGGGCGGGGCCTTGATGGAAGACATGGACAAGGACACGGTGGACTTTGTCCCAAATTATGACGAGCGCCTCACCGAGCCGGTGGTCTTCCCGGCGGCCTTCCCCAACCTGCTCGTCAACGGCGGCACCGGCATCGCCGTCGGCATGGCCACGAACATCGCCCCGCATAACCTGGGCGAAATCATTGACGGTATCTGCGCGCAGATTGACGACCCGGCCATCACGATTCCGGAACTCATGCAGTTCGTGAAGGGGCCGGACTTCCCCACCGGCTGTGTGGTCTGCGGCCTGGAGCCGATCCGCCAGTATTTCAGCACCGGGCGCGGGAGTCTCAAGGTGCGGGGCAAGATCGGCCTCGAGGAAGTCCGGGGCAACCGCGAACAACTCGTCATCACGGAAATCCCCTTCGGTGTGAATCGTGCCGCGCTCGTCGAACGCATCGCCGAGTTGGTCAACGAGAAGACGCTCGGCCTTACCGACATCACCGCGATCCGCGACGAGTCGGACGAGAACACTCGGGTCGTGGTCGAGTTGAAGCGCGATGCGGCGACGAAGGTCGTCATCAACAACCTCTACAAACTCACCGCCCTGGAAAGCTCCTTCGCGGTGAACATGCTGGCGATTGACCACGGCCGCCCCAAGACACTCAACCTCAAAGAGCTGATTAACTGCTACATCGAGCACCGGCGCGAGGTCGTGCTGCGGCGCACGCGCTTCCTCCTCCGCAAGGCCGAGGAGCGTGCCGAAACGTTGGAGGGTTTTCTCATCGCCCTGGCGAACCTCGACGAGTTCATCCGCATCATCCGCGGTTCCAAGACCCGGGACGAGGCCCGGGTAAAGTTGCTGGCCTTCGAATGGGCGCGGGCACAGGTCGAACGGTGGGGCGTGGTGGTCCGCGGCGAGGGCCGGCTGGTCAACGGCCGTTACGCGCTGACTGAGCGGCAAGTGGAGGAAGTCCTGAACTTGCGCCTCTACCAACTCACCGGCCTGGAGATCGGCAAGGTCGAGACCGAGTACCGACAACTGCTCCAGACGATCAAGGATTTACTCGACATTCTGGCGAAGGAGGCGCGGGTTCTGGCGATCATCAAGGCCGAGTTGCTGGCGATCAAGGAGCAGCGCGCCACGCCGCGGTTGACGGAACTGGCGCCGGACGAAGGCGAGATGGCCATCGAGGATCTGATCGCCAACGAGGCTGTTATCATCACCATCACGCACAACGGCCTCATCAAGCGCACGAACATCAGTTCCTACCGCGCCCAGCGCCGCGGCGGCAAGGGGGTCATCGGCATGGCAACGCGCGAAGGCTCCGGCACCGAAGGCGAGACGCCGGATTTCATCGAGCACTTGTTCACCGCCGGCACGCACGACTACTTGATGTTCTTCACCAACACCGGCCGCGTTTATGTCGAACGCGTCCACGAAGTGCCGGACATGGGCCGCGCGTCCAAAGGGCGGAGCATCGCCAACCTGCTGGAGTTAAAGGCCGACGAGAAGATCGCCGCGCTCATCCGCGTCAGTTCCAAGCTCGGCCCGAACAAGGAGGACCAGACTTGGCAGCAGACCGGCGAGTTGTTCTTCGCCACCCGTCTCGGCACCGTCAAGAAGACTTCGCTCAACGAATTTGCCAATGTGCGCAAGGGGGGGATCATCGCCATTACCATCGAACCCGGCGACGTTCTCATCGAAGTGAGACAGACGCGCGGCAGCGTGGTGGAAAACGAGGAGGTCAAGGATCCCGGCGACGACGTGGTGCTGATTACACGAGATGGGATGAGCATCCGATTCTCCGAAGCGGGCGTGCGCTCCATGGGACGCGTGGCGGCCGGCGTGAAAGGCATCACCCTGGAGCCGGGCGATGAAGTGGTGGCGCTCGCCGTAGTCGTCCCCGATGCCACGCTGCTGGTGGCGGGAGGAAATGGAGTCGGTAAACGCACCGCTTTTGATGAGTACCGCGTCCAGAGCCGCAGCGGCAAAGGGCTGATTACGATGAAGACCACGGACAAAACCGGGGTGGTCGTGGGCGCGTTGACCGTGCGGGATGCCGACGAGATCATGCTCATCACCGCGGCCGGTCAGATGGTGCGTACCTTCGTCAAGGACATCGCCACCTACGGTCGGAATACCCAAGGGGTGAAGCTCATCAACCTGGAGGCCAACGACCGTCTGCAAGCCATCGCCCCGGTGATCAGCGAGGAGCGCGAAGTCACTGACTCCGGCCCGGACGAAGGTTAAAACGGGCCGCCCCGCCGGAACGAACCACCCCGCCCGCCGCTTTCCTACCGGCGGCGGACGCGACCTGACTCTGGCGAACCGCCATTCACCTCAGAGCAACACCGACGGTGGCGGGCTGCCGGTCTGGCGCAGAATGCCGTCCATGACCGGTCCCACCGCGGCGGCCCGATCGGCAAACCACTCCGGCGACTCGGGAATCGTGGGCGCAAAATTCTCGGAAATGTCGGAGAGGAAATCCATCTCGGCGCGATGAGCGATCTGCCGCAGATAGAGCTGCTTGAGGGAACCCTCGGCTTCCAGCGGACGTTCATCGGTGGCCAGGCAGATCAGCGCCCCCCCGCGATCTGCCCGGGCGTTGACCCACATTTCGATCCACGACTTGACCCTGGCCGGCAGATCCCCGCGGCTTTGCACCGCGAAGAACACCATCTCCGCGCTGGCCGCGGCCTGAGCGGCTTCTGCGGCATTCGCCGAGTAAGCCAAGCTGGTGAACGTCCACCAACTGAATTTGAACTCGATCTCGTCCCAGAACTGCGTTGCCACCCGTTCACAGATCGACTGTGCCCGGGCATGCGCCGCTTCATCCTCGCACATGACGACGGCCAGCCAGCGTTGCTTGGACGCCGACTCTGGTGTGGCTGTAAGAGAACTCGACATACTTCAACTGCGGGCCGCGAGCGCCCTTCCACCGTGCCGGTTCAATCTTCCTCCTGGCTCCGAAGGACTCTCCAATCCGCGCTATAGACATGTCCTATTTTTGAGCGAAAATCAAGCAGGAGTTACTCACCGGGGCAAGTTCCAGCGACGAGCTTGCTCGGTCATGGCGCCAACCGCACCAGCCCCCAGGAACCGTCCTCCTGCTTCGTGTAGCAGAACCGGTCGTGAAGCCGGCTCGGCCGTCCCTGCCAGAACTCGATCCGCTCGGGAGCCAGGACATAGCCGCCCCAAAACGGCGGCAGCGGCACGTCGGCGTTGGAAAACTGCGTCTCGATCTCCTTCCACCTCTGCTCCAACGCGTTGCGGCTGGCGACTACGCCGCTCTGGTTGGACGCCCAGGCCGCAATGCGGCTGCCCCTCGGACGCGACGAGAAATAAGCCTCCGATTCTTCGCGCGGGAGCTTCGTTACCGGTCCGGCGACGCATACCTGTCGCTCCAAATCCGACCAGTAGAAGGCCAAAGCGGCATGAGGATTCTCGCCCAACTCGCCTCCCTTGCGACTCTGGTAGTTTGTGTAGAAAATGAAGCCGCGCCGATCCACCCCCTTCAGAAGCACCGTTCTGACCGAGGGCCGGCCGGCCGTGCCGACGGTGGCCAGGGCCATCGCGTTCGGATCCACCGGATCCGCTCCGAATGCCACCTGGAGGAACTTGTAGAATGCGATGCCGATTTTGCGGAGCCGGCTGCCGGCTTTCGCCGCCGCCGCCTGAGCGAACCAGCGCTGGAACTCCGCAATGGGGTCGGGTGCCAGGTCTTTGCGGCTCAGGCTGCTCAGGCCGTAATCTCTTCGCAGGTCGGCGATTGACATAGGTTATCGTCGTTATACCAGTAGCTTCGCCGGCTGTCCATGCGCTCACGAGACGCGATGGGCTGGCCGGCCCTCCGACGGACCGGCAGGAACTCCCAGCCGGCCATCCACATTCCGCCAGCACTCGAAATTGACCCCATCGCCGTCGTCCCTTGGTTGCGCGACGGCCTGCCGCTCGCCTCCCACCGTAAACGTGGGGGAGGGCAGGGGAGGAAGGCAGCGCTTCCGGGTTCGGTGTTCGAGGTCGGAGTTCCCGCATTCGCCCGCGGGGGGTCCGCAGGGGCAGCCTCCCACTTCCGACGCCGGACGGCGAACTCCGGTCTCCGTGTGGCCGGTCAGGAGCGCGCGGGGATCATTCCAGCTTGGCGCGCGTAGTTGAACAGCCCGCCGGCGTCCACCACCGGCCGCACGTCGCCCAGCGGTTTGAAGCCGTGGATCTTTCCCGTGGACCGGACGGTCACACTGCCGGCATCGAGATCCACCGTGACCGCGTCGCCGGTTCTCAACACTTCGCACAACCGGTTCGCGCATTCACAGGGATACAGCTCGCCGGTGGCGACGGCGTTGCGGAAGAAAATCCGGGCGAAGCTTTCCGCCAGCACCACCTTGCAGCCCGCCGAGCCGAGCGCGATCGGGGCGTGCTCCCGCGAACTGCCGCACCCGAAATTGCGTCCGGCGACCACGATCGGATATTCGGTGTCCATCTGGCCGGCCTTCACAAAGCGCGTGGGATAGAGCGACTCCGGCAGCCCGCACAAGGCGTAGGCGCCGAGCTTCTCGTACTCCTCCGGAATCGTCGGAACGAGATTCAAATACTGGGCCGGGATGATCTGGTCGGTGTCGATGTTGTCGCGCACCACAAAAACCGGGCCGGTGAATACAGATTGCATGGGCGCAATGTGTCCGGTGCAGAGGCTGTTTTCAATCAGTTTCAGGGCGGCGTACCGATTCCCCCCCGCTTCAAGCCGTCGCGCATCTGGTCGGCGTTGTTCGACAGCAGCCTCCACCTGTCTCCGGGAATCCAGCCGCTTGCTTCCTCACGCTGCCACGATCCACTGCCTCACCACCCGCAGGCTGTCCTGTAGCGCCGTGGCCAGCGCCGCGCGCGTCGGTGGTTCGCCGGGCTGGGTCCACGGGTATTCGATGTGCAGCGAGAGCGGCGCGCGGTAGCCCATCCGCTTGAGCCGTGTGAAGAAATCCGTCTGACGGAATTCGCCTTCGCCGAAGCGCACGAAGCCCTGGCCGCGTCGGACATCCTTGAGGTAGGCGACGCGGATGTGCGGTTGGAGCCGCTCGAAATGCGCGCTCCACTGGTCACCATGCACCAGGATCGCGTGGCCAAGGTCGAACGCCACGCCCACCTGGTCCGGTGGCAGGTCCCGCACCAGCGCGAACAGGTCGTTCAAATCCCCGCCCAGCGGGCCGTTCGGCCGGCCTGGGGAATGGTTCTGCACGAGGGCGCAAACGCCGATTTCCTTGTTCAGCGCGGCCAGGGCTTGGAGTTGCGCCCGGGTTTGCTCGATGAGCTGGGCCACGTTGTCACCCGGCTTGAGGCTGGTGTAGCCCACGCGGTAATAGCGGACCCCCAGTGCCCGCGCGGTGGTCAGGATGTCGCGGGCGTGCGGCGTTTCCGGGCCGACGATGGTGGTGGTGAGAAGCGGTAGTTGCAGGCGGCGCTGGCGCAGCAGTTCGGCGTAGCGCGGCAGATCCTCCCGCACGCGCTCGGGCCGGATCTGGTCGCCGGAGCGCACCGGGCAATCCACGCCGTCAAGGCCGACCTCCGCCGTGAGCGCGGCCGAGTCGTCCAGGCTGAGTTGGAGTTCACGGTAGATCTTGCTAAAGACGACGACGGGAGGAGCAAACTCTCCGGCACCCAGCAGCGGGAGCGAACCGAGGTCGCCGAGAGCGACGGCAGCCGCGAGGGGAACAGTCCGCGACAGGAACTGCCGTCGGGAGAAGTTGGACTGAGCATGCATAGGCGTTGCGCAGGCGTTATGCCCGAAGACTGGTCAGGAAGCAATCTCGGCCGACACACGGTTGGGCTGCAGCCGTCGTGCTCCAGCCCAGCCGCGCGACCCGTTGGTCGCGAAGTCACTTCCCCCCGGATCATGGAGTCCTGGGGAGGCCCGTTGGCGCGCAAAAGATGGCTTGACGCCACGGCGGGCTCTGATTAGACTGCTTGGGAGCTGGGATTAGTGTCCTGGCGGAAGCAACAACATCGGCTGACTGGTCCCCATGCAAATTAATGAAACCATCATGAAAACCCCCTCCACTTGCCCCGTCTGCCGCAGGGCGTTCCTGCGGCCTGGCCTTGTCGCGTCCACTCTGGCCCTCGCGCTGTTCGGCGCAGCGCCCCGCCTCTCCGCCCAGTCGGATAACTTCGACAGCGGCACTCTCTCGTCGGCCTGGAACATCGTGCCGTATCCGGCCGCGCCGACGGTTTCCTTCCCCGCGGTGGGCAGCGGTAAGGGATTGCGCATTCAGGCGGCGACCGGCGGCCTAGCTTTCTTTTACCAGAACCCGTCCTACACGGATTTCTACGTCGCTGCGGACATGGCCGCTTGGGACGCCACGGAGGACCAGGCCGTGGTATTGCTTGCCCGGGCGCAAAACGTGCCAACCGTCCTCGGCACCACCGCTTACGTCTGCAACTACGACGCGAACCAGCACGGGGCGGGTGCGACTGACCGCTTGGGTGGCGAGTTCCAGATCAACCGCGTCGATAATCTCCAGTCAATCAACACCCTCGCGGCTGCGGAGGTAACCCTGATACCGGGCCGGTCGTATCGCCTCGTCTTCACCGGGGTCGGCAGCCTGCTGACGGCTCGTATCTATGACGCTTTCGATCTGAGCAGTCCGCTGGCCACGATTCAAGCTGACGACGCCACCTATACCAACGGCAACAGCGGGATTCTTTCCTACTCCCGCGACTCGAAAGCCCCCACGGATGTGACCTTCGACAACTACTTTGCCGCCGCGTCCGATCCCGACAGCGACATCGCCCCGGCCATCCGTCACCCGATTGCGGGCACCCCCCAGGTCGTGACCCGCGCGCCGGCCGCCCGCTTCACCAACTTCCGGTCACCGGCCAGCGGGATCAGCTTTACCGTAAACACGTTCAGCACGAATCTCGTTGGGTTTCCAGCAAGACTTTACTTGAACGACGTGCCGGTGCCGCTCATTCCGAACGATCCAGCCCAGGTTACCAACGTGACCTTCCAGACCCTTGACGGCGCACTTCAAGCCAACACGGTTTACGCCGCGCGCATTGAACTCCAGGACGTGAGTGGCGCGCTCCACTCCACCAACACGTTCTGGTTTGACACGTTCAGTGACGCCTTCGTCTCCACCGAACCAGTCAAGAGCGTTGAGGCGGAGGACTTCAACTATTTGGACGTCAACAGCGGTCTGGACGGCACTTTCCAACTGGATCCCATCACCGTGTCGGGCTTGGACACCAACGGTCTGCCTGTCAACGCGGTTCCGCAGGGGTATTATACGGCGCAGGGTAGCGAGGGGATTGATTATCACGACAACCGCACCAGCCCGGAAACCGGCTGGGCTGATTACCGCGCCGACGACGTCAGCACCACCCAGGGCGGCCGGCAGGAGATCCAGGACTTGACCCATACGGATTCTCCCACCGCCCCGTACCCCACCCGGCCGAACGACGGCCAGCGCCGGAAGTACGCGGTGCTGAACATCCCCGAATACGAAGTCGTGCATACCGATCCGGGGGAGTGGATGAACTACACGCGCCGCTTCGCGTCCACGAACTACCATGTCTTTCTGCGCGTCGCCAGCTTCAGCCCCACCCAAGCCGAGCTCGATCTGGTGGGCGGCGATCCGACGACCACCAACCAGACGACGACCACGCTCGGGGAGTTTGACATTCCGAACAACCTGATGCGCATCAACTACGCGTACGTGCCCTTGACCTGCAGCGGCGCTCCCGTGGTGGCCAGCCTGGGCGGCACAAACACCCTGCGGTTGACCATCAACGGCACCCCCACCAAAGACAGCCAGGTCATGTCCCTCAACTACCTGCTATTCGTGCCCACCGCCTCGTCACCCTTGGCGCTGCTGTCGTCGGCCACCGTGGGCGGACCTTACGCCGAGGAAACGAGCGCCGTCGTCAACGCGAGCGCCAAGACGATCACCCTCCCGCAACCGAGCGGTACCCGGTTCTACCGCCTCCGGGAGTGTCCCCCCGCCCCGAACATCGGCACCATTACCCTTGCGGGTACGAACGTCGTCATCACTTACCAGTAACGGGTTCCGTGCCCCGCGGGCATTCGCACCGCGGAGCCGCGGCTCATTTTTCGCGTCTGGCGGCCCGAGCGGCCGCCAGACGCTTTTTTCGCAGGCCGCCTGGCCGTGCCGGGCAAAGCAGCCGAGGGACGCGAGTTCGGAGGTTTATCGGATGAGGCCGAGGTATCTCCCCATCCAGTACGGCACCAGGAACTCGTCGCCGGCCAGTTCGCCGTGTCCGCCGTCACCGCCGTCCAGCGTGAAAGGGTTGTTGTTCCAGCGTGAGGTTGGCCGTTCGTCCGGCGGCAGCAGTTCGACGGTCGTCTGGTCCCGGAAGTTGGGCGGCAGCCGCGTGAGGTCGCCCCGGTCGGAGTTGCGGACGGTCCACGTGATTAGGTCAAGCGGGAAGCAACGCAGCGTCCAAAGCGCGCCGTCCAGGTCCGCGTCGCGCGCGCCGGTCATGGCATAGATGAAATTCCACGACGGGTTGCGCTCCGCTTTCTCGATGGCCCAGTGGTCCTTGATGGCGCCGGCGTAAAGGCGGCGGAGTTGGTCGGTGAAGGCGAATCGGTAGAGCGTCCAGTAGTTGTAGAAGGCCAGTTCGTCGTCCGAATGGTTCCAGCCGTCGCCCATGTCGTTGTCGCGAAACACGTAGCCCGGTGTGACGCGGAGGTTGCGCAGCGAGTTGGTGATGTTTTGCAGGTAGCCGTGCTGGTAGAGCAGTTCGGAGGCCTTCTGCTGGTAGAGTTCGTTGCCGGTGACGCGGTAGCCGAACTGGAGGAAGGCGATGATCTCCGAGCTGTTCAGCCGGCGGTCGCCGATGGTGGGTGGATACCAGTTCACGTATTCGGGGTTCCACCGGCCCCAAAGTGTGGGTTGGCCGTCCACGTCCACCAAGTAAAGGTTGTGGCGGACGATGTGGGCGATGATGGGGTCATAGACCGCCGCGATGCGCTGTCTTTCGGCGGGCGTCCGGGCCACCGTTTCGTACAGCACCGCCAGGGCGAAGGTCTGCATCGCGATCTCGTCGCTGCTGGTGGTGGCCTTCCATTCCCAGTTGGTGTCGGGTGCCGTGTGCCAACGATCGGGATCCGAGACCTTGAAGCCGGTGCGCTCGAAGGTGCGAGACGGGAAGCCGTCCAAGCCGTTGATGGTCTGAAGCCGCTTGAGCGTCTCGAAGGTTTCCCAGGCGTGCGCCCGCGCCTCCGGTTCGCCGGTGACGGCGTAACGGAAGGCCTGGCTGGCCAGGTAGAGGCTGCTCCAACTACCGTCGTTGTCGGTGTCGATCATTTCCGCGGTCGTGATGTCGCCGGGGTTGGCCAGCCGCAACTCGGCACAGAAGCCGTAGCGCATGTGCCGCTGGCGAATCTTGGCCTCAAAATAGGCCGCTTTGCGTGCCAGGGTCAGCTCCAGGAACCCGATTTTTCCCAGGCCGCCCTTCGTCAAAATGAACACCTCCCCGTCGGGGGCGAGTTGCAGATCCACCACCTCGTCATCCGACAGCCAGCGTTGCCCGGCGAAATAGCGGAAGCTCTTCGGCCCCGCCTGGAACCACACGCCGTGCGTCGTCCCCGCCCACAGGCCGTTCGTGGTCGGGGCAAAACAGGTCATCTCGACCGCCGGCAGCCGCTCTTGCAAAGGCCGTGTGGTGTTGCCCGTGTCCGGATTCACGGCGTAATAACCGCGCCGTGTGCCTACCAGGAGATCCGGTCCCGCCAAGGCCAGCGCCGTCAGGTCGCTGCCCTGTTGGAACAGCGCCACGCCGTTGGCGCCGACACGGTAGATCGCGTCCGCGGTGAGCGCGAAGAAGGCATTTCCCCGGACGCAGAGCCGCGCGCCGGCGCAACGTCCGGACGACGGGACGGCGGTGAGCTTCCCGTCCGCGAAGAGCGCCAGGTTGGTCCGGCTCGCGAGCAACACCGTGCCGTCGTCCGCCACGGCGAACCGCTGGTAAATCCCCTTCGGCAGGGCGCCGGCCCGCTCGCCGGAGAAGGCGTTCGACAGAAACTGGTCGTCGTAGAGGTAGAACAACTCGCCGCCGCCGAGCGTGATGTCGCGGGCCACCTTCGCCGCCAACGGACGGAAACTCCGGTCCAGCGCCA
This sequence comes from bacterium, assembly GCA_021780115.1. Taxonomy (GTDB): domain Bacteria; phylum Verrucomicrobiota; class Verrucomicrobiia; order Limisphaerales; family JAJXZI01; genus JAJXZI01. The sequence goes on along the minus strand of JAJXZI010000330.1, from coordinate 11,959 downwards.
CGCGGGTGTCGAACAGGCGGGCGACGCCGCGGTCCGTCAGCACGTACACGATGCCGTCACGGGTGATGCAGAGGCGGCGGTAGCGCGCCCCGGCCAGTTCCGGCCCGGCGGTGAACTTGACGGCGACGGGCTGCCGGAAAGGTGGGTCCGTCTCGGCCGCGAGCGCGGCGGCGGAGAGGCACACCGGCAGCAGGAGGCCGCCCCAAAAACGCGTTCTCGTTCTCATAGGTTTCGCACTGCGGATCGCCCGGCTCTCGCCGGAGGTCCGGCGGACGAATCCCGCCGCTTCGCGGCCCGGGGCGCGGTCATTACGCTAGTTCCGCCGCGCGTCGTAAAGCAGTTTCAGCGTCAGCGCCAGCACGACGCCGAAGAACACCGGCCGGATGAACCGCGCCCCGCGCCGGACCACCAGCGTCGCCCCCAGCCGCGCGCCCCACCACTGGCCCGCGCCCATCACCAGCCCCGCCCGGAAGAGCACGTGGCCGCCGAGCAGGAAGAAGAGCAGCGAACTGAGGTTGCTGGCGAAGTTCATGACCTTGGTGTAACCGGTGGCCTTGGTGAGGTTGAAGCCCAACCCCAGCAAATAGGCCAGCGCCCAGAACGTGCCCGTGCCCGGACCAAAGAAGCCGTCGTAGAAGCCGATTCCCAAGCCGAACAGCAAGTCAAAGCCGGCACGGCCCAGGCGCGGATGGATGTCCGCTTCGCCCAGTCTGGGTTTGAGCAAAACGAAAGCGGCGACGACCAGCAGCAGGATCGGGATGACGCGTTTGAGGAACGTCGGATCCAGGCGCTGCACCACCACCGTGCCGAACGCCGCGCCCAGGAAGGTGAGGGCGAAGCCGCGGCGACAGTCGGACGGCGGCACGACGCCGGCCCGCGCGTAGTGCCCGGCCGCGCTGCCGGAGCCGAAGCTGGCCTGGAGCTTGTTCGTGCCCAGCGCCTCCTGGGGCGTGAGGCCCAGGCTCATCAGCACCGGCACGGTGATCAGCCCCCCGCCGCCGGCGATAGCATCGACGAATCCCGCCGCGAACGCGGTCGCGAACAGGAGCGGCAGTTGCCACGGCTCGATCACGCGGCGAAGGCTAACCGGAGCGCCGGCCGGGCGGAAGGGCGCGCTGGGGTCTCTGGTGAAATTGTTGAAACAAACGGCCCCCGCAGGGAGTCGGAACTCTATGCAGGCCCGAAAACGCACGGGCGCCCTGACGAGAACGAAACCGAAACCAACAACCGAACAAACCTATGCATGGCCTCTTGTCCATTCCCACTCCCTCCTTCGCTTTAATGCTCACGGGAATCTTTCCGTTCCTGATCCCGATCATCGCCATCGTGATGGCCCTGTCCATCCCGATCGTGGTCATCATCACGGACTACGCCAAGCGGCGGAGTTTCTTCGAGCTTCACCACAAGGAACGGCTGGCGGCCATCGAGAAAGGCATCGAGCTTCCCCCGCTGCCGCCGGAACTGTTCGGCAACGGACGAAAGGGGCGTCCGCGTTATCTGTTGCGCGGTTTGGTCTGGCTCTTTATCGGCCTGGGCCTTGTGATTGCCTTGGGCGTGACTAACGACACAGACAGAAAGGGGCTGTTCGGCCTCATCCCGGCCGGCGTCGGCCTCGCCTACCTGATTTACTACTTTGCGGAAGGCAAGCGCGTGGAGGCCGAGGCGGCCAAAGCGCAAGCCGAACAGGCCCGGCCGCCCCAGTGAACCCACGGCCAACAAACCTCTCGCCTTCCGGCACGGGAAGAATCATCCGTGCCGGGATTGAGGAGACACCATGAACCACCCCAAATTCCCCGTGAACCCCGCCCTGTTGCTCAGCGCCTTCCTGGCAGTCGCCGGCACCGTCCGGGCCGACTTCGAGAGCAACCTCGAAAAGACCTTCCCCGGCGCGCCCGGCGGCCGGCTGGTGGTCGTCGCGGATCGCGGCGCCATCAACGTCACGACCACCGATCAAAATCAGGTCGCCATTCAAGTCCTCCGACAAGTGAAAGGCGGCACGCGGGAGAACGCCGACCGGCTCTTTGCCGACCACGAGGTCAAGTTCAGCCAGGACGGCAGCACCATCCGCGTCGAGGCCAAGAGCAAGGAGGCCCGCCAGCGGCATCTCGGCGGGAACGCGCCGTACCTGGAGGTCCGTTATGAGATCGCGGTGCCGCAGAAATTCAGCGTGGACTTGCAGACCGCCGGCGGCGGCATCCAAGTCGGCCCCGCTCTGGACGGCGACGCGACGGTGCAGACCGCTGCCGGAAAGATCGCGCTGAGGACCGTCACCGGCGCGGTCCACGCGAAGGATTCCGGCGGCGAGATCAGCGTGGACGACGCCGGCGGCGCCGTCACCGCGCAGACTTCGGCCGGACGCATCGTCCTGGGCCGGGTCGGCGGGCCGGTGGAGGCGAAGACCTCCGGCGGGGAAATCCGCATCGGCTCCGCCGGCAACCGGGTCAACGCCCAGACGTCCGCCGGTTCGATTCGCGTTCAAGCTGTGCGGGGCGATTTAACCGCCGTCAGTTCCGGCGGCGGCATCCAGGTGGAGAATTGTGGCGGGGCCGTTTCGGCCAAAACATCCGCCGGCGCCGTTCGCGTGCGGCAAGCGCGGGGCAGCGTGGACGTCCAGAGTTCCGGCGGGGACGTAGAGATCAACGACTGCGGCGGCGACGTCGTGGCGCGCACCTCGGCCGGACGGATCACGTTGGGCCGCATCCAAGGCAAGGTCGAGGCGGAGAATTCCGGGGGGAGTATCACGGTGGCCGCGGCGCAAGGGGCCGTCCTCGCCACGAGTTCCGCCGGCGCCCTCAGCGCGAGTTTCACCCGCCAGCCCACGGCGGACTCGCGGTTGGAAGTCTCCGGCGGCAGCGTCACCGTCGCCCTGCCGGAGAACGCCGGCGTCAACCTGGATGCCCGGACCTCTGGCGGGAGCGTCACCTCGGAGTTGCCCGTGACGATCGAAGTAACCGGGTCTCCCAAGGCGGGCGAACTCCGAGGTAAAATCAACGGCGGCGGCCCAACGTTCACGCTCCGCACGAGTGCCGGGAACATCGTCGTAAAGAAACTCGCGGCCGAGGCGCCTTAGCCGTCCGGCCAGACGCGGCCGGCCGGGACCGGTGATCGAGCCGGCCAGCAGTGGGCGGTTGACGAGGCCTTGGTCGCGGAGCATTCTCGGAAACCCGGAAGGGCGAAGGGAGCGTTGGTCCGTGTCAGCCGCGACGCGTGGACCCGACCGCCGCGGCGAGACCGGAAATGAAAGCCGACATTTGATGGAAGCAGACATCCGACAGCATCTGGACGGACGGCGCTATCGCGAGGCCTTCGAGTTATTGGTGGACCGGTTCCAAAACAAGGTGTTCCGCCTGGCCCTCAGCCTGGTGCGGGACGAGACGCTGGCTCAGGACCTGGCGCAGGAAGTTTTCATGAAAATCTGGAAGGCATTGCCCGGATACCAGGGCGAGGCATCGCTCTCGACCTGGATTTATGCGATCAGCCGCAACACCTGCCTGACGGAACTTAAGCGCCGCGCCGCACGCCGTACCGTGTCGCTCTCCGAGCCGGCCGTCGAAGACGCTCTGGACTCGATTTCCGCCCTCCAGGCCAACGATCCCGAAGCCGGCGCGGAAATGGACGTGCAGGCAATGCTGGAGGGCTTGCCCGAGAAATACCGCCGGGTCATCACGCTCTTCTACCTGGAGCAGCGCTCCTACGAGGAGGTGGGGGCGCTGCTGGGGCTGCCGCTCGGCACGGTAAAGACGTTTCTCTATCGGGCCAAGAAAGAGCTGTTGAAACTGAGCCGGAGGAGGGAGCATGTTTATGCCTGACCTGAACGAAAGCTGGATGCGGATGCCTTGCGCTGAATACGAAGAACGGATCCTGGACCTGCTGCACGGCCAGTTGGCGGAACCGGCGCGAAGCCGGGCCGAGGCCCATCTGATGGCGTGCCCGGCGTGCCGTCAGTTCGCCGCGGAACTGGCTGCCTTGGACGCGGCGCTGGCGGCCGAATTCCCGCGCCCGGAGTTGCCGCCATCGTTCAAGAGAGAACTGCTTCATCGGATTGACCTGGAAAGCGCGGACGTGGCACCCGCCCTGGTTGCCCAGCGGAAGAGGGCGCTGGAAGCGGAATTCCAGCAGCAATCGGCCGGCCTGCTCCGCCGCGTCGTGCGCGAACGTTGGAACAGCATCCTGGACGGCTTCGGGCTTCTGGGTTTGTCGCTGATGGCGGCGGTGATCCTGCAGCAAGTGGTGCGGCACAGTCCCGATTTTCTCGTGGTCTTCCGAGCCGCGGCCGCGCGGCCGACGGTTATCTGGGCCCTGTGGGGCGTGGCGGCCGTGTGCGTGGCGGGCGCCGTGTGGTTCGGTCTGCAGCCGGAGGCGCGGCGCCTGCGGAGATAAACCGCGCTCAGGACGAATCAGGGTGACCTGCGGGCGGCCTCAGTCGAAGGTCTGCTTCATGGCGTTCTGGACGCGCCAGTAGTCGGGCATCTCGGCCGGCGGCACGGGTTGGATGTACTGGTAAAAGACTTTGGGCACCTTCCAGCGCCAGTGCTCGGCGTGGCCGTCGGCGAAGGAGAGATTGCAGCCCTGGTTGTGGCGGTTGGCTGGAATGTCCCACCACGAATCCTGGGGGAAGGGCGAGCCTTGGGTCGGAATACCGAACATGGCGTCAATGATCTCGTCCTCATTCACGTCAATGAAGACGAAGAGCTGCGCCGTCGTCGGCTGCTTGATCAACGTGAACTTCTTGAAGCTGGGGCTGATGATGCTCGAGGCGGTGGGATCGAACTCCGGGTAGCCGTTGACCGACTGGCTCATGTTGTAACTTCGGGTGCGGAGTTGCGGCAGTTTCTGGCCGTCGGCGGTTTCCACTGTGGAGTGGTCGGAAGGACAGTGATAGATTGCCACCGAGCGGTTGTAGGGGAACAACACCCCGTTCACGATATTGTCGGTATTGGTGTCGGTGCGCGCGTTTCCCATGCACCACGACGCGCCTTGGTCGTGGGGCGTGGGCGTGCCTCCGCCGATGACATAAACGGAATTGTTGGGGGGCAGGATATCGTTGGCGTCCAGCGTGTAAAGGTGCCAGCAGATCTCCAATTGCTTGAGGTTGTTCAAGCACGCCAACGCCAGCCCTTTCTCCTTGGCCTTGGACAACGCCGGGAGCAGCAGAGCGGCCAGGAGAGCGATGATGGCGATAACGACCAGCAGTTCGATCAAGGTGAAGGCGGTCGGGGCGTCGCCGGAGCCGGGTCGGCCGTCCCCGGGGCCGCAAGCACGATGCAGCCGTCTGACGTTCACAGTGCTCACAGATTTGTGGGAAGATAGGCCAATCGAGACTGTTTGCCAGACCGAACTGGGGGAGTGGAAGACTTCGGATCGACCCAGGCGAACCCGTTCTCCAGCGGACGCCCAGCCCGCAGCCGCCCGCGTTCGTTAATAAGTGAGCAGATCGAGCAGACGCAGGCCATTGTTGGCCAATTCCCATCTCCCGCCCCGAGAGCGGACGAGTTTGCGACACGGATTGCGGCGATATTCCGCTTCGTTCACCGAGAGCAATTGAAAACGCGCCCGGCCTCGGATCTCCGAGGCGGCGCGGGGCGTCGCTGCAAACGGCACCCCGTTGAAGTTGAGGGCGATTTCGTAGCCGGCAACGCCCTCGCGCTCGGCCACGGGGTTGCGGCGGATCAGTGCGGGGTAGCGCCGGAGCCACGGGAAATCCGTCTGGCGCACAAGCACGCGGCAGAGATCGGTCTGCCCGCGGAGAAAACTCAGGAAGCTGAAAGCGGCGCCCTGGTTCCGCTCGGCTAGAAAGATCGCCCGCGGATCCACGCCGGCCAGGTTCTGGCCGTTCCAGGCGCCGTGGTCGTTGCGCTGGCCCGGAAAGGTCTTCCGATGCCAGGCGTCGAAGCGCTCGTTGAGGAACAAGTTCAGTTCAAAATGCACGTGGGCGCGGTCCTTGGCGATGCCTTGACGGGTATTGGCCGTCCGGCCCATGACGCCGATGACTTCACCGGTTCGGACCGCCTCCCCGGCCTTCAATCCTGCACGGACGCTGTGAAGGTGGGCGTAGAGCGAATAGACTTCCACCCCTTCGATTACGTGCCGCAAGACGACGTAATTGCCGTAGTTGGAAAGCGAGGGCCGGGCGTTGACGTAGGCGACGGTACCATCGGCGGTGGCCATGACGGGATCGGTGGGTTCCCCATGCCTGTCGCGCTGCATCGAGCGGATGTCGAGTCCCTCGTGCATCTGCCCGCCGTCGCTGCGGACGCAGCCGAAACACCCGGTCGTCCAGGTCTTGCCTGGCGTCGCGGCGAAGAACTTGTCTTCGGCCCCTTGGTCGAAGAGAAATCGGTTCGCCGTTGGCAGACGGAAGGGTTGGGCGATGGCGTGCTGCCACGCGCAACTGAACGCGGCCAAGACGAACAAAGCGGTGCCTGCGCGGGAGAGTGACAAGCTGGCGGGGAGCCTTCGGGGGCGGTGGCAGGGGCGGAGCCAGCTCCGTTTCAGCCAACGAAAACCAACGACCATCACTCCCCGCGCCCAACCGAATCCCGTTCGACGTTCGATGTTCCATGTTCGCCCGGTGGCGTGTACTACCATGCGTTATTCTTTCGATTCTCCTTGGTCGTATTCATCAGGCCCCGCACGATTTTGTCCGCCTCTTCCCGGGAGGCATCAGGCGTGAACTCGAGCGTGCCGTCCTTGATGGTCTGCGTGAACATGGGCGCCGCCAGCCAGCGCTGCTGGAACTTCTTCTTCTCGCCGTACTGACTGAAGATGACGCAGCGCAGGCTGCGGTTGGCGGTGGAGTATTCCTCCAGCAAGCCTCGGCCAAAATTGTCGAACTGCACTTTGATGGCGAAGATGTTCGTGGTCCCGACCACTACCGCGTTGGTCACGTACCGCTCGTCAAGGAACGGGGACTTTTCGACATTGATCATAACTGGACTACCCCGGTAAACGGGCACAGACATGCTGTTGCCCGTGGCGTCCGGGGTTGTTTCCAGATACAACCGGAGGTTGGCAACCCAGCTCTTGGGCTTCGAGGCCGTGGTTTGGCACCCGCACCACAACCCCAAGCCGAGCGCCAGCGCGGCCAAACAGAGCTTGAACCCGTTTGATGGAATCCGCATATTCACGTCAGCAACATCAACAAACGAGCGCGTTGTAACCGAAAACACTTTATGAGCAAGCAATATAACAAAATTGAGAAGCGGCAACGCCGGGTGCGCTACCTCAAGCGAAAGAAGCTGGCCGGCAAGACACCAAAGGCCGCGGCACCTTCCGCCGCGCCCGCTGTGGCCGCTTGAACTGCCCCTCCGTCCCAACCATCTGCCGCCCCTCGCGGGCGGCATTTGCGCTTTGTCGCCCGGCGGGGAAAGCCCGGGAGCAATCGGCGGCGGAGGCGCGACAGGAAGTTATTCACCGCCCTCCGCCGGGCCGGCCCGGGCAGCGTTTCCGCGGTGCGGAGAATGCGCCTGATGCCTTGGAACCACGGTGCTAAACGGTCTTGCCACCGGTTGTCTCCATGGCCCCTCCGGTTAATAAGGTGTGCATAACAATCTGTTGTCGGACAGAAGAATCGTGGTAAGCTGGCTATAGTTCATTGAGAGAGCGGAAATGGATGGCGGCGGTCAACAGATTGCCGCTGGACGTTTCCAGGATAATCCCAGGCGACTGGGGAACGGCCAAGTCAGGCTGGTTGGCTTGGCCCCTCGGAAAACCGGACCGCAAGGTCCGGCGGAGGAGGCAGGACTCACCAGTTCCTCTGGCGGCGTTCGCGCGCCGTCAGTAACGCGAGCAGGAACTTGGCGGCGAGGAGCGATAAGAAACCGCCCCGAGCCGGGTCAAGTAACCCAGGCTGGTTTCGGGCTTGGGCGAATCGCAGTTACCCAGAGGGTACCCGGTTGCTACTGCGTCCAGCACGGAGCGGGTGACTCTGGCGGTTTCGCCAATGCGAAATCCGCCAAACGAAAGACGCCGAAAGGCGGGACAAACTGAGCGTTCACTCCGGGGAGGACACGAGGTCTGGGCAGGATCCGTGAAAACCTCCCGAAACGCCGGCGATGCTACAAACGGCACCGCTGGCCTGTGAGCGATAGGCAACCTGAGAGGTAAGAGGTCAGACCCGTGGCTTTGGGCCAACGCACCGCCAGCAGCGGTGGCCGACCCAGAGCAAGGGGTCAAGACGCGCAGTCAAAATCGCAGACGTGTCTTGACCTGGTCCGCAAGCCGGTGGCGCAACCACCAGTCCAAGCGGGCTGAGAGGCCTCACTCAATAATTCAGTGGGCGCAAGCCGCTGGACGGCCCTGCTATGGGGCCGAAGACTCCGCTTGCCGTGGAGAATGGCGTCGGGAAGCTGGCAGCCCCTGCGGCGCCTAATGCCAGCCCGGGAAAGAGAGCGTGGCGCACTCCCATCCCCCATTTGTCCCCGCCGGGTCGCAAGATCCGGCGGGGACTTGTGTTTTGACGAAATCACCGGTGCCCAATCTGACCGGCGAGTGCGCGTTCGGGACGGAGCGGATTGTGATCGGCGCCTCCAGTGCCGATCACAATTCGCGGGCGTCTGCTTGCGAACGCTTCGGTCCAACTCGGAGTCGCGCCCATGTTTGCGCGAGAAAGAACTTGCTGAGCATGCATCCGCGAACGAGACTCCGCGCGTTGGCCGGTGAGATTCTGCCAACGCTTTTCCTTTATGGGCCGCATTTACAGCAACATCGTGGAGACCGTGGGGCGCACCCCGCTGGTCCGTTTGAACCGCGTCACCGCCGGTCTGGACGCCACCATTCTTTTGAAATGCGAATTCTTCAACCCGCTCGGCAGCGTGAAGGACCGCATTGGCATGGCGATGATCGAAGACGCCGAACGCCGGGGTGTCCTCAACCAACAGACGGTTATCATTGAGCCGACGAGCGGCAACACGGGCATTGCCCTGGCGTTCGTCGCTGCCGCCAAGGGCTACCAACTCATCCTCACCATGCCGGAAACCATGTCGCTGGAGCGGCGGGTGTTGCTGGCGATGTTGGGGGCCAAACTGGTGCTCACGCCCGGCACGGAAGGGATGAAAGGCGCCATCGCCAAGGCGGAACACATCGCCGCGGAGACGCCGAACTCCTGGATCCCCCAGCAGTTCAACAACCCCGCCAATCCCGAAATTCACCGCCTCACCACCGCCGAGGAAATCTGGGAAGACACCGCGGGCCAGGTGGACATTCTGGTCGCCGCCGTTGGCACCGGCGGCACCATCACCGGGTGCTGCGAGGTCATCAAGCCGCGCAAGCCGTCCTTTCAGGCCATTGCCGTCGAGCCCAAGGATTCACCTGTCATCTCCCAAGCCCTCGCCGGCCAACCCCTCAAGCCTGGCCCACACAAGATTCAGGGCACCGGCGCCGGATTTATTCCCAATAACCTTCATCTCGAGGATTCGCAAGGAAAGGCCCAGATTGTGGAATGCATTCAGGTAAGCAACGACGACTCATTTGCGATGGCCCGTCGGTTGGCCAAGGAGGAAGGCATCCTGGCCGGCATATCCTCCGGGGCCAACGTTTGGGCGGCGATCGAGGTCGCCAAGCGGCCTGAAAACCGCGGCAAACTGATCGTGACCATCGCCTGCTCCACGGGTGAGCGATACCTCAGCACGCCACTGGCGGCGGAAGCCCGCGCTCAAGCGGGTGCCTGAGGTGATGGACGCCGCCCGCAGGGCAAGCGTCAAACTGGTCAACGCCGCTGCGAAGGATCTGGGCAAACTCAGAGAGGTGGACTGTCGCACGTTGGGAATCAGCCATTCAGGCTGGCTTTGGATTTCGGCGTTCGAACCTGCCTCAACCCCTCGCCCCGCTCAGCGCAAAGCCTAGCGCCCCAAGGCTGGCGGCCGCAGTGACGCCAACCGCCGCCCACAAGTGGTGCGCTGTGGTGCCGGCAACGAACACCCCGTTCAGCGCTAACCACACGGCCAGTGGATGGTAAAAGGGCGGACTTTTCTGCGGCTTTTTGTTGAGCAGGAAAGGGGTCGTGAACGCCAGGATCAGCAGGGTCGTCAGGAGCCAGCCAAGAAAATTGACCCACGGTGCGCCGTACCAGGTCAGCCGCCCTTGACCCGCCTGCCACAGCCAGTAGTGGTTGATCTTGTTCGCAAATGCGTCGAAGCCGCTGGCAAAGGCCATCGCCAGCAGACCGGTCAGGCCGATGACCAGGAATCCGTAGTGGCGCGTCTTGCGCCAGGGTCGGAATACGAGCCGGGCCACCCCGCGCCCGTTGAAGATCATGACCACCCAGATTAACGGCAGCCACCACGGCACGGTGCCGAGTATCCGGCCGCCGGCCTTCGCCGTGTAAGTGAACGCGCCGAACGGGATGCCCGTGCCGGCCCCCACCGCCATGACCACGCCGCCCATGAACGCGGTCCCCCCCCCCGCAAACAAGACCTTCTCCAGCGGCAGGCGTTGCGCATGACCGGTGAGCGTCGTGAGGACGGCCAGCAACAGCACGAGCCCGTCCAACCAGACCCAACGCTCGTTGTCTTGCGCCAGGAGCAGCGTAGCCCCGCGGGCAATCGCGCCGACTAGGAAAAGCGCGAAGACGACCACGTGGACCGACCGGCTCGCCGGGGAAGTGTCAGTGACGGCAGGTCTCTCCGGCGGTTTCGAGTATGCGTTCATCAATTCGCCGCGAGAATGGATTCTCCCGGCGAGGCAAATAAAGGTAAAAGCCGCGTTAGCTATCGCCTTGATGTTGAGCCACCGGGCCGCCAGCGCTTTGACGGCGGGAAGGGGGGGAACGCCACAAAGGCCAGCGCGCTGTAGCGCTTTACCCAAGCGTCCGACGGGGGGGACCTGAGCGGGCTAGGTTAATGAAGCATCGTCGTTGGTGCGTCGGTCACTCCTTCTTCGCCGCCTTCACCTCGATATACAGTTCCTTCAACTGCCGCGCCGCCACCGGCGCGGGCGAGTCGGTCATCAGGCAGGTGCCTTTGGCTGTCTTGGGGAAGGCGATGACGTCGCGGATGCTCAGGGTGCCGCAGAGGATGGCGTTAAGCCGGTCGAAGCCGAGCGCGATGCCCCCGTGCGGCGGCGCGCCGTAGCGGAATGCCTCTAGCATGTAGCCGAACCGCAATTTCGTCTCGTCCGCCGGGATCGCCAGAATCTCCTCGAAGATCATCTTTTGCACGTCCGGCTGGTGGATGCGGATCGAGCCGCCGCCCAACTCGACGCCGTTGACCACGATGTCGTAGTGCTGGCCGCGGACCTTTTGGGGATCGGTCTTGAGCAGCGACACGTCCTCGGCCACCGGCGCGGTGAACGGATGGTGGCTCGAATACCAGCGGTTCATTTCCTTGTCGAAGCTCAGCAGCGGGAAGTCCACGACCCAGAGGAAATTGAACTGGTTCGCCGGAATCGTCAGCTTGCCCTGCGCCTTGAGCGCGTCGGCGGCGTAGAGCCGGACTTTTCCGAGCAACTCACACGCGTTGTGCCACTGATCGGCGGCGAAGAGCACCAAGTCGCCTTCCTCGATCGCGAGCTTGGCCTTGAGCGTGGCCTTCTCGGCATCGCTGAGGAATTTCAGGATCGGCGATTTCCACTCGCCATTTTCGGCCTTGATGTAGGCGAGGCCTTTCATCCCGAAGCTCTTGGCCAGTTCGGTCATGGTGTCGATCTGGCCCTGCGTCGCGTTGGCGAAGCCTTTCGCGTTGAGCGCCTTCACGACGCCGCCCGCCGCGACCGCGCCGGCGAAAACGCGGAAGCTGCTCCCGCGAAAATCGTCCGTCAGGTCCACCAGTTCCATCGCGAACCGCGTGTCGGGCTTGTCGATGCCAAAGCGGTTCATCGCCTCGGCGAAGGTCAGGCGCGGGAAGGGCGTCGGGATGTCCACGTCCCGCGCGACTTTCCAGATGCGGTTGAGCAAGCCCTCGACCAGCGCGTAGATGTCCTCGCGGTCAATGAAGCTCATCTCGATGTCAATCTGCGTGAATTC
>JAJXZI010000191.1 GCA_021780115.1 bacterium | reverse complement strand
CCCGTCGGCCCGTCCAGCGACCAGCGCAGGCTGTTGTTGTTCGTCAGCGAATCGAAATAAAGCCGCGCCGCCGCGGCCAGCGTGAACGTGTATTGCTGGCGCTGGCCCGGCGAACTGACCGCGCCGGCGGTCACGTTGCCCAGCGTCAGCGCCTGCAAGCCGTCCGTGACGGGGACGACGTTGAATGTGTTTGTGAGGCTGCCGGAATCGGCAAAGTACCCTTCCACCAGCAGCGTGTAGGTGCCGGCGGCGGTCAGCGTCAACGGTCCTTGGCTGGAGCCGACGTAGCTGGCGAAAACAATGTTGTTGTACGGGTCCACCAAGCGCCAGTACGCGTTCTGTAGATTGCCCCCCCCCAGGCTGTCGAAATACAACCGGGCGCCGGCGGAGGCGGTGAAGCGGTACAGTGTGTCGGCGCTGGCGGGACTGAGCGTGTTGGTCACTGGCGTGCCCGGCGTCAGCGGCGTGGCGCCGGCCAGATCGAGCAGGCGGAACTGGTACGGACTGCTGGCGTTCCCCTGCACGTTCAGTTGGTAGCTGCCCGCCGGGAGGTTGAGCGGGCCGAAGCCATAAATGCCGCCGGAGTAGTTCAGACCGCTCCGGTTCACCACCACGCCGGACGGTCCTTGCAGGGTCCAGTTCAGACTGGGGCTGTTGGTTTGCGAGTCAAAGATGATCCGCGCCGCGCTGGCAAGAGTGAAGGTGTAGGCGTTGGTCGTGTTCGCCGCGAGGTTGCCCGCGATCAAGTCGCCCAGGTTCATCGGCGTGCCGGTAAACGGCGGCGGCGGCACGTTGCCCTCGGGAACCACGTTGAAGGCGTAGCTGCCGCTGCCGGGGTCGCCGATATAGCCTTCGATCATCAGCGTGTAAACGCCCGCCGCCGGCAGCGCGACCGGCGCGGAAGCCGTTCCCACGTCTGTGAAGCCCTGGCTGAATATCTGATTGCCGTACGGATCCATGAGCCGCCACCAGGTGCTCGGCAGGCTGGTTCGGGAAATCTGGTGGAAGTAGTAGCGGTCGCCCGCCGCCGCGGTGAACTGGTAAAGGTCGGTCCGGTTGGCCGGCGCCAGCGCGTTGCTGACCACCGTGCCGGGCGTCAGCAACGTGGCGTCCGCCAGGTTCACGAACCGGAACGCGTAGCCGTTGGTCGTCCCGTTGCTGCTTTGAATGGTCAGGGTGTAATTGCCCGCCGGGAGCAGGACGGTGGGATCGTTGACCGACTGCGCATCGGAGCTGGTGAAGGAGCGGTTGGCAACCACCGCGCCGGGCGGCCCGCTGAGCGACCACTGGAGGGTGGAGGCGTTGGTCAGCGAATCGAAGTAAAACCGCGCCGTGGCGGCGACGTTGAACGCATAAGCGTCTCGTTGGCCCGGCACGCTGATCACGCCCCTGACGACGTTGGTGGCGGTGGACTGGGCGCGGGCCGTCGAGGCCAGGCCCCAAGCGAGCAAAAGGGCGCCGGCGCTGGCGCCTAGAAGGAAGCGCACGCGGCGCATCGCAAGGTCAAAGGTCATCATAAAAACACGCTCTCCGACCGAGAATTCATTCTCCCGTCGCTCTTGAGCCTTCCACCCAACGCGGTCCAATCAGCAGAGAACTCCAAGGCCAAGAAGCGCAAGGCGGATGGTAAACGTGCCATCAGGTATTGTCAAGACCGCCATTCAAACTTCAGCGAGTCCAGCGCCTCCCGAAACCGGGTGGCTTCCGCATCCTGGGGGCGGCCACTTCAGACAATGCGGTTGGGTTCGTCCGTTTTGCCGCTCGGGGAGATGATTTCCGACAGGAATCCGAGCACCTCGGCCCGCACCAGCGAACCGACCAGCCGTTTTTCGCGCAGGCTGTTCACCACCGGGATGTTTCTCTGCTCGCTCGCCAGGACCACCGGCAGCGCCTCGATCAACGACTGGCTCGGCAGGACGCACGGCGGCGGCGGTCGCATGATGTCGTGGGCGATGACGCCCACCTCCTCTTCTTCGTTCAGGTATTCCTTCATGTCTTGCAGCGCCACGATGCCGACCAACTGCTGCCGGGCGTTGACCACCGGCAGGAAGTTGTTCGCGTTGGCCAGGAAGCGGTCGGCGATCTCGCTCAGCCGGGCCGTCTGCGGCAGCGGCGGCACGGGGGCGCGCATCAGGTCGCCCACGGTGGGCGTGGTGGCCGCGCCCGGCTGCCGCATTTCGCGGCCCAGCGCCAGGCCCTTGAACCGCAAGGGCTCCGTATAGACCGAGGCGGGATGCAGCCGCCGCGAGAGGACCACCGCGACGACACACGCCAGCATCAGCGGCGGCATGAGCGAGTAGTTCAGGGAAATCTCGAAGATCATGATCATCGCCAGCAGCGGCGAATGCGTCGTGGCGGACAACATGCCGCCCATGCCGACCAGCGCGAAGGCCGCCGTCGGGACGCTCTCCGCCTGCCCGAGATCGTGCAAGCCCAAGCCGAAGGCCGTGCCCAGGCCCGCGCCCAGAAAGAGCGTCGGCGTGAACACGCCGCCGACGGTCCCGGCCCCCACGGCCGCCGCCGTGGCGAACACCTTCGCGGCAAACAAGCCGCTGACAAAGAGCAGCGGGAGTTGGTCGGGCGGGAACTGATCGCGCAGCAGGCGGTTGGTGATGGCATAACCGTTCCCCCAAACCCCGGGATACTCGATGGCGATCAGGCCCACGGCCACGCCTCCGATCAGGAGGCGGACGTAGATTGGCACGGGCAGGCGCCGGAACGCTTCCTCGCTCCAGCGCAAGAGCCGCAGGAACAGCGCGCCCATCCAGCCCGACGCCAAGCCGAGCAGGATGAACCAGGGAAGCTGGCCCAGACGGGTGACATCGAAGCCGGGCACGACGTACCACGGTTTGATGCCGAAAAAGCTGCGCGAGAGGACCGAGGAAATGACGGACGCGAAGACCAGCGGCGCGAACAGATTCATGGAGAAGTTGCCGAGCACGATCGTCGCCGCGAAGACCGCCCCGGAGATGGGCGCGTTGTAGGCCGCGGCGATCCCCGCCGCGGCACCGCAGCCCACCAGCAAGCGCAACCGATACGGCTGGAAATCCAGCAACTGGCCGCACTTCGAGGAGAGCGTGGCGGAGAGTTGCACGATGCCGCCTTCCCGCCCGATGGACGCGCCGGTGCCGATGCTGACGAGCGAGGAGAGCGTCTTCACCATCCCGCTGCGGAACGGCAACCGGCCGTCGCCGGCCACGACCACCTCCAGCAGGTTCGTCGAGCCTTGCGGGCCCACCAGGCGCAAGCCCCAGTAAAGCACCAAGCCCGCCAGCAGGCCGCCGAGCGCCGGAAAGAGCAGCCGCAGCCAGGGCGCGAGCAGTTCCGCCACTTCCGACGGCTCGCCCGTGTTGTGGAGAAACAACTCCTTCGCCGACTCCATGCCGTGGTAATACGCCAGGTTGGACAATCCACCGATCAACCCGACGCCACCGGCGAGCAGCAAATGAAACGCCTCCTCGCTGATCTTGATCTTCTCGCGCAGCCGGAGCGCGCGCCGCCAGTTCTGGCGGCCAAGCGCGCGGAGCTGCGTCAGCAGTTTCATCTCAGGGCCGATCCACACGCCGGCAATCTATAGCACCGCCCGGCGCCGACGAAGGTGGAAATCGCGCGCCGGCCCAGCCGTAGTCCATTTCGGCGGAGGCGCATTGGTTGCCTTGGCGCGCGGGCCTGTCCTCGGCGGACGAGAACCAGCCTCCCCGGCGCGATCTCCGTTCCTGCCCGTCCGTACGGTTGCCAACCCGGCCGCCCTCCGGCACACTCCGATGCCGGATGAGCAAACAGTTTTACATCACGACGGCCATCGACTACCTGAACGGCCCGCCGCACTTGGGCCACGCCTATGAAAAAGTCATCACCGACGTCATCGCCCGCGCCCGGCGCAGCCTGGGACGGGAGGTTTTCTTCCTGACCGGCACCGACGAGCACGGCCAGAAGGTCCAGCAGGCCGCGCAGGCCGAAGGCACCCGTCCCCAGGTTTACGCCGACCGGCTGGCCGCCCAGTACCAGGCGCTGGCGGCCAAGCTCCACCTGAGCAACAACGATTTCGTCCGCACCACGCAACCGCGGCACCAGGCGGTCGTGCAGGCCATGCTGCGCAAGCTCCACGACCGCGGCGATATTTACAAAGCGCCCTACCAGGGGTTCTACTCAACCAAGGAAGAAACCTTTTTGACCGGGAAGGACCGGCGGCCCGACGGCACGTGGGACCCGTTCTGGGGCGAAGTCGCGGAGGTGGTGGAGGAAAACTGGTTCTTTCGCATGAGCCGCTACCAGCAATGGCTCACCGATTACATCCAGGCGGATCCATCTTTCGTCCAGCCCGACTACCGGCGCAACGAAGTGCTTGGCTTCCTCCGCGCGGAGAAGCTCGAAGACCTCTGCATCAGCCGGCCCGTCGGGCGCCTGAACTGGGGCATCCCGATTCCGTTCGACCCCGGTTACGTCAATTACGTCTGGTTCGACGCGCTGACGAACTACTACAGCGTGCCCGCCGCGCTGGGGGATCCCGCCGCGGTCCAACCGCTGGCCGGCTACCTGCCGCCGCCCGCCTCCGGCCCCGCGGCGCCCGAACTGTGGCCCGCCGACATCCACGTCATCGGAAAGGACATCCTGAAGTTTCACGCCGTCTATTGGCCAATCATGCTGCAGGCCACCGGCGCGCCGCTGCCGAAACAGGTCCTGGTGCATGGCTGGTGGCAGAAGGACGGCCAGAAGATGAGCAAGAGCACCGGCAACGTCGTCGATCCCCTTGCGGTTATCGACGAATGGGGCGTGGACGCCTTCCGCTTTTACGTCCTGCGCGAGCTCGACATCGGCCCCGACGGCAACTGGACCGACGCCGGTTTCCAGGCGCGTTACTCCGCCGAGTTGGCCAACGGGCTGGGCAATCTCGTGAACCGTTCCCTCGCGATGCTCAAACGCTACCGCGGCGGCGTCGTGCCGGCACGCCACGATGAACTCGCGCCCGACGCGGGCAAGGTCGTCGCCGAAGTCCAGGCGTTGCTGGAAAAAAACCACCTCCAAGCCGCGCTGGTTGGCGTCTGGTCGCTCGTCACGCGCGCCAACCAATACGTGGATCACACCGCGCCCTTCAAGCTGGCGAAGGATCCCGCCCAGGCGAAACGCCTCGACGAAGTGCTCTACAACCTGGCGGAAACCTGCCGGGTGCTGGCCGTGTTGCTCTGGCCTTTTCTGCCGAACACGGCGGCAAGAATCTTCGCGCAACTGGGTTTGAGCGGCGCCCCGGACCAATTCTCGGCCGCGGCCTGGGGCGGCCTGCCCGCCGGCCACGCGCTCGGCGAACCCGCGCCGCTCTTCCCGCGCAAAGACCCGCCCGCCGCCGCGAAGCCCTGAACGTTCCCGCCCGGATCACCGCTGGATGCGCGCCGAACCGCCTTGGGCGAACGCCCGCACCTGCTCCACCGTCGCCATCGTCGTGTCGCCCGGAAAGGTGGTCAGCAACGCGCCGTGCGCCCAGCCCAGCTTCACCGCGTCCTCCGGCGATTCGCCAGTGAGCAGGCCGTAAAAGAAGCCGGCCGCGTAGCCGTCGCCGCCGCCGACGCGGTCCAGCACGTCCAGCTCGCAGGTCGGCGAGACGCACGTCTGGCCGTTGACCCACGCGACGGCGCCCCAACGGTGGCGGGTCGTGGAATGCACTTCGCGCAGGGTCGTCGCCACGATCTTGATCTGGGGAAACTTCTCAACGACTTGGCCGATCATCGCGAGGAAGGCGCTCGGATCCAGCTTGGACTTGGCGGCGGTTTCCGGGCCGGAGACGCCCAGGCCGAGTTGCAGGTCCTCTTCGTTCCCGACCAGCACGTCCACGTGCTGGACGATCCGTTGGAGGACGGCCACGGCGCGGTCGTGGCCGCCGGAGATGTTCCAGAGTTTGGCCCGGTAATTCAGGTCGAAGGACACCACCGCTCCGGCGGCCTTGGCCGCCTCCATGCCTTCGATGATGACCTCCGCGGTGGTCGGTGAAAGCGCGGCGAAGATGCCCCCGCTGTGAAACCAGCGCACCCCGCCGGCGAAAATGTCCAGCCAGGGGAAATCGCCCGGTTTGAGTTGCGCGGCGGCTTCGTGGCACCGGTTGTAAAACACCACCGGCGCGCGCACGCCGTGGCCCCGGTCGCTATAGACCGTGGCCATGTTCGGACCGTGGACACCGTCGTGGCGGAAATGTTTGTAGAACGGCTGGACCCCCAGCGCCCGCACCCGCTCCGCGATCAGGTCGCCGATGGGATAATCCACCATCGCGCTCACGATGCCGGTGCGCAGGCGGAAGCAGTCGGCGAGGTTGGCGGCGACGTTGAACTCGCCGCCGCTCACGTGGATCTGGCACTCGGTCGCCTTGCGAAAGGGAACGATGCCTGGATCCAAGCGGTGAACCAGCGCGCCGAGCGACACAAAATCCAGGGCGCCCGACGGAGGTATGTTCAGGCCGTACTTCATTCGTTTGTCCTCAAACTCTGAATGGTGTTCTGCTGACGATCCGGGCGCGCTCAGCGCGCCGTGATGCCGAGGGCCGCATCTTCGGTGAACTTCGGCACGGCCAGCGACCGCACGCCGCCATCGTGGCGGAACCGCTCCGACTTCACCCGTCGGCCCGTGCGCGGGTCGAGCCACTCGGCGTCGTAGCGGCCGGCGGGCAGGTCCAGATTCAAAACAGACCAACCGTCACCCGGATGCAGGTAGAGGGCGTAGGCCTTGCCCGGCCCCACCAAGGCCCGGGCGGAGGCGCCTTGCGGCACGCCGCCGTGGATGACCGAGCCGTCCGGTTTCATCCGCACGAAGTCGAACCGGTGGAGGAAGTCGCGCAGGACCCGCAACTGCCGCCGGAGCGTTGGGTTGCCGCCGCCGGGCTGCGTGGCGGGATAGACGAACGTGCCGTCCTCGTGGCCGGCCACGAACGAGTAATCGAGGTTGTTGAATAATCCGCCCCCGGCCAGGAGAAAGTCCCAGGCCTCGGTGCGGTAGGGCGCGTTGTTGGTGCCGCGGAAGCCGGTTTCGTTGTCGCCGATCACTCTGTCCAAGCCGACGTTCAGCGCCACGGTGTCCGGCGGCGCGGCGTAGTGAAAATTGAAGATCGAAACCGCGGGATGCGGATCCTGAACCTTCGCCTGCTGGTTGGCGATGTTTTGCGAGACGAGTTGATCGCCGCCGGCGGAAGGAGACGAATCCAGGCTGCGTTGCGTTTGCGCGATCACGTCCGCGATGTGGCGCTGCCAAGCCATCGTCACGCCGCCGAAGTACGGCTCGTTGCAAATCTCGTAATAGACGTTATCGAAGCCGTGCAGTTCGGCAACGAACTTCCGCACCAGCCGCTCCTGCACGGCCAGCAGGCCGCCGTGCCGGTCGAGCGTATAGACGTTGGTGCGCGCCCCATGGCCGAGGCCGTTCACGTTGTTCGCCGCGTTGAACGGGCTGAGTCGCCACTGCGATTCCTCGTAGAACGGGCAGAACAGATTGACCTCGACCACGATGCCGCGTCGGCCGGCCTGCGCGACGAAATCGCGGAAACGCTGGAAGTAGGCGCCGTCCCAGCGCGCCAAGTCGAACTTGTTTCCCCCATTGGCGTAGCCTGGCTGGTCGCTGCGCGCCCACGGACAAATGAACCGGCCCGGCCGGGGCGCCAGGGTGTTCCGGGCGATGTTGAACGCCCCGCTCGGCTCCACATACGCGCCACCGGTGAACGTGCGGGTGAGGTTGAGTTGGTCCTTCGCGAGTGTGTCGAGGTACTTCCTGTAATCGAAGTCGAGATTCAACACCGCGCCGTAGTGCTCGCCGGAGGAGATGAGCACCGTCGCCTTTCCCCGCCAAAGGAAATAGTGCGGATTGTCCGGATGGAGTTGAATGGGCGGGGCCGGCGCGGCCCAACCGCGGACGGCCATGGTCATGGCGGCGGCGATGAGGCCCACGCGGCCTTTTTGCGCTGAGAATGTCGTCTTCATGCTCGGGAGCGAAATTCCGCCACCGCGGCTACGGGCCGGCCTGCAATTCGTAGTTGACCACCGCGAGGCAGTAAACGGCCGCGGTTTCACTGCGGAGGATGAGCGGGCCGAGCGAGATGGGGCGCGCGCCGTCCGCCTTGATCGCGCTCAATTCCGCGGGTGTGTAGTCGCCTTCCGGGCCGATCCAGACGCCGACGGACTGTGGCCCGCGGCCGTACTCCGTCTGAAATTCGCGGAAGCAGTCGCGCGGATGGCGGCGGTCGTTTTGGAGGGAGCCAACCAGCGCCAACTCGAATCGTTCCTGCCGGGCCAGGAAGGACCGGGGCGTGACCGGTGCCTCCACGAGGGGCAACCACGGGTTGCCGCACTGCTTGATGGCTTCGATGGCCGCCTGCTGCCAGCGTCCGGCCCGCGCTTCCGCGGATTCCTCGTCGAGTTGCGGGACGCTGCGCTCCGAGAGAATCGGCACGACCCGGCGGACGCCCAGTTCGGTGGCCTTTTGGATGATCGCCTCCATGATCCGCCCCTTGGGCACCGCTTGCAGCAGCGTGAGTTGGTAAGGTAGGGGGGCGGCGCAGTTCTTCTGGATGAGCGCGAGCGCGAGGCCATCCTGTGTCGGCTCCCCGACCTCGCACAGGCACTCCGCGCCGGCACCGTCGAGGACGACCACCCGCTCCCCGCGGCGCACGCGCAGGACGTGGAGTGCGTGGTGCGCTTCGCGACCGGTGAGCGTCAGGCGCGGGCCAGCACACTGATCAGGAGGAAGATAGAAACGGTGCATAGCGGGAAAATCCGAAGTCCGGAAGCCGATAGCCGAACGCAGTCCGAAATCCCAAATCCGAAAGAAAACCCGGCCCAGCGGTCTCGGCACGCGGCGGAGGAGCTTGAGGCGACGCCGAAGATCGGTTGGGAGACGCGGATTTCACTGCTCAGGCGCCGCGGAAAAGCTTCTTGGCTTTCTCCCAGAAGCCCTGGCTGATGGGATTGACACTTTCGTCGCAAAGGTCGGCGAACTCCTCCAGTTTGGCGCGTTGGGCGGCGTTGAGACGCGTCGGCACCTCGACGTTGATGCGCACGTGCAGGTCGCCGTACCCGTAGCCTTGCAGGTTGCGCACGCCCTTGCCCTTCAAGCGGAACATCGTGCCGGGTTGCGTGCCCGGCGGTAGTTTAATGGTCGCCTTGCCATTGAGCGTCGGCACCTCAACGTCCGCGCCCAGCGCGGCGTGGATGACGCTCACGGGCACTTCGCACAGCAAATCATCGCCGTCGCGCTGAAAGATGTCGTGCGGCAGGATATGGAGGACGACGTACAAGTCACCGGAGGGTCCGCCGCGCAGGCCGCCTTGGCCGTTGCCCAAGGAGCGGAGCCGCGCCCCGGTGTCCACGCCGGGGGGAATCCGCAGCTTGATCTGGGAAGTGTGCTCACGGCGGCCTTCGCCGTGGCAGACGCGGCAGGGCTTGTCCACGACGCGCCCCGCGCCGCCGCAGCGGTGGCAGACTTCGGCCACGTTGATGAACCCGGCGAGGGTGCGGCGGACCTGGCCCTGCCCGCCGCAGTTGGGGCAGCTCTTGAATTTGGAGCCGGCCTCCGCTCCCGCGCCGCGGCAGGCGTCGCACGCCTCCAGTTTGGTAACCGAGATGTCCTTCTCGCAGCCGTTGGCCGCTTCCTCGAACGTGATCTGCAAATCGTAGCGCAGGTCCTCGCCGCGCTGCGCGCCGGTCGGGTCGCGGCGACCACCGCCAAAGAAATCGTCGAAAATGCTGTTGGCGCCGGCGCCGAAGACGTCCCGGAAAATCTCGAACGGGTCGTGAAAGCCGCCGGCATAGCCCCCGGCGCCGGCCCGGGCGCGGGGATCAAAGGCCGCGTGGCCGAAGCGGTCGTACGCGGCGCGCTTCTGCGGATCGCTCAACGCCTCGTAGGCCTCGCCGAGTTCCTTGAATTTTTCCTCGGCGGCCTTGTCCCCCGGGTTCTTGTCCGGATGGTACTTGAGGGCAAGTTTGCGGTAGGTTTTCTTGATTTCCTCCGCATCCGCGCCGCGCTCGACGCCGAGCACTTCGTAATAGTCGCGTTTGGCCATGGGTGGGGAACTCAGACGCGCGGAACCCGGCAAGCCGGTTCACCGCGAGACGGGACGCGCAGGGAGCGGGGGTTGCCGCGGGATCGGCCCGCGCCCAGGCGGGTGAGATCGCCCGGTGCCGACCGGCTGTGACGGTGGGGGTTCATGCAGAGGGTTGACGGCAATTCCGGGCGGCCCCTTCCCGGCGGTGAACCGAGAATCGTCAGCCGCCCAAGCATCACGCCGGGTTCCCTTTCTTCAGCGTGGGTGCGGTGGCCACGACCACGCTGGCCGGTCGCAACAGGCGCCCGTGCAGGCGGTAGCCGCGGCGGACCTGTTGCGCGACCTGGCCCTCGGGGGTGTTGGTGGATTCGATCTGCGAGATGGCCTCGTGGAGGGTGGGATCGAACATTTTCCCGGTGGCATCCACTTCTTCCAGTCCGGCTTCGGCCAGGGCATTGCGGAAAAGCTGGGCGATCATCTCGATGCCGTCATGGAAGGACTTCGCCGCACCCGTGTCGCAGTTCTTGGCTGCGGCCAGCGCGGTGTCCAGGTTCTCCAGCACCGGAATCAACTTGGTCATCAGCCCCTCGTTGGCAAACCGGATCGAGTCCTGGCGCTCGCGCGCGGCGCGTTTCTTAAAATTCTCAAAATCGGCGGCGGTGCGCAGCAGGCGGTCCCAGTGTTCCTCTGCCTTGGCGGCGCGCGTTTTCAAGTCCTCGATTTCCTCGGCCGTCAGGGGCGGCGGCGGAGACAGGGCCTCCGTC
>JAJXZI010000298.1 GCA_021780115.1 bacterium | reverse complement strand
GTGTAGTCAGGACGACCGGGACAGCGAAAATAGCCGCTAGAACTGCCGTAATTGCTAGACCAAACCCAACAACAACTGAAGGGTTCCTCAAAAGCAGCCAGAGTACAAATAGGCCCGC
Organism: bacterium; assembly: GCA_021780115.1. Lineage (GTDB taxonomy): Bacteria > Verrucomicrobiota > Verrucomicrobiia > Limisphaerales > JAJXZI01 > JAJXZI01. The sequence goes on along the minus strand of JAJXZI010000298.1, from coordinate 2,676 downwards.
ACCGGCCGCCAGCATTGTGGGAAGCTCAATTGCGGCTGCTTTTCGTTTGCGGCGTACCATGCACGTCCCTCTCTGCCATGATGTAGGTACCTTCGCGATTCGCCAACCTGCGCGGTACAGGGAGTGCTCAAACCGGTAAGGCACCGGTTTAGGAAACAGAGGGCACGAGCTTGGGAATGACGCTACTTATTGTTTCCATCCTCACCGCGTCAGACGCCCTGAGCCGGGCCGGGCACGAGAACGTTGTCGGCGCCGCGTTCGAGCCATTCGAGGATGCTGCGCAGACGGCGCTCAGCATCAATAAAACCGCCGTACCAGACTCCGACGCGGCAATTGGAGGCCTCTTCAAACACACCCCGGGGAAAACTCGCATGGGACGACGGCTTGAAGCCGCCAGCGCACAGCGTCTGTTTAAGCTGTACAGCCCACGGGTCGTTCCAATTGGCACGGTCCTCCACTGACTTCAGCCCGGGCTTATCACACGCTCGGTCAAGGACCATCACAGGCGGCCTACCCTGGGAATGACTCAACCGGTTGTGAAGCGCACGATTTATGTGAGCGTCGCCGAAGCCATATCCGCAAATCAGGATCGCATTGGCACCATAAACATGCCGCACTAGCGAAGCATGGAACGACTGAAACGGCTCGACGAGCAATTGGTCCAGCTTGAATCCGCCCGCGACCAGAGTCGTCCTTGGGAACGGACGGCCTTCTGACCGCTTGTCGGCCCACCGGCCCTCGGGATCGTCGAAGAACTCATCATCCAGGTCCCGCCTCCAAACTATCTTGTCGCGGTCGTATCGGCAGTTGAGAGAATGATGTACGCTTCCGTGCAGGTGGTAGACAAAATCCCACTCGATCCTTTCGTGGACAACCGACGGCTCGAAAGTCCCCGTGTCTCCAAATCCTGTGTACGCCCCCGGCAACGCATCGAGCGCGGCAGTGTCGTAGTTGAGGTTGTAAACGCCGACATCGAATCCCTTACGCAAACCACGGAACAGTTCTCTATATTTTTCCTTCTCTGGGGTATTGGCTGAGTTGAGCCTTTGCGACTCGGCTCGCATGTGTTGGGCCAGCCTGCCGAACAGGAAGCTATACTCGTCCATTAGCTCGATGTACGCGCCGTATTTCCCCTTCCAGTCGTCCTCGGCGTGATCCGGGGTGGATTCGACCTCTGGCCGAGTGTCGTCCTCAACCGACGACTCACCGGTCACCTCGCACTCGCCCCCGAGCATATCGTTCTCGCCGCATACCAAAAGGGGAACCTCGGGAACCTCCTCCTTCGGTTCCTGGCGATAGCGAAATTTCATGTGCGGAGGCGGTGCACCGCCGGACGCCGCCTGCCTCAGAGTGTCTCCCCACGGCGGCGGTTCCATCCAGTGCGCCATTGCCACCATGTCGCCCAGAACCTTTTCGAAATTCAATGCAGGGCGAGGCCCGGTGGGGCCGCGCTTGTAGTACATTTTCGCCGAGTCCCAGAGCTCCTGGAAATGGTCTGTCGTCCCGTTCCGCTTGGCCCACTCAGCGCCCCACTGCTCCATGCGCCCGTCGAGGTCGGACACTGAGGGCATGCCGAGAGGACTGGAACTGCCCGCTCCCAAAATAGCGAGAAGTTTTTCCATTCTGAGGAGATTATACGCGGCCGACGGAAAGAGAGGGAGAGTGTCCAGGCTGCTGTTGGAGGTGAGCGGCGATTCGTGACATTGTACGCTACCTTCTCGACTGTCGGCTGAGCCGAGCGCGAACCTTCCTCTAAAATTAAAATCGCTTTTCGCATCCAGAGGCCGCGGTAGCCTGTGCTGCGGCGCAGCTTCATCTGTCCGCTGACCCACATCCCGAGGAACACGCGCAGCACGGCGCCTTCGTTGATCGGTGCCGCCGGCGGATCCGGCGGTTTCGGAGGCGTTCGCAGCAGGTAACCGCAGTATGCCTCTTGCAGCCCCTGCATGGCGGACGTAACATCTGGTGCGCCGCCCGCCGAGTCCGGCTTTCCGGACCTCCGCGGGCAGGCAAATGGAGGCGCGCATGAACAGGCGGACGCTGCTGTCCTTGTTGGGAATTTCTCCGGCGCTGCTGGCTGGCTCGACGGCGGTTTCGGCGGAGGATGCGCGCGGCGACAAAATCGAGGCGCTCAATCCCAAAGGCACTCCTCCCTCCATCCAGCTCGTGCCGATGGCTCCCCGTCTGGCCACGCTCGACGGAAAGACGATTTATCTTGTCTCCGATGGATTTCCCGGCGCCGACCATTTCCTGGATCAGATCGCCCTGTGGTTCAAGAAAAACATGCCCAGCGTCACCACCGTCTACCGGCTCAAGGCCGGCGCGCTGGCCGATGACGACCCCAAACTCTGGGCGGAGATCAAGGCCAAGGGCAATGCCGTCATCATGGCCATCGGGCATTGAAGCACCTGCACCCCAGCGACCGTAGGTCACTGCATAACGCTGGAAAAGATGGGAATCCCGACCGCCCCCATGGTCACGATTGCGTTCAAGGAACTGGCGTTCTCCAATGCCGCCGAGCGAGGCATGCCACATGAGCGCATCTGCTTCACGCCGCATCCGGTGTGGGGCAAGACGGACGCGGAGATGTACGCCTATCTCGAAGGCAGCGATCCGGTCACGGGCAAGCCGCTGATGAAGGAAGTGATTGACGCGCTGACACAGCCGCTCACTGCC
>JAJXZI010000062.1 GCA_021780115.1 bacterium | reverse complement strand
CAGTGCCGCCAAGTTCGGCAGCGGCTTCAAGGCTTCCGGCTTCCGTTCATTCTTCATGTCATCTCGCTTTCTGCCGGTTGAGGAACCTTTTACCCACTCATCCTAAGGACAGTGTCAAGATGCACCCCCCCTCCCAGCAGGCGCAAAAGTCCGGCTCCCTCGCCTCTCCCCCGGCCGCAGGGCTAACCAGTCCGCCGGAGACTCCGCGAGTAGAGGGAGGACTCTTCGGGTGGATCAAAACGGTGAGGGCGTAAGACGCCGTCGGAATCGGGACTGGGACGCACCAAGCGTGGACTGCTTTGTCGCGGGAACTAACTGCTCGCGGCATCGCGTCGTGCAATCTCGGGGACGTCGGCCGCGGGCTTGGCGCACGTTCCTTGCTTGACAGCGTACGCCGGAACGTGGAATCTGCATTTCGCAGCTTAATTAAGTATCATGATCGTTGTTCCTTCCAGGATGGGTCGCATCAACAAACGCGCCCTGCTCGGTCGCTTGCAGCGCATGGGTACCGGCTCGCGGGCGGATTTGGCGAAGTCCCTGGGCTTGAGCCAGCCCACGGCGGGTAAAATTGTCGATCAGTTGCTGGCGATGGAGGTCTTGGAGGAAGTCAATTCACTGGCCAAGCCGGACAGACGCGAGACCTCGCACGGCCGCGGCCCCGCGCCCAAGTTGGGTCGCCCCGGCCGGCTGCTACGCCTAAACCGCACCCGGCCGCGGTTTTTGGGGATCCAGTTGGGCGTGTCCGAAACCAGTCTGGCGCCGCTGCCGGTCGGCGCCAATGGTGAGGATCACTGGACCCTTCGCGTGCCAACGCCGGACACCGCCGCCGAATGGCTGCGCCAGCTCCGAAAGGCGGCGGTGCGCATCCGGCGGGACGATTTCTGGGGCGTGCTGGTCAGCGTGCCGGGCATCGTCGATGAGAAGGCCGGCCGTGTGTTGTTCTCACCCAACCTGCACTGGACCGAAGGCACCGATCTGCCGGCGCTCATCCGCCAAGTCTGGAACGCCCCGCTGTTCTTGGTGCAGGAAGAACGGGCGCTGGCGCTCGGGCACCAATCCGTGGATCCCAGCGGGGAGGACTTCCTGCTCGTCGATTTCGGCGAAGGCGTGGGGGGGGCGGTGGTTGTAGCGAGCAAGCTGTACGCCCACCCACTGCCGATCAGCGGCGAGCTCGGCCACACACCCGTCCTGGGCAATCAGCGGCCCTGCGGGTGCGGTGCAGTCGGGTGCGTGGAAACTCTTGTCTCCACGCGCGGCCTGCTGCAGAGCCTGGCGGAGGCGGGGACAGAGGGACCGCACACCTGGCCGGCGCTGGCGGATTGGATCAACCAGCGCGGTGTGCCCGCCTGGCTCGCGCAAGCGCTGGATGCCGCGGCGGTCGTCATCGCTGGCGCGCTGAACGTCCTGGGCCTGCGCCGTGTCGTCCTCACCGGAAGTCTCGCGGAATTACCCTCCAGCGTATTCCGCTATCTCTCCGGCGCCATCGTCCAAGGAGCCATGTGGGGCCGGTTTGGCAAGGTGGAGTGTGAGCTTGCCCCGCGCCGCCGCACCGCCGGTTTGGTGGCGGTGGGCATCGATCGGCTGGTCATTCCCATGGCCGAACACGAACGGCGGCAGGAGACCCTCCTGCACGTCGCCAGCACCCACGGTTCCGGCTAGACACGTCACGGCCGGCACCGGGAATTGGAAAGGATCTCCATTATGAACAACCTCAAGAAACTCGAAGTCTGGTTCGTCACCGGCAGCCAGCATCTCTACGGACCTGAAGCGCTCAAGCAGGTCGCCAGGCACTCGCAGGAGATCACCAAGGCCCTGAATGTGGTGCCGGCCATTCCGGTGAAGATCGTCTTCAAGCCGGTGCTGACTTCGCCCGACGCCGTCACCGCGCTTTGCCAGGAGGCGAACAACGCGCCCAACTGCATCGGCCTCGTCACCTGGTGCCACACGTTCTCACCGTCGAAGATGTGGATTAACGGCCTGAAGCTCCTGCGCAAGCCGATCCTGCACCTTCACACGCAGTTCAATCGCGACATTCCCTGGGCCACGATTGACATGGATTTCATGAACCTGAACCAGGCCGCGCACGGCGACCGCGAGCATGGCTTCATCATGAGCCGGATGCGCCTGAACCGGAAAGTCGTCGTCGGCTTCTGGCAGGAGGCGTCGGTGCAGGAGAAGATCGGCGCCTGGGCGCGCGCCGCCGCGGCGTGGGCCGACTGGCAGGGCGCGAAGTTCGCCCGTTTCGGCGACAACATGCGCGAAGTCGCGGTGACCGAAGGCGACAAGGTCGCGGCGCAGATGAAGTTCGGTTACTCGGTGAACGGCTTTGGCGTCGGCGACCTCGTGCAGAGCGTGAACGCCGTGACCAACGCCGCCATCGGCAAGCTCGTTCAGGAATACGAGGACACTTACGAAGTTGCGGCCGACCTCCGCAAAGGCGGCGCTCGCCACGATTCCGTCCGCGAAGCGGCGCGCATCGAGCTTGGCCTGCGCACCTTCCTGAAGGCCGGCGGCTTCAAGGGCTTCACCACCACGTTCGAGGATTTGCACGGCTTGGTGCAACTCCCCGGCATCTCCGCCCAGCGCCTCATGGCTGGCGGCTACGGCTTCGGCGCGGAAGGCGATTGGAAGACCGCCGCGCTCGTTCGCGCCATGAAAGTCATGGCCACCGGCCTGCCCGGCGGCACGTCGTTCATGGAGGACTACACCTACCATCTCGATCCAAGCGCCAAGCAGGTTCTCGGCGCGCACATGCTGGAGATTTGCTCGTCCATCGCCGACGGCAAACCGTCGCTCCAGGTTCATCCGCTCGGCATCGGCGGCAAGGCCGATCCGGCGCGGTTGGTCTTCAACACGCCCGCTGGCCCCGGCCTCAACGCCAGCCTCATCGACATGGGCAACCGCTTCCGTCTCCTCGTGAACGAAGTGGACACCATCGCGCCCGAACAGCCAATGCCGAAGCTTCCCGTCGCGCAGGCCCTCTGGGTGCCGAAGCCGAATTTCGAGGACGCCTGCGCCTGCTGGATCTACGCCGGCGGCGCGCATCACACCGGCTTCAGCCAGGCCATCACCACCGAGATGCTGGAAGACTTCGCGGAAATCGCCGGCATCGAACTGGTGGTCGTCGATGGCGCGACCAAGGTCCGCGACTTCAAACAGCAGTTGCGCGGAAACGAGATTTACTACGGGCTGAAAGACGGCTTCGTCGTCTGACGCATTCCGAAATCCGAATGCCGAAATCCGAAAGAAATCCGAAGGCCGAAACTCGAACGCGGCGAATAGCCGGCTCAGACGGAATGGGCAGCGCAGACCGCTGGCCTGCAGAGTTCGGCGGCCCGCCGAACACCTCGCGTCCGGTTGAGGCTCGAAGTCGTCGCCGAGCCGGCGACGACGGCACGCGGGCCGCGTGTGGTCCCCGGCTTTCTTCGCCTGATTGAATCGCTATGAAACTTGGAACTCTCCTCTCCCTCGGTGCTGCGCTGGCCGCCGCCACCGTCGCCTCCGCCCAACCTGCCGTCACCCTCACCATCCAGGCCGACCAGCCTGGCGCGAAGATCAGTCCCACGATGTGGGGCATTTTCTTCGAGGACGTCAACTACGGCGCCGACGGCGGCCTGTATCCGGAACGCGTGAAGAATCGCTCCTTCGAGTTCCCCGATCCGCTCATGGGCTGGCGGATTGGCGGCACCGGCGGCACGGCCCGGATCGTCACGGTTCGCGACGACACCCCGCCCGGATCCAACAACCGCCATTACCTCCGCATCACCAGCGACGGTGGCGGCCGCGTCAGCCTTTCGAACGAAGGCTTCTTCGGCATGGGCGTCGAGCGTGGGGCGAAATTCACGTTCTCGGTCCAGGCCCGCAGCGCGGACGGCACGCGACCGGAGTTGGCGTTTGAAGTTGTCAGCGCCGACGGAAAGCAACTCGCCGGCGGCACAGTCAAAGGTTTTTCCCCGGAGTGGAAGCACTTTGAGAAGACCATCACTGCCAACGCCACCGACCCCGAGGCGCGGCTGAACTTGCTCGTGACCGGCAAGGGCACACTCGACCTCGACCTCGTCTCGCTGTATCCGAAGAAAACCTTCAAGAACCACGGTCTGCGGCCGGACATGGCGCAGATGCTGGCCGACTTGAAGCCTGGTTTCATGCGCTTTCCCGGCGGCTGCATCGTCGAGGGCCACTGGCTGACGAATCGTTACCAGTGGAAGACCACCATCGGCCCGGTCGCCGAGCGCAAGCTCATCATGAACCGCTGGAACGACGAGTTCAAACACCGGCCGTCGCCGGACTACTTCCAGAGCTTCGGCCTCGGCTTCTTCGAGTTCTTCCAACTGTGCGAGGACATCGGCGCCGAGCCGCTGCCGATTCTGAATTGCGGCATGGCCTGCCAATTCAACTCCGGCGAGCTGTGCCCGCTCGACCAGCTTGATCCCTACATCCAAGACGCGCTCGACTTGATCGAGTTCGCCAACGGGCCGACGACCAGCACCTGGGGCGCGAAGCGCGCGGCGATGGGCCACCCGCGGCCGTTCAACATGAAGCTGCTTGGCATCGGGAACGAGCAGTGGCTTCAGCAATACATCGAGCGCTATGCCGCGTTCGCGAAGGTGCTCAAGGCGAAGCACCCGGAGATCAAACTCGTCTCCAGCGCCGGCCCCGGCCCCGGCGACGACAAGTTCCATTTCGCCTGGCCGAAGCTGCGCGAGTTGCACGCCGACATCGTGGACGAGCATTGCTACGCCAGGCCCGATTGGTTCCTGAACAACGCGACGCGCTACGACCGTTACGACCGCAACGGCCCGAAAGTCTTCATGGGCGAATACGCCGCGCAAAGCGACAAGACCGTGAGCGTGCTCAACCGCAACAACTGGGAATGTGCGTTGGCCGAAGCCGCCTACATGACCGGCCTCGAACGCAACGCCGACGTGGTGGTGATGGCCTCCTACGCGCCGCTGTTCGGCCAGGTCGAAGGCTGGCAGTGGCGACCGAATCTGATCTGGTGCGACAGCCTCCGCAGCTACGGCACGCCGAACTACTACGTCCAGCAACTCTTCAGCCGCAACCGGGGCGACCGCGTGCTGCCGGTGCAATTGGGCGGCGCGCTGCCGACGGAGCAGGAGCACCCGCGTTTCTACGCCACCGCCGCCCGCGACGAGAATGCCGGCGAGATAATCCTCAAAGTCGTGAACGCGTCGGCGAGGCCCGTCGAGGCCAGCCTCAATCTCAGCGGCGTCACGAAGCCCGGCCGCAAAGCCACCGCCACGCTGCTCACCGGGGCGCTGGCGGACGAGAACTCGTTTGAGTCGCCGAAGAAAGTCGCGCCCGTCACCACACCGCTCAGCGTCACCGCACCGCAGTTCGATTACGCCTTCAAACCTTACTCGATGACGGTGTTGCGGGTGCCGGTTGCGCGGTAGGATGCGGAAATCCGAAATCCGAATGTCGAAATCCGAAAGAAATCCGAAGCTCAATGACCAAAGGCGCCGTAGCAGCCGACGTGAGGAGGCTCTGGTTTCCTTCGAGATTGAGCCTCGTAACCTCGGCTGCTACGCAGTCTTGAATTCGGCTTTCAGGTTCCGGATTTCTTTCGGACTTCGGACTTCGGATTTCGAACTTCGCAGAGGCAACGCATGACGCTGCGCCGCTCATCCCGCGCCGCGACCATGCTCGCCGCCCGCCTGCATGGGCCGAAGGATTTGCGTGTCGAACGCGTGCCACGTCCCGGCCCGCCCGGCTGCGGCCAAGTGCTGCTTCGCGTCCTCACCACCGGCATCTGCGGCAGCGACCTCCACTCCTACCTCGACGCCCGCATCGGCGATACGCCGGTGGAGAAACCGCTCATTCTCGGCCACGAATTCTCCGCCGTCGTCGAAGCTGTCGGGCCGGATGTTCTCGACGGAAACCACCAACCACTGAAACCCGGCACGCGCGTGGCGGTGGACCCCGCGCAGCCGTGTCATCACTGCGAACCTTGCGAGCACGGCCATCCGAACCTGTGCTGCAACCTCGCCTTCTGCGGCAATTACCCCTACGGCGGCAGCTTCTGCGAATGGATGCTCATGCCGGCGCGCAGTTGCTTCCCCGTGCCCCAGAGCATTGACGACGAATCCGCCGCGCTGCTTGAACCGCTCGGCGTCGCCATCCACGCCGTGGACCTCGCCAAGTTCCGCGTCGGCCACAGCGCCGCGATCCTCGGCATGGGGCCGATTGGCCTGCTCATTCTCCAACTCGTGCGACTGGCCGGTGCCGATCCCATTTTCGCCACCGACAAACTCCCGTGGCGCCTCAAGCTCGCCGCGAAATACGGCGCCATTCCTATCCGCTGCGACGAGGAGGATCCCGTCCAGCGCATCGCGAAAGAGACGCGCGGTCGGGGCGTGGACGTGGCCATCGAAGCTGCGTGGGCGGACCAGTCCGTCGCGCAAGCCGCCGAGATGGCGCGGTTGGGCGGGCGCGTCGTGCTGGTGGGCATCCCCGGCGACGATCGTCTGGCGCTGAAGGCCTCCACCGCCCGCCGCAAGGGGCTGACGATCGTGCTCAGCCGCCGCATGAAGCACGTCTATCCCCGTGCCATTCGCCTCGCCGAGCAGGGCCGCGTGGATTTGCGCGGACTCGTGAGCCACCGTTTTCCGTTGAAGCGCATTGGCGAAGCCCTTGCCCTGAACACGGCCTACCAGGACAAGGTGGTGAAGGTGATGGTGGAAAGCTGAAAACGGCGCGAGCAATGAAAACAAGATTGCGAAACGATAAACGTGGAACCGGGCGCGTGGGGATGGCCCCGGCCCAACCCGCGCCCCTACAGGGCGCGCGGGTTTTGTTGTGTCGCAATCCCAGGGCGGCGCTGCGCTTGCCCTGGGCTGATTCACCAGCGGCCTTACAGGCCGCTCGCCGGGCGAACTTGATTGCCGGCGGCGAAGGTCTGAATGAACAGACCAGCGGCAACCAAGCCTGTGGGTACTGCCATCTTTCCAATGGCTGCAAATTTCTCTTTTTTGACGATCCTCCGAAGTTCAGCCCGAAGGGCTGGAGTGTGCCAGCCCAGGGCAAGCGAGCTTGCGAGCGCCGCCCTGGGAACACGCCCACCAAAATAGCGAGCGCCCTGAAGGGGCGCGGGTAAAACTCAAAAACATGCCCCAATCTCTCGCCAAGAATCTGATTCACCTCGTCTTCAGCACCAAGGAACGGCGTCCGGTGCTGGAAGACGCGGTGCGCGAGGAATTGCACCGCTACGCCTGCGGCATTCTCTCGGATTTGGAATCGCCGGCGTTGGCCATCAACTCGGTTGCGGACCACGTCCATGTTCTGTTCAATCTGCACCGAACGAAGGCGCTGGCAGGTGCGGTGATGGAGTTGAAACGCGGCACTTCGAAATGGCTCAAGACCAAGGGCGAGCAATTCGCGCTCTTTCAATGGCAGAACGGTTATGGCGCGTTTTCCATCAGCCAGTCGGCGGTGGCGGAAGTGAGCGACTACATCCGGGATCAGTCGGAGCATCATCGCAAGATGAGTTTTCAGGACGAGTTCCGCCGGTTGTTGCAGCGATACGAAATTCAGTTTGACGAGCGATATGGGTGGGATTGAACGACATAGCGGGTTCGTGCGGTCGGAACCCGTGCCCCTTCAGGGCGCGCGGGTTCCGTGCGCAGGGATGTCCGTTGTCGGCAGTTCGGGTGGGAGGCCGTCGTGGGTCGTTTCGTCAGCGGATTGGTGGAATGGGGTCGTGGCGGATTGTGCTGAAGGTTTGACTCGCGCCCATTCAGGGCGCGGAGATTCGATTGGCGTGGCGGACCCAGGGCGGCGTTCGCGACGCGAACTTGCCCTGGGCTGGTACACTGCGGCCCGATGGGCCGCCCGCCGCGCACTGCTCGGAACAATTGGGCAGACAGAGTCACAAATCAGCCTTTGGGCCGCCCAGCGCGCGGCGCTCCGAACGATTGAGCAGATGGAGCTGCAAACCGGCCTTGGGACCGACTTTGACGTGCCGCGTGGAGCAGTGGGCCAAGCACCACGGCGATCTACCTCGGCTCGCCCCAGCCTGAAAGGCTGGCGTGAACCAGCCCAGGGCCAGCGCAGCGCCGCCCTGGGTAAACGGTCCCCCAGAATCAAGACGCGCCCTGAAAGGGCGCGGGTGAATGGCGGGACCGCACGAAGGATGAATGAAGGAGAAAGGAACCTATGAAATACTGGCTCGACCTATTCACCGGAACGACGTGGGACGAATTCCGCAACGCTGGCGCAAGCGTCTCTGGCTTCAGCAATCGGATGCGGAAGAACGTCGAGAAGATGCAGTGCGGCGACATCATGCTGTGCTATCTGACCGGCGTGATGCGATGGGTCGGAGCCTTGGAGGTTCTCGGTCCAAGCACGGACACCAAGAGAATCTGGAAGGACGTGGAGTTTCCGGCGCGAGTGGCCGTGAAGCCGGTTGTGATGATGTCAGCCGAAACCGGCGTGCCCATGAACGAACTGGAGGGAAAAGTCAGCTTCTTCATGGGCAAGGCGGATCGCGGTAAGTTCAAGGGTTTTGTGCGTATGAGTCCGAACCAGTTTCGGGCGCAGGAAGATGGCGATTTCATCCTGAAGTTGCTCCGCGAGGCGGAGCGCTCTCCGGTGGCTCGCCCGGTGGACGCCAAAAAGTTGGCCCGCAAACCGTTCTTCAAAGCGGAGCGACGCAAAGGCAAGGAGACAATCTCCACTGTTGTTACCGTTCCAGAGCCGGAGGAACCGGATGAGTCCGAGCAGGCAGAAACTGTCACCAAGGCTGAAGCCCGCGCTTCCACGACGAGGCACACCGAGATGCAGTATCACCTGATGACTCTCGGTTCCGAGATGGGCCTTGAACTCTGGGTGGCGCGCAACGACCGGTCGCGAAAGTGGAACGGTACCGCGCTGGGCGACTTACCCGGAGTCATCGAAGAGTTGCCGACTCAGTTCAACGAGGCGACCAACCGCACCATCGAGTTGATTGACGTGCTGTGGCTCAAGGGGAATTCTATCGTCGCGGCGTTCGAGGTGGAATGCACGACGAGCATTTACTCCGGCCTGCTGCGGATGAGCGACCTGCTGGCGCTCCAGCCAAATCTGGAGATCAACCTCTTCCTCGTCGCCCCGGACGAGCGTCGCGACAAGGTGAAGCAGGAGATTCTTCGCCCCACCTTCTCGCTGCGGGAGAAACCGCTGGCAGAGGTTTGCGGATTCTTGAGCTTTGAGAAGTTGACCGAAAAGGTGGAGGGCATTCGCCGACTTGGATTGGCTTCATCGCTTAGGCCGGATTTTCTCCAGAGGACCGCCGAGTTTTTCACCGCTGAGAACGACATTTGAATTTTGAAAACCTAAAACCCATTCACCCATGAGCGCCCAATACACCATCGGTCTGGATTACGGCACGAACTCCGTTCGCGCCCTCATCGTCAACGTCGCCAACGGCCAGGAGGTCGGCACCGCCGTCTGGGGTTACGCCCACGGCACCGCCGGCGTCATCCTCGGCCGCGACCCGAACCTCGCCCGGCAGCATCCCGCGGATTATCTCCAGGGGGCTGAAGTCACCATCCGCGAAGCGCTGGCCCAGGCGCGTGACAGCGTGCGCGGCTTCGCGCCGGAGCAGGTCATCGGCATCGGCGTGGACACGACCGGCAGCACGCCGTTGCCCGTGGACGCCAACGGACAGCCGCTCGCGTTCCAGAAGAAGTTCGCCAGCAACCCGGCGGCGATGGCGTGGCTCTGGAAAGACCACACCGGTGTCGAGGAAGCCGCCGAGATCACCGCGCTGGCGAAGAAGCTCCGCCCGCAGTATCTCGCCAAGTGCGGCGGCACGTATTCGAGCGAGTGGTTCTTCAGCAAGATTCTGCATTGCCTGCGCACCAGCCCGGAGGTGTTCAACGCCGCGCACACCTGGGTGGAACTAGCCGATTACGTCCCCGCCGCGCTGACCGGCACCGAAGCGCCGGACCAGTTGACCGTGGGCGTCTGCGCCGCCGGTCACAAGGCGATGTATAACGACACTTGGGGCGGCTACCCGGACGCGAAGTTCCTGGCGAAGCTTGATCCGAAGCTCGGCGCGTTGCGTGCCCGGCTGCGGCCGCAAGCCTTCGCCGTGGACAAATCAGTGGGCGGCCTCACGGCGGACTGGGCCAAGCGCACGGGTTTGCCGGCAGGCATCCCGGTGGCGGTGGGCGCGTTCGACGCGCATCTCGGCGGCGTGGGCAGCGGCATTGCGCCGGGTACGCTCGTGAAGATCATCGGTACAAGCACGTGCGACATGATGGTCGCGCCCGTCGGGCAGAAGCTCGCGGACATCCCGGGCCTCTGCGGCATCGTCAACGGCTCGATCCTGCCGGGCTTCTACGGCCTCGAAGCCGGCCAGTCGGCGGTCGGCGACATTTTCAACTGGTTCGTCAACTACCTCCAGCCGGGTGGCGAAAAGCTCGGCTCGCACGAGGAGCTCTCCAAAGGCGCGGAGAAACTCGCGCCCGGCGAAAGCGGCCTGCTCGCGCTTGATTGGAACAACGGCAATCGCACGATCCTCGTGGACCAGAAACTGACTGGCCTGCTCGTGGGGCAGACGCTCTATACGACACCAGCGGAGGTCTATCGCGCGCTCATCGAGGCGACCGCGTTCGGCGCGTTGACGATCATCAACCGTTTCGAGGAATATGGGGTGCGGGTGAAGCAGATTGTGAACTGCGGCGGCATCGCAGAGAAAAACGCGCTGGTCATGCAGATTTACGCCGACGTGACGGGCCGGCCGATGAAAGTGTCCCGTTCGGCTCAAACCTGCGCCCTTGGCTCTGCCATCGCCGCAGCGGTCGTCGCCGGGGCTTACAAAAACTTCGCGGCGGCGCAGAGGGCGATGACTGGCCTCAAGCCGAAGGTCTATACGCCGAACGCGAAGAACCACGCCACCTACAAGCAACTCTACGTGCTCTACAAGCAGATGCATGATGCGTTTGGGACCACCAACTGGAATGGGAACTTGTACGACTTGATGAAAGGGCTGATTGAGATTCGCGGCCGGGTCAGAAGGTAAAAGCAGAGACAACCACGAATCACACGAAGGATACCTGTGTCGAGCGAACCCAAAAGAGGAGTTATCCAAGTCGGGGATTCCGAGTTTTGTTGGAGTGTCTATCGCCAACCGCGGTGGACTTCCGATTACAGGCTTTTGGGTTTGGCTATCCTGATTGAACCGCGAACTGAAGGTCGCCGCAGATTGATCTTGGAATTCTGCTTCGACAAATCATGGCATAGGGCCATGCCAGAACACCAGAGATTCCGTGTTCCAAACAAGCGATTAGTTCAATGCGTTGAGAGTGCACTCGAAGCCGGATACGATCCCGATTCGCGAGGCAAGGACTTTGTTTTCCAAGCGGGTTCTGTGAACCCTGTTTGAGCCGTTCTGCAAATTGTCTCCGTGTGTCTCGTGTGTTCCGTGGTCAAACAACAACATGCTCAAAGAACTCAAAGCGGAAGTCAGCCAGGCCAACCTCGACCTCGTGGCCGAGGGCCTTGTCATTCAAACTTGGGGCAACGTCAGCGGCATCGACCGCGAGCGGGGCCTCGTGGTCATCAAGCCGAGCGGCGTGCCGTATGACGGCATGAAGCCGGAGCATCAGGTCGTCGTGTCGCTGGAGACGGGCGAGGTCGTCGAGGGTAAGCTCAAGCCCAGTTCCGACACACCGACGCATCTCGTCCTCTATCGCGCGTTCCCGGAGATCGGCGGCATCGTCCACACGCACAGCCTTTACGCGACGGCGTGGGCGCAGGCGCGGAAGGGCATCCCGTCCTACGGCACCACGCAGGCCGATTACTGGTATGGCGACGTGCCTTGCACCCGCCTGCTCGCCCCCAAGGAAATCAAGACCGACTACGAAGCCAATACCGGCCACGTCATCATCGAGACGTTCCAGAAGCAGAAACTCGACCCGATGCAGCATCCGGCGGTGCTGGTCGCCAGCCACGGCCCGTTCACCTGGGGTAAGAACGCGCACGATGCCGTCCACAACGCGGTGGTGCTGGAGTTCATCGCCCGGCTGGCGAGCGAGACCTTGCGGATCAATCCCAAGACGCAGCCGATGCAATCAGCACTGCTGGACAAGCATTTCCTGCGCAAGCACGGCCCCGGCGCTTACTACGGACAGGCGACATGAAATCCGAAATCCGAAATCCGAAATCCGAAGGCCGAAGGCCCACTTCAGCCTTCCGCCCGACACTGCCGCCTGGAGCCATTCGGTTTTCGGGCTTCGGATTTGTTTCGGCTTTCGGCTTTCGGCTTTCGGCTTTCCGCGCCCAGCTTGCGGTGCTCACCGCAGCTCTCTCCCTCGGCACCGCTCAGTGCTGCGCCGCCGACACCCTCGTCTTTTCCTTCTTCCGCGACAACGGTCAGGACGGGCTTTACCTGGCTACGAGTACGAACGGTTTGCAGTGGACCGAGCTGAAACCGCCGGGCAAGACATTCCTCCAGCCGCAAGTCGGCGGCAAGCTGATGCGCGATCCGTGCCTGGCGTTGGGAGCGGACGGCGTGTTCCACATGGTCTGGACCACCGGCTGGGGCCAGCCGCCGGTCATCGGTCTGGCGCATTCGACGAATCTGCTCCAGTGGTCGGAGCAGAAAGCCATTCCAGTCATGCAATCCGAGCCCACCGCCCGCAACGCCTGGGCGCCTGAGTTGTTCTACGACGACGTCCAGCAGCGCTGGCTGATCTTCTGGGCCACGACGATTCCGGGCCGCTTCCCCGACACCGAGAAGACGGGCGACGACGGCTGGAACCACCGCATCTACTCCACCTCGACCAAGGACTTCGTGACGTTCGCGCCGACGAAGCTGTTCTATGACGGCGGTTTCAACGTCATTGACGCCACCATGCTCAAGGCGAACGGCAAGTTTCACCTGATCGTGAAGGATGAGACGAAGACGCCGGTGAAGAAGAACCTCCGTATCGCGACGAGCGACCGCGCCGAAGGCCCGTTTGGGCCGGCCAGCCCGCCCATCACGGGCGATTGGGTGGAGGGGCCGTCGGCGATCCGGATCGGCGGCGAGTGCTACATCTACTTTGACCATTACGCCAAACCGCAGTATTACGGGGCGGCGAAGTCCAGTGACTTGACGCACTGGCAGGACATTTCGGACCAACTGTCCTTTCCGCCGGGCGCCCGCCACGGCACGGTGTTGCGCGTCGCCGAAAGCGTTGTCCAACGAATCCAAAGCAAAACACAACAGCCATGAAAACCACCTGGTTCCTCAACCTCGGCGCGCTGGCGCTGGCCGCCGCGCTGGCGGGCTGCGCCAGCCATCTCTACACCTCCCACGACATCCAGGAAGAGCCGTTCGGCACGGCAGACGGCCAGCCGGTCTCTCTCTGGATCTTGCGCAACGCCCACGGCGCCGAGGCGCGCATCTGCAACTACGGCGGCATCGTCGTCTCACTCAAAGTGCCGGATCGGAACGGCGCCTTCGGCGACGTTGTGCTCGGCTACGACAAGCTGGATGATTACGTGAAGAACAGCCCGTTCTTCGGCGCGCTGATCGGCCGGTACGGCAACCGCATCGCCCGTGGCAAGTTCACTCTGGACGACGTGACCTACACGCTGGCGACGAACAACTATCCGAACGCGCTCCACGGCGGTCCCAAAGGTTTCGACAAGCGCGTCTGGCAGGGGCAGGCCTTCGACGGCCCGGCCGGTCCGAGCCTGGTCCTGAACTACCTCAGCAAGCACCTGGAGGAGGGCTATCCCGGCAACCTCATCGTCAAGGCCGTCTATACGCTCACCGATGACAACGAGTTGCGCCTCGACTATACGGCCACCACCGATCAGGACACCGTCATCAATCTCACCCAGCACTCCTACTTCAACCTCGCCGGCCGGGGCACCATCCTCGGTCACGAGGTCTTGATCCCGGCCGACCGGTTCACACCGGTGGACAGCACGCTGATCCCGACCGGCGAGTTGCGGCCCGTCGCCGGCACGCCGTTCGACTTCCGGGAGCCCACGGCCATCGGGGCGTGGATCAACCAGGACGACGAGCAACTCAAGTTCGGTGGCGGCTACGACCACAATTGGGTCATCAACAAACCGCCGGGCCAGTTCGGCCTCATGGCCCGCGTCTATGAGCCGACCACCGGCCGCGTCATGGAGGTGTGGTCCACCGACCCCGGACTCCAGTTCTACTCGGGCAACTTCCTGGACGGCACGATCACCGGCAAGGGCGGCTGGGTCTATCAATTCCGCGATGCCTTCTGCATGGAGCCGCAGCATTTCCCGGATTCGCCGAACCATCCGAACTTCCCCTCGGTCGTGCTCAAGCCGGGGCAGACCTACCACAACACGATCCTCTATCGCTTCGCCGTCAAATAGCCCAACCTCCGCAAACGAAACCAAATCCGAAGACCGAAAGCCGATTGAACTCCGAAATCCGAATGCCGAAAGGCGACGGGCCTTGCCGAAACCCTTTTCGGATTTCGGGCTTCGCGTTTCGGATTTTCCCGAGTACCGCCCCCAGCATTCACCAACTCCATGAAGCCCCTCACTCCTTTGTTCGCGGTCACCGCCGGCCAATCCACCCTGACCGGCCTCGACTGGCTGGCGATTGCTTTCTACTTCAGCCTCCTGTTGTGCGTCGCCTGGTGGGTCGTCCAGCGCCGCAAGGACACGGCCGCTGATTATTTCCTGGCCGGCCGCAACCTCGGCTGGTGGATCATCGGCGCCTCGATCTTCGCCTCGAACATCGGCTCCGAGCACATCGTCGGCCTGGCCGGCTCCGGCGCGACGGACGGCGTGGCCATGGCCCACTACGAGTTGCACGCGTGGTGCCTGCTGGTGCTGGCGTGGGTGTTCGTGCCCTTTTACATGCGCTCGCTGGTGTTCACCATGCCGGAGTTTCTCGAACGGCGCTTCTCCACCGGCTCGCGGTACGTGCTCTCCATCGTGTCGCTGATCACCTTCGTTGTGTCCAAGATCGCGGTGGGCATCTTCGCCGGCGGCGTGGTCTTCGCCACGCTGTTGCCGGAACTCCATTTCCACCTGGCCGGCGTCGAGGTCAACAGCTTTTGGATCGGCTCGGTAGCGGTGATCTGCCTGACGGGCCTCTACACGGCGCTGGGCGGAATGCGCGCCGTGGCTTACAACGACGCCGTGCAGACCGTCGTGCTCATTTGCGGCTCGGCGCTGCTGACCGGGTACGGGCTGGTCAAGCTGGGCGGCTGGAGCGAACTGCGCCGGCTGTGCGGCTCGGACATGTTCAACCTCTGGAAGCCGCTCATCCCGGCGGGCGTGGAAGGCACCTGGGCCCCGGTCAAGGAGAGCGGCCGGATGGCTTGGTACTTCAATGGCTACTATCCCTGGCTCGGCATGTTATTCTGCGCCCCGATCATCGGACTTTGGTACTGGTGTACGGACCAATACATCGTCCAACGCGCCCTGGGCGCTCCCAACGAGCAGACCGCCCGGCGCGGCAGCATCTTTGCCGGCTTTCTCAAGCTCTTTCCGGTTTACCTGTTCATCATTCCGGGGCTGATCTGCTTCGCCTTGGCCAAGAGCGGCAAGGTGCCGGAACTGGGCCTGATGGTGACCCCGGACGGCCAGCCTATCCCGCACGAGGCCCAGGCCGCGTTTCCGCTGATGGTGAAATATATGTTGCCGGCCGGGCTGCGCGGCATCGTCGTCGCCGGCCTGCTCTCGGCGCTCATGGGTTCGCTGGCCGGCGTCTTCAACGCCTGCTCGACGCTCTTCACCGTGGACCTCTACCAAAAATGGAAGCCGAAGGCCAGCCAGCATGAGATCGTGCGCATGGGCCGCACGGCCACCATGATCATGGTCGTCATCGCCCTGATGTGGATCCCGGTCGTCCAGGGAGCGCACAGCCTCTACAACTACCTGCAGGCCGTCCAAAGCTACCTGGCGCCGCCCATCTTCGTGGTGTTCTTCTTCGGCGTGTTCTGGAAGCGCCTCAACGCCCAGGGCTGTCTCTGGGCCATGGTGGTCGGATTCGCTCTCGGGCTGTTCCGCATGGTGGTGGACACCCCCGTCACGCTGGGGTTGTTCGGCTACCTTGATGCCGCCCGGACGATCCCGAAGGGCTACCCGGAAGGCTCGTTCCTCTGGGTCGTCAACAACATCTATTTCCAATACTTCAGCGTGCTCATCACCCTCGCCTCGGCAATCGTGATGGTGGCCGTGAGCTACGCGACGCGCGAGCCCGAGTACGACCGGATCAAAGGACTCACCTTCGGTACCACGACGGACGAGCACCGCGCCCAATCTCTCGCCAGTTGGGACTGGCGCGACGTGGCGGCCTCCGCCGTCGTGCTGGGCGTCATCCTCGCGGGGTACCTGTATTTCCGCGGGTAGCGCGAAGGCCGGCGCGCCGCTTCACCGCCGCGCTCGGAATCGTTGGAGCGGCCAGCCGGCACGCAACACCGCCCAAGCCATGAAACCAAATACGATCTGCGGCGCGGTGCCGGGGTCCCGCCCGCGAGGACCGGCGTCCGGCCCAACCCTCCTGCTCGCATTTTGGCTCGTCGCTTTCCTGCTTCCGCTCGGCGTCCATGCCGGGGAAGCCGGCATGTCCCTGCCCGGGCGCCCTCCGACTGCCAACCTCACCGACCGTGAACACCAGATCATCGCGGCCTCCCGGTGCGGCCCGGAACCGTGCTTCCATGGCGCGCGGGTCGTGGGCATCCAGCCCGAAACGCCCTTCCTCCACGCGCTGGCCGTGACCGGGGAGCGGCCGATGAAGTTCTCGGCGAAAGATCTGCCGGCGGGCCTGAAGCTGAATCCGGAGTCCGGCCTCATCACCGGCCAGCTCGCCGCCGCGGGGGAACATCGCGTGATAGTGCGCGCGGCGAACCACGCCGGCCGAGCCGAGATGACGCTTCGCATCGTGTGCGGCGAGCAGCTCGCCCTCACGCCGCCGCTGGGTTGGAACAGCTACGACGCCTTCGGGGATTCCGTGACCGAAGCGGAAGTGCTCGCGAACGCCGCCTGGCTCAAGGACCACCTCCAGCCCGTCGGCTGGGACACCGTGGTCGTGGATTTTCGCTGGTACGATTCCAAGGCCGACGGCGTCCGCGCGCAGAATCCCGAAGGCGTGACCATTGACGCATTTGGCCGCTGCGTCCCGCCGGCGAACCGATTTCCTTCCGCGGCCGACGGCCGTGGCTTCCGAACGCTCGCCGACCGGATTCACGCCCTGGGTTTGAAATTCGGCATCCACATCATGCGCGGCATCCCGCGCCAAGCCGTCGAGCGCGCCGCGCCCATCGCCGGTTCGGCCTTCACGGCGGCGCAAGCCGTGCTGCCGGAAGGCGACCCGAACCGCGAGTGCGTCTGGAACCGCGATATGTTCGGCGTGGCTGCGGATACCCCCGCCGGCCAGGCGTGGGATGCCAGCCTCGCGAAACAGTACGCCGACTGGGGCGTGGACTACATCAAGTGCGACGACATCGCCAACCTCCAGCGCGGCCGGTTCTACGCGGCCCGGGAGATCGAGGCGCTGTCGCAAGCCCTGCGCCACAGCGGCCGGTCCGTCGTACTCAGCCTGTCGCCGGGACCGGCGCCGGTGAATTGCGGCCCGCACCTGCGGCGGTTTGCCCACCTCTGGCGCATCTCCGGCGATTTCTGGGACAACTGGCGCGCGTTGGACCACAACTTCGAGATCTTCGCCGCCTGGTTGCCGGACAACGGCCCCGGCCACTGGGCCGACGGCGACATGATTCCCTTCGGCCACATCTGTCAACGCAACTGCGACGTGAAGCCCGATCGCTGGACGCGGTTCACCCGCGACGAACAACTTACCTTGATGTCGCTTTGGGCGCTCGCCCCGTCGCCGTTGATGCTCGGCATGAATCTGCCCGACAACGACGCGTGGACGACCGCAATCCTCACCAGTCCCGAAGTGCTGGCCGTGAATCAGGATCCGCTCGGGCGGGCGGCGCGGCGACGCTTCGGCCCGCCCGTTCCCGCCGAAACCTGGATCAAGGAACTGGCCGACGGCTCGTGCGCGGTGGGTTTTTTCAACCGGGCGGACCAAGCCGTGAAGCTCGATATTCCCTGGCGTCACCTTGGCTTTCTCGCGCCGCCGGAGGTGCGCGACCTGTGGCTGCGCAACGAGCTGGGCCGCCAGGAGCGGTTCATCGCCGATCTGCCGCCGCATGGCTGCCTGCTGCTCCAAGCGCGCGGCGCGGCGCGGTAATCAGCGGGTTCGCAGCCACGGCCGCGCGGCGTCGCTCAGCGATCCATGCCGTATCGACAAAGAGCCGCGCCCGATCCGCCGGACGAGCCGCCGGATAGGCCATTTTCCCGGTAACATTTAGACGGTTTTGCTTCTGAGGAGGGTGTATGAATGAAGCGAAGCAAACCAAGACCGTGCCGAACGAAAGGACCTGCCCTCAATGCGGCGCGCCGCTGCCGGTGGGCGCGCTGGCGGGCCTGTGCCCCGCCTGCCTGCTCCGGCAGGGCGCGTCGGCGGACACCGGCACCCAGCCGGGGGCGCAGGCGTTCGAGCCGCCGCCGGTGGCGGAGGTGGCGCAGCTCTTTCCGCAGCTTGAAATCCTCGCCCTCCAGGGCAAAGGCGGCATGGGCGCGGTCTATAAAGCGCGCCAGCCGGCGCTGGACCGGTGCGTGGCGCTGAAAATCCTCCCGCCGCAGACTTCTTCCGACGCCGGTTTTGCCGAGCGTTTCTCCCGCGAGGCCCGCGCCCTGGCGCGGCTGAACCACCCAAACATCGTCGCCGTCCACGATTTCGGCCAAGTGGGCCAGGCTTCCAGCCTGCCTCCCGAATCGGTCCAGCCGCCCGGCAAGCGGCCGGCCTCCCTTTACTACTTCATCATGGAGTTCGTGGATGGCGTCAACCTGCGCCAACTGGAACAGGCGGGCCGGCTCTCGCCGCGCGAGGCGCTGCAAATCATCCCCCAAATTTGCGATGCCCTCCAATACGCCCACGACGAAGGCGTCGTCCACCGCGACATCAAACCGGAAAACGTGCTGGTGGACCGCAAAGGCCGCGTGAAGATCGCCGACTTCGGCCTGGCGAAAATCCTCGGCCGCGAACCCTCGAACCAGCGCTTGACCGGCGCCCGCGACGTGATGGGCACGCCGCATTACATGGCGCCGGAACAGATCGAGCACCCGCTCACCGTGGACCACCGCGCCGACATCTATTCGCTCGGCGTCGTGTTCTACGAAATGCTCACCGGCGAGCTGCCGCTGGGCCGATTCCCGCCACCATCCAGCAAGGTGCAGGTGGACGTGCGGTTGGACGAGGTCGTGTTGCACACGCTGGAGAAGGAACCGGAGCGCCGTTACCAACAAGTCAGCGACGTGAAGACGGCCGTGGAAACCATCGTCAAGTCGGGTAGCGCCGGCGTCCCGCCGGCCGAGCCGGGCGTCGCACCCGGTTCATCGTCCAACAAATACGCCAACGAGCCGCCGGGCGCGACGCCGGACGGAGCACGCGGGACGCTCGCGCTCCCCGAATCGCGCATTTTTGCTGCGATAGCCGTTGCCACGCTGCTCCTTCTCACGGCCTGGGGAAACGCCACGGCGATGCTGGTCGTTTCTGCGCTTGGACTGGTTGTCGGACTGGTGGTGTTTGGGCGGCGTGCCTGGCGCGGCGCATTATTGGTGGCGCTGGCTGGCTTCGGGGTGGCGGCCGCAGTCGCCATGATACTGATCCTGGGCCGAATCCGCTCGGAAAAATCTTTCTATATCGGGCAGGCGTACTTTCCGCGCGGCGATTTGATTGAAATCACCTCCGTCGAACGAACGGCGGACCAGATGACGGTCAGAGGCCATTACCATCTTGTCAGCCACGACCAAGCCTCGCTGGCCCTCCACATAACGTCAACCAACCGCTCGAGTTTTCCTGACGACGCGCGGCAGTCCACGACTGTTTCCAATGGCCGGGGTGACTTTGAATTGGTGCATTCCCATCCGGTTCCGGGCCTGCCGCACGTAAACCTCTACCCGGTGGATGGCGGCGGACCCTTTGCCGAGCTCTATTTTGGCACGAAAGCCGAAGCCGCGGAAGAGAGCAAACTGCGCCTTCAACCCCAGGTCTCCTTCGGCGCGGTGATCGAGCGAACGCTGACGGTTGGGCTGGCAATTGATTTCGCGACCGGCCAAGTGATGCCGCAGGAGGAGGAAAAGCGAGGAGGAATCGGGCCTTATTTCCCTTACCGCTCAATGCGCGATCGCGGCCTGGACGCCCTCTGCAAATTCACCGGCCACCTGGCTCCGGCGGATATGAAGGTCAAACCTTTCGGTAACGAGAGCTGGGACACCTTGGATCCTGAGCAACTCAGCCAGACCTTGCGGGCGATCAACCCCGTTTATCAGACACAGTTTAACAATCGTTGGATGGACCTCGGGACCAATGGTCCGACAACGTACGGATTTCAAACCCGCAACGGCGTCGTTGGTCTGTTGCAACTGAGCTTCATCACCAACAACCCGCTCCGCGTGAAGCTCCGCTACAAGCTGGTGCATGACCCTGGTGCCGCCACGGCGCTCCAGTTCCGTCTCGTTGCGCCGGAAGGTTCGTCCGAACCGGCCGATCTGCTCAGCGACCCGCCGGGCCACCGCCTGCGCGAAGTGGTTCTCGATGGCGCGTCCGTCGCGCGGGGCGGCGTGGATTTTGTCCGGGGCGATGCGCGGTCCATCTGGGTGCAGTTTACGCCGGCGGGCGCGCACCGATTTGAGGCCGTCACCGCCACGAATGTTGGCCGGCAGCTTGCGATCGTGTTTCGCGAGCAGATGCTTTCCGCGCCGATCATCCGCACCCCGATTCGCGAGGGCCAAGTGCAAATCGCCGGTGACTTCAGCGCCAAGCTGGCCCACACGATCGTGGATGCCTTGAACCGCGCCTCGGTTCCGACCGGGCAGGCCTGGACTTTCACTGCGCCCCGCGAGCAGACCGTCCTGGCTCTGAAACCGCCGGACAGTGCGAGGGCGTGGCTGGATCTGGATTCCGGTGTGCTCGCCACCAACCAGTCGGTGGATTGGAAAACCCGCCCCGGCCACGAGTGGATTCGGACCAACGGCTTCGACCTGGTCGCGGCGGTGTCCTCGCGCCAGCTCCCGGTCCTGACGGGCTTCGACTTGGTGGTCACACCGGCGCCCACCAACGGCTGGGAGAGCGTGAGCGCCACGGACGTGGTTCAGGACTGGACGTTGATGCAGACGGAGCCGCAAATGACGAGTACCTTTGGCGTCCCACCGGGGCAATCCGATTGCTACCTATTCCAGACACGCGAAGGCGGCCGTGGTATCCTCCAAATCCTTGGCGTGACCGGGGACGGGCGCGGCGTGAAGATTCGCTACAGGCTGGCAACACAATCGAACAGCAAGTGATTTGACTTCCGCTCACTCAACCGAAACGACCGCCGCGCCGGGCGACATCTTCGCCACGACCCGCTGGACGGTCGTTTTGTCCGCCGGCCGCAAGTCCTCGCCCCAGGCGGCCGTCGCGCTGGAGGAGCTTTGCCGCACCTACTGGTTTCCGCTCTACGCCTACGTTCGCCGCCAAGGCGAGTCGAAGGAAGACGCCGAGGACCTCACGCAGGCCTTCTTCGCCCGGTTCCTGGCGAAGAACTACCTCGAAGGGTTGCGCAGCGAGCGGGGGAAATTCCGCGCCTTCCTACTCGCCGCGCTGAAGCATTTTCTCGCCAACGAATGGGACAAGGCCCGGCGCCAGAAGCGCGGCGGCGGGGTGGCGCCGCTCGCGCTGGACTGGCAGGACGCCGACACCCGCTACCAACTCGAACCCGCCGATCGCCTCAGCCCGGACAAGCTCTACGACCGCGCCTGGGCCGTGACGTTACTGGAGCGCGTCATCGCCCGTCTGCGCGCCGAAAGCGCCGCCGAAGGCAAGGCGGGACTCTTCGACCCGTTGAAGCCGTTCCTGATGGTTGGCCAGAATGCCATTCCCTATGCGCAAGCCGCCACGGGACTCGGTATGGCGGAAGGCGCCGTACGGGTGGCGGTCCACCGGCTGCGCCGGCGCTACCGCGAACTGCTGCGCGCGGAGATCGCCCAGACGCTGGCCGACCCGGCGCAGGTCGCGGAAGAATTGCGGGCGCTGTTCAGCGCCTTTGCCGACTGAGCACAGAGGCAAAGGGGCATCGACAGCCGCTGGCGCTCGGGGTAGTCTGGCGAACGTCATGAGTTCGACCAGCGCGGAACGGACGCGCGTTGCGGGCGCCGTGTTTGCGACCACCCACTGGTCCGACGTGCTGGCGGCGGGGCGGAACGCCCCCCCCACGCCCGCGCCGCACTGGCCCTGCGGGCCGAGAGCGTTCGCCTTTGCTCGCAACGCGGCACAAGATTCTCAAGGCGACTTAGCCGGAAACAAGCGTCCCGGCGGTCGCGCTTCACGAGCTGCCGATGAGAATGCCGATCAGGAAAACCAGCACGCCCCCGATGACCACTTGCACGACCGCGGACGACCAGGGCGTGTCCATGAACTTGCGCCGCACCCAGGAGATCACCCCCAGTTCCACCAGCACGACAACCCCGGCAATGGTCGTGGCGGTCCAGACGTTCGGGATCAGATACGGCAGGCTGTGGCCGAGTCCGCCCACGGCAGTCATCAAGCCGCAAACCAGACCGCGCGCCCACGGATGGCCGCGGCCGGTGAGGCTGCCGTCGTCCGAGAGCGCTTCCGCGAACCCCAGCTGATGCCCGCGCCCACGCTCGCCGCCAGGCCCACGCGCAGCGTGTCGAAGCTGTTGTGCGTGGCGAAGGCAGCGGCGAACAGCGGCGCCAGAGTCGAGACCGAGCCGTCCATCAAGCCAGCCAGCCCCGGCTGGATCACCTGAAGCACGAAGAGCCGCTGGCGGCGCGCGGATTCTTCCTCGCTCAGCCTGGTCGCCGCGATCTGTTCCGCGGTGACAGCGTGATGGCGTTCCTCCTCCGCCAGGTCGCCCAGCAGTTGGCGGACGCCGGCCTCGGTCGCGCGGCGGGCGGCAACTTCGTAAAAGCGCTTGGTTTCCAGTTCCATCAACTCTGCCTCCTTTTGCACCGCCTTCAAGCCGAGCGGCCGGACCAGCCAGACGGGGCGACGCTTGATGAAGCCGCGGACGTCCTGCCGGCGAATCAGCGGGATGTGCTCGCCAAAGCGGCTGCGGAAGAGTTCCAACAGGCGATGGCGATGGCCGTCCTCCTCCCGGCGGAGGGCCTTGAACTTGTCCGCCTGTTCCGGGTAATTCTCCTTCAAGCCGTCGGCGAAGTCGTCGTAAATGCGGGCGTCCTCCTCTTCGAGCGAGATGGCGAGCGCGAGGATTTCCTGTTCCGTGAGCGTTTCAAACGGTCGCATAAAGTTGTCGAGTCGTTGACATTCTTCGAACGTCGCGAAGGTCGCGTCAAGTGGGAGTGATCTGCTCCCGGCGCTGGGGGCGCATCCGGCTACTGCCCCCCACGACGAAGGAGCGGGCGAGGGGCGGGGTGAGAATTTCCCGAACTATTCGCGCCTTGAACCCTGAACCGGGTAGGGACGGCGCAGCGCGCCGTCCCTACCCGGGCGAAGTCAAGGGCGCAACGCGCCCGGCTGGAGGCGCGTCCCGGCACGCGGTTCCGTCGCCCCGGCGCTTCGCCGGGCGACGGGGACATCGCCGCGCGATGTCCCTACCACAGCGAGGTTCCTGGGGAGGGGAAGCCAGGAAATCACAGTCTGGACGGCCCGCCTCCGCTGCGACCACTGCCGCCACGAATACCTCCTGGCGTTCTTCTGCAAAAGCCGTGGGTGCTGCCCTCCTGCCAACAGAAAAACGTCCAGACCGTCGCCGCCCGCCAAACTTCCATCGAAAAAGTGGCGCAACCTCATCCAGCAAGTCGGGCACACCGACCCGCTGATGTGCCCGCAGTGCCAGCACCCCATGCGCGTCATGGCGGTGATTGACCAGCGCGAGGTGATCGAGAAAATCCTCCCCACCTGGGCCTCTGAACCGGCACGCGCCCCGCCCCCTGCCGCCGGGCCGTGGACCCGCAAGCCGTGCGATGACGTGGACCCCATGCCCGACTACAAAAACGTCTCTCCCCGACTGACCCAGCCCAGTGCGCCCAGGTAAAGCGATGCCGCCTGCGCCCGCCAGATGGAGTGTGCCCCGCCGGAGGCTCCGTCGGCCCAATTCTCCCCGCCCAACCTGCCTTGGGCGGCTGCGACCGGTCAGACGGATGCACCCTTCGCCCCAGCCGCCCCAACGGGTCTATCCGGGCTGGCCCCCCGGACGCTTCATTTTGGTTTTCTTCCCGGCGCCGGCGGCGCTGGGCAAGTTTTTTGGTGCGTCGTTGTTCGACAATGATCGGCCGCAGGCCGTCATGGGTTTATTGCGGGGTGACGGAGTCGATGCCGGAATGGTAGTGCTCGGTGTCATACCAGGTAAAGTGGCGACTGAAGTAATCGTTGGCCTGGGCGTCATTCAGAAATTGCCTGGGATACTCCTGGGCGCGTTTGATGGTGCTGAAGGCCGATTCGATGAACGGATTGTCGTTGGGGGTGAGGGGGCGAGCAAACAACTGGGCAGACCGTGACCACGGTGCTGCCCAAGCCGGATTGGACGGCGCTGGGCGCCACGGGGCGTGTGCCGGCGGACACGCAGAAGTTCATCACCGCGGTGCGCGGGGCTTACAACGCCGGCAAGAAAGCGTCCTACGCCGAATCGTTGGCCAAGTACGGCTATCCCGCCGTCACACTGGACGCGGACCTGGCGATGCTGGAGGCGTTCGCGACGACGGATGGGGCGCATGAAACGGCTATGGGCGCGGCCAAGCAAGCGACGACCGATCGCAACGCCGCCTTCAAGGCGCTGGACAAGTGGCTCAAGCAGTTCAGGCCCATTGCCCAGCTCGCGCTCAAGTCCAAACCCGGTCTGGTGAAGGAACTCAAGCTGTAGGCCGTGAGTCTCAAATCTGAACTCTCGGAGGAGCGGGAGGCGTTGCCGCTCTCGCTCCTCAACGACCACCTCTATTGCCCGCGCCGGGCGGCGCTGGAAATCGTCGAGGGCGAGCCGGTACTCGCGTTGGACGGGAAAATCGTCTGCGAGTTGAACCTATGAGCACGAAGGAAATCCTGCGCGAGGTGTCCGAGCAACTGCCACCGGACGCCACGCTGGCCGACGCCGTCTACAAGCTTGAATTCCGGCAGGCGGTGGAGGAGGGGGTGGCGAAACTGGACCGGGGCGGAGCTGTGCCTTTGGACGAAGCCCGCAAGCGCATCCCACAATGGATTTCAAATTCCCAATGAGCGCGAATGTATGAGCACGTTGACCCACACATTGATCGAGGAGATCAAGTCCGCCCCGGAGCCGGTGCAACGGGAGGTGTTCGATTTCCTGGTGTTCCTCAAGACCCGGGAGCAACGCGAAGGCCGGGAAGACTTGCTGCCGCTGGCCCAGACCGCGTGAGCGGCGGACTGGGATACGCCGGAGGAGGATGAGGTATGGCGCGATTTGTAAGCGGCCAAGTGGTGGTCGGTGCCGTTCCCGTTCACGGACCTGTCCAGCGCCAAAGTCCGACCCGCATTGGTGCTGGCGTCGCTGACGCGAGGCGACCTCATTCTTTGTCAAATCTCCAGCCAATCTCCACTCCCTCGGAAATCTGCCTTGAACCGTTATTTGAGGCGGACCACTCCGTCCGTGGCCAGTGCCGGATCGCCTTGTCGTTGCGTTCCACCGCCCGGCGTTCGGGCCGCTGGCAATGGAACCCCCTGGCTCCCAACCAGCGCCCAACATGACCCGGATGATTCTCCACCCCGTCAGGTCTTCGATGAATGACGCCGCGCGTGGCAAAGTCCAGAGCGCCATTTGGTAGTCGTGCTCGACCGGGCCCGCCAGCAACGCGGCGGTGACTTGCTGGGTTGGCGCCACCGTCAGCTTGGGCTTGGAACCCGCCGGCCCTTTGCTCGCCAACGCCGGACTGCCCCCCTTGATCCTAGGCGCTTTTCCAGCGCGGCATGATTTCGCGTCTTCGAACTGCCGAAACAATACCGGGGCAACCAAGATGCGTCACCCTATTATGCGATTATCAATACGGATTGGGTGTCCCCTCGTTGCCCCGCCCCGTCGCAGAATCCAGGTGTGTCAATCTCGACGGCTGAGGCGGTCTTTTTGTGGGAATCTACAGCCCTCGAAGCAGAAGCAGAATTGCAACCCGTCTTGAGATGTGGAGTCTATTCGTAGCCCCAACCGAAGCGGCTGCTGATCGGCCAATAGACAAACCACGACTTGCCGATCACGTATTTTTCCGCGAACCCGCCGAAGAAACGTGAGTCCAGACTGTT
The DNA here is from genome assembly GCA_021780115.1 of bacterium. Taxonomy (GTDB): domain Bacteria; phylum Verrucomicrobiota; class Verrucomicrobiia; order Limisphaerales; family JAJXZI01; genus JAJXZI01. Next base: position 17,490 of record JAJXZI010000062.1, on the reverse strand, counting down.
CCTCGTGTTGTCACCCATCACCAAGACGTTTTCCGGCGGTACGGTGTACTCAGAGTTGTCGTCGCGGAACATGCCGAGTTGCAGGTGGCCAAAGTATTGGTTCTCCCCGGCATTCATCTTGAAGGAGTAAACACCCCCAAAGCCCGGCGTTGAAGCATCCAGACGCGCGCCGTTGATGATCAGGTGGTGGTCGCTGCCGATTTGAACTTTCTCGTCGCCCAGTGCCACCAGCCGTTTGATGTAAAACTGGTCCGGCGGTACCCGGTTGAGCGGATCATGGATGCCCTTGGTCTCGAACACGATAATCTCGCCCCGGCGCGGACGCCGGAAGTTATAGGTCAGGCGATCGACAAACAGATGGTCCCCGCTGGTGACGCGCATCTTCACAACATCGTCGCCACGGTGAAAGACCTCGCCGAGGCGCAGGCCGGCGCGCTCCTGCAACGTCCGGCCGCCGTAATCGGGCGGAAACCAGATGGTATGCCAGACATCGCCGATGCGGAGGCGCTGATTGATGTTGAAGATCAGGAACCGGGTCGGCGGAGCGATTTCCTCCAAGGCGCCATCGGTTTTGGCCTTGAGTTCCACATACGATGCCCCGTCGAACCAGTCCCGCAGGCGGGCTAATCCGGTGGGAACCTGGAAGGCCGGCAGCCGTTTGCCGGGCGGCGGCGGACCGGTCTGGCTGAAATCGGGATCGGACGTGACGCCCCAGAGCGTGGGCTGCATCGAGCCGGTGGGGATTTTGAACGGCTGCGCGAAGAAGGTGCGGATGCCCATCGCCACGGCCAGGGCAACGAGCAGCACCTCCACGTTCTCGCGCCAGGCGGGGTGGGGATAGGGCTTGAGCCATTTGTTGGCCGCGAACTCCAGTTCCTCCATCTTGATTCGAATCCGCCCTTTGTTCGCGCTCTCCGAGATGGCGGCCTGCAGTTCGTTCATCGCCAGGGTCACCGCGCCGATGGCCGGTGGCGAAAGGATGTCGCGTTGCGCGCTTAGCAGTTTCCACACGTGCTTCCGCATGGCGACGGCTTCCCGCACGGTTTTGGAAAAGAACCAGTTCAGTATCATATACGATGGAAGGTGCGGCGGAGCGAGCAAAGAGAAACCGCCATGACGAAGCACGCAACTCCGAAACAAAGCGGCGTGCCGGTGCCAACGGTTGCCCTCGGGCCGCGCCACGCCGCCTTCTTCACGCGTCGCCCTTTCATGCCTTCAGCACCTGAATGAATGCTTCCTGCGGGATGTTCACGCTGCCGAAGGACTTCATCCGCTTTTTGCCTTCCTTCTGTTTTTCCAGAAGCTTGCGCTTGCGGGTGATGTCGCCGCCGTAGCATTTGGCGGTGACATCCTTGCGCAAGGCGCTGACGGTCTCGCGGGCGATGACCTTGCCGCCGATGGCCGCCTGGATGGCCACGGCGTACTGTTGGCGGGGAATGACTTCCTTGAGCTTTGCAGCCAGCGCCCGCCCCCTGCCCTCGGCCTTGTCGCGATGCACGATACACGAGAAGGCGTCCACCGCCTCGCCGTTGACGAGCATCTCCAGCCGGACCATGTCCGACTCGGCGTAGCCCGCCGGCTCGTAGTCCATCGAGCCGTAGCCGCGCGTGGTGCTTTTGATGCGGTCGTGAAAGTCGATGAGGATTTCGTTCAGCGGCAGTCGGCTGGTCAGCATGACGCGCCGCGCATCGAGCGTTTCCGTTTGGTCCACGGCGCCGCGCTTTTCCGTGATCAACGCCATCATGTCGCCGATGTATTCGTTCGGGCAGATCACGAAGGCTTTGACCATCGGCTCCTCGATGCGCTCGATATAATTCGGCTCCGGCAGGAACACCGGATTGTCGATCTCCTTCACCGTCCCGTCGGTCAGGGTCACCCGGTAAATCACGCTCGGATACGTCGCGATGATGTCCATGCCGTACTCCCGGCGCAGCCGTTCCTGGACGATTTCCAGGTGCAGCAGGCCCAAGAAGCCGCACCGGAAGCCAAAACCCAGCGCCACCGAGGTCTCGGGCTGATAGCCGAACGCCGAGTCGTTCAACTGCAGTTTGGCCATGTTCGCCTTGAGGTGCTCGTAGTCGGCGGTGTTGATCGGATAAATCCCGCTGAACACCATGGGATGGATTTCCTTGAAGCCCGTCAACGGCGGGGACGGCACCCGCGCGTCGGTGAGCGTGTCGCCAATCTTCACTTCCAGCGGGCTTTTGATGTTCGCCGTGAGGTAGCCGGTCTCGCCCACGAGCAACTGCTCCCGCACGTACGGCTTCGGGTTGAAGCTGCCCACCTCCTTCACCTCGACCGTTTTGCCCGAGTGCAACAGCTTCACGAGCATGCCCGGCCGCAACTCGCCGTTGAAAACGCGGACATGGTTGACCACGCCCTTGAAGGTGTCAAAGTAACAGTCGAACACCAGCGCCTGCACCGAACTCGCGCCGGTGGGCTGGGGCGCCGGAACGCGCGCCACGATCGCTTCCAGGATTTCCTCGATGCCGATGCCTTCCTTCGCGCTGGCCAGCAGCGCGGACTCGGCCGGGATGGCCAGGATGTCCTCCAACTGCCGCTTGGCTTGTGGCACGTCGGCGTGCGGCAGGTCAATCTTGTTGATGACCGGGATGATAGTCAGGTTCTGCTTCATCGCCAGATGCACGTTGGCGACGGTCTGCGCCTCGACGCCCTGAGCCGCATCGACGATCAGCAACGCCCCTTCGCAGGCGCTCAAGCTGCGCGAGACCTCGTAGGAGAAATCCACGTGGCCCGGCGTGTCGATCAAGTTCAACTCGTACTTCTCGCCGTTCCGGGCCTCGTAAAACATCGTGACCGGGTGAGCCTTGATCGTGATGCCGCGCTCGCGCTCCAGGTCCATCGAATCGAGCAACTGGTCTTCCATCTCGCGCGCGGAAATCGTGCCCGTCCGGAACAGGAGCCGGTCGGAAAGCGTCGTCTTCCCATGGTCAATATGGGCGATGATGCAAAAATTTCGGATGTGCGTGCTGTCCATCGTGTTTCGCGGCGGTCTAAAGTAGGCATGCCAAGGCGCCGGTGAAAGCCCAAAATTGAAGTCGGGCGGCCCCGCGGTGGCCGGAAGGCGCCATTGAACTCGGGAACGGGGTCGGCCATGAGCTTAGACACGGCATATAGCGATCTGAACTTTCTACGTCCCATTTGCGTGAATCTGCGGTTCAACGGCGACATTTGAGTTCAAATCTGCTTCTCAGCGGCAAGGGAACCGGTGGAGCTTGCGAAATGTCGTTTTCACCGGAGACTCAAGGTGATCCTCGGTGAATCAGGCACAAGCCACTGGAAGCACACTACTTGCGACCATTCCACTGCTGCGAGCGCCGATTTTCCCGGTGTTTGCGGTCGTTGCCTGAATGTGCGCGGCGATTTCTTGAGTGTCAGCGGCGGTTAATCGGCTGTAAGTGGCGATCTTTGACCAGCAGAAGGCGATTGATCGGATGTAAATGCCGATATTCTGGCTGTTGGCGGCGATTTTGCGACTGTCTCAGCTGATGGTTTGAATGTCGGCGGCGATCTCCCGGCTGCGGATAGGGATTGATCGACTGTAAATGCCGGCTTCCCGCCAGCGGATGGCGATTCGGCCCAGGTGAATCGCGGTTGGCAGAATGCCGCGCTTCTAACCTCTGCCGGCGGCCTTCACCACTTTCTGCGCCGCGTCGGCCATGGTGGTGCCGCTGATGATCGGCAGGCCGGACTCGGCGAGCGTTTGCTTGCCGGCCTGGACGTTGTTGCCTTCGAGGCGGACGACCAGCGGCAGCTTGAGGCCGGTCTCCTTCACCGCGGCGACGATGCCTTGGGCGATCACGTCGCAATCCATGATGCCGCCGAAAATGTTCACGAGGATCGCCTGTACGTTCGGGTCCTTCATGATGATTTTGAAGGCCGCCGTGACCTGCTCGACGCTCGCGCCACCGCCAACGTCCAGGAAGTTCGCCGGGTCGCCGCCGTAGTGCTTGATGATGTCCATGGTCGCCATCGCCAGGCCGGCGCCGTTGACGAGGCAGGCAATGGTGCCGTCGAGCTTGATGTAATTGAGCGCGAACTGGCTGGCCTCGACTTCCAGAGGCGATTCCTCGGCGAGGTCGCGCATGGCCTGGATCTCCTTGTGGCGGAACAGGCCGTTGTCGTCGAGGCCGATCTTGCCGTCGAGCGCCACGAGCGACTGTTTGCCGTCCGCCCCCGCGACGACGCAGAGCGGGTTGATCTCGACGAGCGAGGCGTCGCATTCCCACCACGTCCGATAGACGCCGAGGAGCAACTTGGCCGCGGGATGGATCAACTCGCCCTTCAGGCCGAGAGCTGCCGCCATCTTGCGCGCCTGAAAAGGCATCATGCCCGTCGCCGGGTCGATCAACTCCTTCACGATCTTCTCCGGCGTCTTGGCGGCGACTTCTTCGATGTCCATGCCCCCTTCGGTGCTGACCATCATCAGTGGCCGGCCGGCGGCACGGTCGAGCAGCACCGCGCAATACAGCTCGCGCACGATCTTCGCCCCGGCCTCGACGAGCAGCTTGCTCACGACGCGGCCCGCCGGGCCGGTCTGCTTGGTGACGAGCGTCTGGCCGAGCATGGCGGCGGCGCGCTGGGAGACTTCTTCGGCGCTGGCACACACCTTCACGCCGCCTTGCAGGCCGGACTTGAAGGTGCCTTTGCCGCGCCCGCCGGCGTGGATTTGGGACTTCACCACCACGCGCGCATGGCCGGCGGCAAAGAGCCTCTCCGCTTGGGCCCGCGCGGCCTCAGGGGTGGTCACCGGCCCGCCTGGCGGCACGGCGACGCCGTACTGAGCGAGCAACTGCTTGGCTTGGAACTCGTGAATATTCATCTGGAACACCAAACCGATTCGCGGCTTTTTCGCGAACGGCGCGGCACTTTAGGTGTGGGCGGCTGGGAGCGTCAACGGTTTTTGCCCCGGCGGCGGGCAACCCCTGGGAAAAAGCGGGTGGGCGAGCACACATGCGAGACACTGCGGCGAACAACCGGGTGAGCGGTTGGCCCGCGAAGCCGGCCGCCTCAACGGTTGGTTTGACACTCGGAAGGGACAAAGAGTTTGCAGGAGCCGGGCGTTTCTTCTCGCGCTCTTCACGCCGCGGCAAATATGCTCGACAACTCAACGCCGCGTCTATGAGAACCTTCATTGCCACTTCGATTGTCGGTTCACTGCTGCTGTGCATCGGCTCGGCCTATTCCGCCGGCGTCCAGCCGATGCCCTTCCGCGAGCCGGCCAAACTGCCGGACGCGGCCGAGGTGCTTTCCCCGGCGGCGATCCACCTCGACGGCTGGCTTGGCGAGCGCCTTGCCGTCAACGCCACGAACCGATTGCTCACGGTGGACACCGAGCCGCTGCTCGCGGGCTTTCGCCACAAGCCCGGTGTCCACCCGTGGATCGGCGAGCACGTCGGCAAATGGCTGCACGCCACCACGCTGGCCTGGGCTTACACCGGGGACCCCCGCCTGCGCGCCAAGCTCGACCGCGTCGCCGCGGGCCTGATTGCCGCGCAGGAGCCCGACGGCTACCTCGGCACGTACGTTCCAGAGCAGCGCTTCGGCCTCTATCCTGGCGCGGATTGGGACGTGTGGTCGCACAAATATTGCCTGATCGGGCTGCTCACCTACTACCAGTTCACCGGGAATGAAGCGGCGCTCAATGCCTGCCGCAAGGCTGCCGACCTGCTCCTCCGCACATTCGGGCCGGGGAAGAAGAGCATTCTTGCCGCCGGCACACACCTGGGCATGGCCGCCACCAGCGTGCTCGAACCAATTGTGTTGCTCTACCGCTTCACCGGCGAGGAGCGGTATCTCGACTTCGCCCGCTACATCGTCCAAGCGTGGGACGCGCCGAACGGGCCGAAGATCATCCAGGCGCTGCTGACGGCGAAGGAGGTCAATCAGACCGCCAACGGCAAAGCCTACGAAATGCTGTCGAACTTGGTGGGCCTGTGCGAACTGGCCCGCGCCACCGGCGACCGCAGCCTGCTCCAGCCGGTGCTCAACGCCTGGCAGGACATCGTGACGCGGCGCCTCTACCTCACCGGCGGCGCCAGCCAAGCCGAGCATTTCCACGGTGATTACGACCTGCCCAATGGGCCGGGCGCGAGCGTGTCCGAGACATGTGTCACGGTGACCTGGCTTCAGTTGAACCTGCAACTGTTCCGGCTCACGGGCGAGGCGCGCTACGGCGACCAACTGGAAAAAACGATCTATAACCACCTCGCTGCGGCGCAGAATCCCGCCGGCGCCGATTGGTGCTATTTCACCCCGCTCGAAGGAAAGAAGAGTTATCTCTCCGAAATCAATTGCTGCCACTCCAGCGGCCCGCGCGGGATGGCCCTGGCGCCGCAGACGACTTACTTGAAGACGCGTCTTGGCGCCGATGAAGCGCTGGTCGTCAGCACGTTCGAGACTTCGTCCGTGACGACCGAACTCGGCGGGCAGTCGGTGGCTGTCCAACAGCGCAGCGGATTTCCGCGCCAGGGCGAATCCCGGCTCCAGTTCCAGTTGAGCCGGCCCGCGCGCTTCGCGGTCCGGGTCCGCGTGCCACCGTGGGCGTCTCCGCTGCGAGTGAGGCTGAACGGAAAGGCGCTCGCCATCGCGGCCCACGACGGCTGGGCCGTGATCCCGGCGCGCGACTGGAATACCGGAGATCGCCTGGACCTTCGGTATGCGCTGGGCTCGCGGTTGGTGATCGGCGAACACGGTAACCGTGGCCAGGCGGCGTTGACTTGGGGACCGTTCGTGCTGGCCTACGACGAGAAGCGCAACCCAGGGCTGCCTCGGGCGAACGCCGTCGGCATCCTCGACCGCAAGGTCGCTCCGCCGAGCAATTACCTTCCCGGAGGCGAACTGGCTTTCTCTGCCGAGTTACGCACGGCCGCCGGTCGCCCGCGCTTGGTCAAAGCGGAGTTGGTGCCGTTTGCGGACGCCGGCCGGGACGGCGGCATCTTCAGAGTCTGGCTGCCGGGGCCGGGCCTGCCGATCGTACGCAGCACCAACTTGCTGAGCAGCGGCCAGGAAAGCTGCTCGCGGCAGGGGAACGTCGAAGGCTCGATCAACGACGGCGACGCCGACACCTTTGTGGTGACGTTCGACGGGCGCGTGGCGGACGAGGATTGGTTCGCCGTGGCACTGGATGAGCCGGTGACCATTGCGCGTGTCAGGTTCACGCCGGGGAAAACCTTCCACGACGGTGGCTGGTTCGACGCGAGCGCCGGCAAACCACGCATCCAAGTGCGGCGCCAGAACGGCGGCGCCTGGGAAACCGTCGGCGAGATCACGACCTACCCGGCCACGACCGCCACCGACAGCGCCGGCTTGGCGGAGGCCGCGCCCCGGTCCTTCACCGTGCGGTTGCCGAGGCCGGTGAAGGCGATCGCCGTCCGCGTGATCGGCAAACCCGCCTGTGGCGACAACCCGAATCAGGCGTTTTCCTCCTGCGCCGAGTTGCAGGCGTTTGGCGAATAGCCCGGCCGCGCGCGAGAGAAACTGGCGGAATCATTCGGTTGCCCCGACATGAGCACATTTTCAGTAAGTCCAGAAAAGGAAACCCAACTCGCCGCGCGCATGGCCCGGTTGGGCGTCCGGGAAGCGGACCTGGAGGAGACGTTCGTCCGCTCCGGCGGGCACGGCGGGCAGAACGTGAACAAGACCTCGACGTGCGTAATGTTGCGGCACCGGCCGAGCGGGTTGCAGGTGAAGTGCCAAGCCAGCCGGCAGCAGGGGCTGAACCGTTTTCTCGCCCGCCGGTTGCTCCTGGACAAGATCGAAGCGCTCCAGACGGGCCGCGTGGAAGCCCAGCGTGCGCGTATCGAGAAGATCCGACGCCAGAAACGCCGCCGCAGCCGCCGCGCCCAACAGCGGATGCTGGCGGACAAAGCGCACCACGCCGCCAAAAAAGAAACCCGTCGGGCCGTGGGACCGGACTAAGCCGGCTCCATGTGCTCGCAATGACCCGGCTCGACAACGACCCGGTTCCGTTTATCTTCTGCCGCAAGTTATGATTGATCCTCGGTACACTAAACTGGCCAAACTGCTCGTCGGGTATTCCATCCAGGTCAAGAGCGGCGACCGCGTCCTGCTGGAGATGATCGACGCGCCGGACGAGTTTGCCGTCGAATTGATGCGGGCGGTGCGGGCGGCCGGCGGCACGCCGTTGGTTGAAGTGCGCCACACGCGCGTCACCCGGGAGGTCCTGCGCGCCACCGATGAGCGGCATGCCATCCTGATCCGCGACCTGGAGTTGGCGCGGATGAAAAAGGTGCAGGGCTACATCGCGGTGCGCGGGGCGGCAAACATCAACGAGAACTCGGATGTGCCGGGGGAGCGCCTGGCCCTCTATTCGCGCGTGACGCGGCCGGTCTTGAACTGGCGGGTGAGCAAGACCAACTGGTGCGTGTTGCGCTGGCCTTCGGCCAGCATGGCGCAGAGCGCGGGCATGAGCACCGAGGCGTTCGAGGATTTCTATTTCGCCGTCTGCACGATGGATTACCGCAAAATGGCCCAGGCGATGGTGCCGCTGAAGGCACGCATGGAGAAGGCCGACCGGGTGCAAATCAAAGGGCCGGGCACGGACTTGACGTTCAGCGTCAAGGGACTCGGGGCCGTGCCGTGCGTGGGCCGGCGCAACATTCCCGACGGCGAGGTCTTCTCCTGCCCGGTGAAGGACTCCGTGAACGGCGTGATCCAGTTTAACGCGCCGACGATTTACGCCGGGATCAAGTTCGAGAACGTGCGGCTGGAGTTCCAGGAGGGCCGGGCGGTCAAGGCCACCGGGAGCAACGCCCAACGACTGAACGAAATCCTCGACACGGATGCCGGCGCGCGGTACGTAGGCGAGTTTTCACTGGGGTTCAATCCTTACATTCTCAACCCGATGTGCGACATCCTGTTTGACGAAAAGATCGCCGGGTCGCTGCACTTCACGCCCGGTCAGGCCTACGAGGAATGCGACAACGGCAACCGCTCGGCCGTGCATTGGGACATGGTGTTGATCCAGCGACCGGAGTGGGGCGGGGGCGAAATCTGGTTTGACGGCGAGTTGATCCGGAAGGATGGGCTGTTCGTTTCGAAAGACCTGGCGTCCCTGAATCCGAAGAAGCTGAAATAAGGCGCTTCCCGGGGAAGCCTTTCCTCCCTTCGGGGCGCGGAAGTCAATCGCCAACGCAAAGCAACGAGATGCCTCGCGTGAGCGAGGATCAGCGAGGGATCAAGCTCTGAGACCGCCTTTGGCGCGCAGAATGAAGCGCGGAGGGCGGCCAAAATAGCCGCCCGGCGTTGAGCGGAAGATCGTGGCAGCGGTTTGCTGGGGTGATGTTGTCAGGCGGTACGGCGGTCACTGTTTGCCCCCGATGAATGCCTCAATTTCGACTTTGGCCTCGGCGAGGGCGGCACCGGTTTGTTCGCGATGGAGCTTGAGCGCGGCAATCTTCTGGCCGGGGGTTCGCGCCAACCGCTGAACCTCCTCCGAGAGGCCCCACGCAGGCTGAACGCCCTCGTGCTTGAGTAAGGCGTCCAGCTTGCGCTCCAACCGGCGCAAATCTATTTGCTGCCGGCCGACAAACGAAACACCACCGCTAATGACAGCAACGATGAAGGCTATGATGGCGTAGTCGCCAAACTCAAGAGATGCGAGCAACGGTGTCGTAATGCGCGTGAGTGGGGTGCTTACAGTGGTTGCTTGAGCAGGTTGATGAATTCCTTCATTGCCGGCGAGAGCACCTTGTGTTTTTTGTAGAGCACGGCCAGCGGACGGTAGAACTCGCCGTCCTCGATCTTCACAGCCGCCAGGGTCTGTTTGGCGACCTCCTGCGTAACCGTGGAGAAGGGCACGATGGAAACGCCGGCGTCAATCTCGACCGCCCGTTTGACCGTCTCGACATTATCAAACTCCATGGCGACCTGCACTTGCACGTGGTGCTCGCGGAAGAGCTTGTCGAGCGCGCGGCGCGTGGGAATGTCCGACTCGAAGCATATGAACTTCTGGCCCTGCAGGGCTTTGAGCTTGACCGCTTTGAGTTTTGCAAACGGATGCCCCGGGTGACAGATGAGCGCCAGTGGATCCTTGCGCAGCGCCACGATCTCCAGGCGGTTGTCGCGGTTCGGATAGGCGACCAAGCCCAGATCGACGACGTTGCTCATCACGTCCTCGTACACCTGGTTGGCACGCCGGTATTCGACATGCACGTTTACGGTGGGATAGCTCTTGAGAAACCGCTTGATGTAAGGCGGCAGATCATGCAGGCCGATGCTGTAGATCGTGGTGACCCGGATGGTGCCGGAAATGATGTCCTTGATCTCCTGCAGCTTGCTGTGCAGCGAGTCGTACATGCCAATGATCTTCTTGCTGTAATCGTACAGCACCTCGCCTTCGCGGGTGAGCCGGAACTTCTTCTTGCTCCGCTCGATGAGCAGCGACTTGAATTGGCGCTCCAGCGAGCTGATCTGCTGGCTGACGGCGGACTGCGTCACACCGTTAATTTGCGCCGCTTTGGTGAAACTCTCGGTTTCCGCCAAATCACAGAAGACCTTCAGACTTTCAATTTGCATGGCCCTAATCAAAGCAGAGTCCGCGCGGTAGTCAACAGATTAGTTCGCCAAATTTGAAAAAAAGTTTGCGGGCGGAGGGGCCAAGATCCCCGGCAGGTCAGCCGGCTGAAGCTGGCCGTGAGGTGCGCTACGCCCGGCACCGGTTCGGAGTGGCCTCGCCGCCCCGCGAAACCGGTCCCGGGTGCCATACTCCATCCAGTTCGGCTCATTGTCCTCCACCACAGGGCATCCGGCGCTCCGGCCTCGGATACAGTGCTGGTCTGGGTCTGCAAACGCCGTGGTCCGCAACCAACGCGCTCACCGCTGCCGCCGGTTCGTTCAGGCAGACTCACCCGATCCCGTCCAGGTGAAAGGCGTGCCCGCCAGATCAGGTATGCCGGTTGTCGTCAGGCGGTGGGGAAGTCGCGCATCTTTGCCGTTGACCATAATGGTGGGCAAAGTTCTTCAACAGCAGAGTGCCGGTGGTTTTCACCCGCTCGGCCGTATCGAGAACTTCCGCGTGGGACAACGGATCGCCACCCAGGCCCGCGGCTCTGTTGGTAATGCAAGACACGGCGGCGACGCGCAAGCCGCATTGCCGAGCCACGATGACTTCCGGCACGGTACTCATGCCGACGGCATCGGCGCCTAGCCGACCAAATGCGCGAGTTTCTGCTGGCGTCTCGTAAGTCGGGCCGGAAACCGCCAGATATACCCCGGTCTCCAACCGCAAGCCACAATCGCGCGCGGCCGCGTGCAGGAGGTTGCTCAAATCCCCATCGTAGGCGTGGCTCAGGTCCACAAAGCGCTCGGTGCCTATGGTGACTTCACCCCGTAACGGATTGACCCCCATCGCATTGATGTGGTCGGTCACGACCATGAAGTCGCCGGGTTTGAAGCGGGGGTTGATTCCCCCCGCCGCGTTGGTCAGGAGCAGATCGTGAATGCCGAATGCGGCCAGGGCCCGCACGGAGAACGTGACCCGCTCCATCGGATGGCCTTCGTAATAGTGCGCCCGCCCGCTCAGCAGCAGCACCGGGGTGGTCCCCACGTGACCCACCATCAGTTTTCCTTGATGCCCAGTGATGCCCATGGGCGGGAAGCCGGGCAAATCTTCGTAAGCCACTTCCAGGGACGCCTTGAGCGCCGCCACGGCATGATGAAAACCGCTGCCCAGGATCACGGCCAATTCCGGACGCAGCGGGCAGCGGATGCGCAACAAGTTGGCCGTTCCCTCGGCGGTCGCCGTGGAGTGGGTTCTCGTCGCCGGGTGGACAACGGTTCTGCTTCGGGGACGGAGTACGGCAGGAGTTCGTGATCGTGATCTTCGTCTCATGGCCTGGCCTTTCCCGGTCGCGGACGCCGCGCTAGGGTGACCGCGGCGCCAGCTTGATTTCTACTCAGGCTGCGATACGCTGCGAGGGTAATTTGATTTATGGCACTAAGCAATGACGAAATCCGCCGCTATTCACGCCACCTGATCCTGCCGGAAGTCGGACTGGCGGGGCAGACGAAGATCCGCTCGGCGAGCGTGCTGTGCATCGGCGCGGGCGGCCTGGGGTCGCCCATCGCCATGTACCTGGCGGCCGCTGGCATCGGCAAGCTCGGCCTTGTGGACTTTGACGCCGTCGATTTTTCGAACCTCCAGCGCCAGATTCTGCATGGCACCGAAGACGTCGGCCGTCCGAAGGCGCAATCCGCAAAGGAGAGACTCCAGAGCATCAACCCGGATGTGGAGATCGCCCTCCACGAAACCCGCCTGACGGCGGCGAACGCCCTGGAAATCCTTCGTCCTTACGACATCGTCGTGGACGGAACGGACAATTTCCCGACGCGCTATTTGACCAACGACGCGTGTGTGCTGTTGAAGAAACCCAACGTGTACGGCTCGATTTTCCGTTTCGAGGGCCAGGCCAGTGTCTTCGCCCCGCACCTGGGCGGGCCGTGCTACCGCTGCCTGTACCCGGAGCCGCCGCCACCGGGTTTGGTCCCCAGTTGCGCGGAAGGCGGGGTATTGGGGGTGCTGCCGGGTATCATCGGCTGCATCCAGGCCACGGAGATTCTCAAATTGGCGCTCGGCAAGGGCGCGCCGCTCATCGGCCGATTACTGCTTTTCAACGCGCTCGACATGCAGTTTCGGGAATTGAAGTTGCGTCGGGATCCGCAATGTCCCGTCTGCGGCGAGCAGCCGACGATTACGGAGTTGATCGACTACGAGCAATTCTGCGGCATCGTGCCGCCGACGGAGGTGGCGGAGAACCCGGACGAAGTCACGGTCCAAGAGATGAAGCATGCACTGGATAACCCGGCGCTCGGCATCAAGGTCATCGACGTGCGTGAACCGGACGAGTACGAGATTGCCCGGGTCAACGGCGTGCCGCTCCTGGCGCTGAGCCAATTGCCCCAACGGTTCACCGAACTCGACCCGAACGAACGCTACTACCTGCACTGCAAAGGTGGCGTGCGTTCACTCAAGGCCGTGAAGTTCCTTCAGGACCACGGTTTCAAGCACGTGAAGAGCGTCAAGGGCGGTATCAGCGCCTGGGCGGACCAGATCGACCCGCGCGTGCCGAAGTACTGACGATGGGGCGCTGCAACGGGGCGGTAGCGCGTCGCCCTGGGGCGGGATTCACCCTCCGAGTTTTTGTTCCAGGAACTCCTTCAACGCCACGGCGTTGTTTTGCGCGGCCTGCTTGGCGCCGAAGACGAGGGTGATGGTGCCTTTGCGGGCCGCGGCCACGAGTGGCTGCCATGTTTCGGGCTCGTGCTCCAGCTCGGTGGCATAGCGGCGTTGAAAGTCGGGCCATCGATCCGGGTCGTGGTTAAACCACTTCCGCAGCGAGTCGCTCGGCGCCACTTCCTTCAGCCAGCCCGTCAGCTTGATCGTGTCCTTCTTCACGCCCCGGGGCCAGAGGCGGTCCACCAGGAAGCGTTTGCCGTCGGCCGGCGCCGGTGGATCGTAGGCTCGTTTGACCTGAATCATGCGAGAGCATTACTCGGAAACAGCGAAACGTCAAAGAGACTTTGTCAGCGACCGGCCTGTCGCCCGGCAAGCGTGCGTCCTCGTCCTCGAAAGACCGCCCTGCACTTCAACGCGGTAACCCGGGATGAAGCAGGCGGCGAAGTCCGCCGCGGTCACCCGCCGGATAGCGATGGGGGGGCGCCGTTCTTCGGAAATGCGGCTTACCCCGCATCCTCGCCCAACTCGACGTTCCAATAGGCGAGGTCGATGAAATGCTTCCAGCTATCGTGCTGGTGCAGCGCAAGGTTGATCTGCACGAATGGCCGCCACTTGGGCCGCTTGGGTTTGCGAATGAGATGCACCCCGGCCTCCTGCGGCGTGCGGTTGGCCTTCTGCGTGTTGCACTCGATGCAGGAGCACACGATGTTCTCCCACGTCGTCGGACCGCCGCGGTCGCGTGGAATCACGTGGTCGAGATTGAGGTCCTGCCGTTCGCAGACGCGGCCGCAGTACTGGCACGTATTCTTGTCGCGTTCAAAGATGTTGTGCCGGGTGAATTTGACTTCCTTCTTGGGCAGCCGGTCGTACACCAGCAACAAAATGACGCGCGGCACGCGGATGCGGAAGGAGATGGTCGCGATGGATTCCTCACCCGGTTCCTGCTGCGAGAGGTCCCGCCACTGCTGGAAGTTGTAGGCCTGGAAGGAACCGTCTTCCAGATTGAACACCGCCTGCGCGTGGCCCTGGAACAACAAGGTAAGGGCGCGGCGGGCGGTGCAGAGGTTGACCGCCTGCCACAAGCGATTGAGCACGAGCACGTGCTGATTGAGGACCGACTTCATAACGCTTACAACTTGGGCCGCACGGTATCACGAGCGGCAGATCGGTGTCAATCGGGTGGCTCGGCTCCGCGAAGGGCTAGTCGCTTCCATCACCGCTGAATCCTCCAACTCCTTCTTCGTCCTCAAACGACCGCGGCGGGATCGGGCGCACGGAGGACAGCCGGACGGTCAACGAACCTTCGGCGCCGATTGAGACTCATTGCCAAACTCCTCCGCGCTTCGCTACCTTCCGTTCCGTGAAACGATTCTGCTGCGTGATCGCCGGGTTCCTCGCCTTGGTCGTGCCGTCGCCCGCCCAACCATCCACACCCGCGGCCAGTTTGACGGACCTGACCAATCAGCTCCGCGCCGCCTGGGAGCAACTCCGCGCCGCCGAAGCGGACAAGGCGCTGCTCCAAGCCAAACTGCGGGAGGCGCTGGCCGCGCAGCCGGCGGCCATTGACCCTCGCGAGTTGGCCAAGGCGGACGAGCGCATCCGCGCGCTGCAAAAGGACAACGACCTGCTCCGGCTCGCGCTCAACCAGGCGAAATCGGCCCCGGCGACAAACAGCGCCAACGCGCCCGAACTGGAGCGCTTGCGCCGCGCGCTCGCCGAGGCGCAGCACAAGCTCAAGCTCCAGACCGACGCCGCGGTGCTGTTGCTCGCCGAGACGAATACGAAGCTCGACCAGCAAAGCCGGCTCGCCGGTTCGCTGGCGCAGGAACGCGACGATCTCCAGCGCCGCCTGGAGTTGTTGGCCACGAGTGCCAAGGACGCCGTCCGGCGGTCAGGGCAGGATGCGAAAACCAGCGGCGCCGCCGCGGCCAACACCGCCGAGTTGAACCGGCAGTTGAAGCAGACACAAACCAAGCTGGCCGCCGTGCAGACGGATCGCGACACCCTGGCCCAGGAGAAAATCTCTCTGGAGCGCCGACTTGACCAGGCGATGCAACAGGTTTCCAAGGCGAACCAGGCGGCCGCCGCCAAGGCCGTGGACGTCCACCGCATCCAGGAATTGGAGCGGGACCGCGACCGTTTGCAGAAAGAGCTGGCAGACGTCAGCAAAGAGACGGCCGGCCGCAAGAGCAAGGCGTCGTCCCGAAAGCTACAAATTCTCAACGATGAGATGATCGCGCTGCGTGCCCGGCTGGACACGTACGAGGCCAAGGCGGTGCCGTACACGCGGGAGGAGCGGGCCTTGTTCCAGAAGCCGGAACCCCAGCTTGTGCAAGCGGATTCAAAGGCTGCCCGGAAGGCCGCCCGCAAAGTGCCGGCGGCGGCGGTGCTCGTCGCCGCGGGCGATCGCCAGTTCAAGTCAGGCGAATTCGACAAAGCCGAAACGTCCTATCAGGAGGCTGCCGTAAAAAACGACAAGGATCTGCGCACGCTCTGTAACCTGGCGACCACGGAGGCCGCCCAGAACCATCTCCCCGCGGCCGAGGCGACCATCCGGAAGGCGCTCGCGATTGACCCCAACGACCCGGCGAGCCTGGGGGTGCTCGGCTATGTAAAGTATGCCCAGGGCCAGTACGACGCGGCGCTGGACGCCGTCGGCCGCGCGGCGAAGGCCAAGCCGCAGGACGCCGGCCTCCAGAACCTGCTGGGCATGGCCCTGGTCGAGAAAGGCATGCGGGGGCCGGCGGAGACGGCGTTCCGCAAGGCGCTCCAGATCAATCCGAATTTTCCCGACGCGCACCGCAACTTGGCTTCGATTTACCTGACGCAGAAGCCGCCGCTGAAAGAGTTGGCGCGCTGGCATTACCAACGGGCGCTCGCCGCCGGGCATCCGCATGTGCCGGAAATTGAGAAACAGCTTGAAGACACCAAACCGGACGCGAACGCCGGGAACTGACCACCGGAAAGGGCAGGGGACCGAACCCGGACTGAGGGAACGGCGCTTTGGGATTGCCGGCGCGGCGACTTGAAAATGCTGCGGCAGCTCCTCCATGAGTTCACGGTCTCGACGCGCGGCAAGGGACTTTACGAACTCACCGACGAGATCGGCGCGTGGGTCGCACGCAGCGGGTTCACGACCGGCCTGCTCACGCTGCATCTGCGCCACACCTCGGCTTCGCTGCTGGTCCAGGAGAATGCCGACCCCGACGTGCGGGCCGACCTGGAAAGGTTCTTCGCGCGGCTGGTGCCCGAGGGAGACCCGATGTTTGCGCACACCGCGGAAGGCAACGACGACATGCCGGCGCACATCCGCACCGCGCTGACCACCGTGAACCTGAGTCTCCCGGTGGCCGCCGGCCATCTGGCGCTGGGCACCTGGCAAGGTCTCTACCTTTGGGAGCACCGCCACCAACCGCACACCCGACGGCTCACCGCGCATCTGCTGGGAGAATAGCGCCGGCTCGATCCCTGGCGGCCCCCCCGTGGGCGCGCCCGCTGCTCACGGCGCCACCGGCCGTCACGCCTCGCGCGACAGACAAGACAGAACGGCGCAGAGCAGCAGGAACAAGAACATGATCGAGTAGATCTGGAACGGAAAATCCACCGCCGCGTGCGCCAGACCGCCGCCCAGCGCCAGCCAGAGGAACATCACAAACACCCGGTGCGCGACGATGCCGCCCGGAAAGAACCATCGGCCGGCCGCGGCGAGGAGCGCGAGCAGTATCAGCGCGGAGCCGACCCAGCCGAAGGTGATCAGCGTTTCCAGCCAGTCGTTGTGCAGTTGCGCCGGCCAATACTGGTCCACGGAGCCCCGGTAATACTGGTAGATCGGGGAAAACGTGCCCGGGCCGGTGCCGAAGACGGGGAAATCGCGGGCGATCTGCAGGCCGTTCCGCCACATCTCCACCCGTTCCGAATTGGAAAGCGATTCCCCGGTGGCGAACCGTTTCGACAGCTCAGGCCACTCGACATACCAGCCGAGCGTCAGAATCGCGACGAGGAACAGCAGGAGGCCCGTCTTCACGCGCCAGTCCATCTCGCGCCGGGTGAACAGGAGAATGGCCACCGCGATCAGAATGCCGCCCAGCCCGACGATCGCTCCCGCCCGGCTCAGCGAAACGAGCGGACAGGCGGCCACGCGCATTGCGCAGGGCAGGAGCAGGTGGTGGGTGGTGCGCGGGCGGCGTTGGTGCTTGGCGGCCCGTTGCCGGACCCACCACAGGCCGAGGGCCACGGGCCAGATCAAGGTGAAGTACTGCGCCGCGTTGCTG
>JAJXZI010000208.1 GCA_021780115.1 bacterium | reverse complement strand
GTGCGCGAGGTGGTCAAGGTCGTCGAACGTCCGACGCGGCGCAAGCTGCCGGACGAGCGGCACTCGATCACCCACAAGTTCGACATCGCCGGCCACGAGGGCTACCTCACCGTCGGCCTGTTCGAGAACGGGCAACCGGGTGAATTGTTCATCACGATGGCCAAGGAAGGCTCCACCATCGGCGGCTTGATGGACGCCATCGGCACGCTGACGAGCATCGCCCTGCAATACGGCGTGCCGCTCGAGGCGCTGGTCAAGAAATTCTCCCACCAGCGGTTTGAGCCGAGCGGCTTCACCAAGAATCCGGAAATCCGCAACGCCTCCTCGATCACCGATTACGTCTTCCGCTGGATGGCGCTGCAATTCATTCCCGGCTACCGCGAAGCCAATTCCCCGAACGTGAACCAGCCGGAGCTGGCCATCCCCGGTCTGCTGGAAGAGTTAAAAAAAAAGATAAACCGGCCGGTGCCTGAGTTGCCGATTTCCTCCGACGACTCGGACATCATCGACGCCGAGGCGTACGCCCGGGGCAACGGCCACGGCGGCCCGGCCGTCGGGCGCGAGGCGGGCCACGCCGTCCGGAACCTCAACGACGCCATTGCCCATTTCCAGCAGGACGCGCCGACGTGTCCCAATTGCGGGCATGTCGCCGTGCGCAATGGCGCCTGTTACAAGTGTCTGAACTGCGGGGAGAGCCTCGGGTGCTCTTGACGGGACCGCGCGCTTGACGGGGACCAGATCTGGCTCCGGCTCCGGCTTGGGCGGGGTCGGGGCCGGGAAGAACCGGCTTGTCAACGGCGCTCGTCTCCCCTATTTTGCCGCGCCGTGAGCAACGGGAAGCAACGATTCGTCTTGATGGATGGCCAGTGCGCGGGCGCGTCCCTCTGCCCGCTCAGCCAGGTCCAGCCCGGCGCCGTGGTATGCATCAAACAGCTTTCCACCTCGCCCGATGTCACGGGGCGCTTGCGGGAATTGGGCCTGGGCGAGGAGCAGAAGATCAAGTTGCTCAGCCGCCAGGCGAATTTCATCTGCCAGGTCTGCAACGCCCGGCTGGGCATCAGCGAACAGTTGGCCAAGAACATCCTGGTGGAACCGCTGTCCGACCCGGCGCCGGCGGCTTGAGCCATGCCCGTTGCGCTCCAGCCGTTGACGTCGCTGTCGATTGGCGGAACGGCCACCGTCGCCGAGTTGAAGCTCCCGCCGGAAAACCGCCCGCGCCTGATGGAAATGGGCCTGCTGGTCGGCACGCCGGTGGAACTGGTCCGCTTTGCGCCCCTGGGCGATCCGGTGGAGATCAAGGTGCGCGGCTACCATCTCACCCTGCGCAAGCACGAAGCCGAGCAAATCTGGGTCCGGGTGAACTGACCGTTGCCCGCCGACGCCGCACCGGATGAGCCACGGACCTGCCAGTTTGGAGCCGCTCGCGCCCCGGCCTTTGGGCGCACCCGAAGCGTCCGCCACCGGCGCGCAACCGCCCGCCCCGAAACCAGGTTCGCCCAGCTACGTGGTCCTTACCGGCAATCCGAACTGCGGCAAGACGACGGTCTTCAACGCGCTCACCGGCCTGCGCGCCAAGGTGGGCAATTACGCCGGCGTCACCGTCGAACGCAAGGAAGGGCGCCTGCAGGGCGCGCCGCCCGATCTGCCGGTGCGCGTGCTCGATTTGCCCGGCAGCTACAGCCTCAGCCCGCAGTCGCTCGATGAGCAGGTCGCGCGCGACGTGTTGCTGCAACGCCTGCCCGAAGTGCCGCCCCCGGCGCTGGTGGTCGTCGTGGTCGATGCCTCCAACCTCCAGCGCAACCTGTATTACGCCACGCAGGTGATCGAACTGGGCTACCGGACCCTGATCGCGCTGAACATGGTGGACGTGGCCGAAGGCAACGGCCACCGGATCGACGTGCCGAAGCTGGCGGAGCGCCTCGGCGTGCCCGTCGTGCCGCTGGTCGCCAGCGCCGGCAGCGGCATCGCCGAGTTGCGGCGCGGGATTCTGGCCGCGCTGCGCGCCGGCGTGCCGTCAGTGGCGCCGCGGTTTTGCGAATTGCCCGAGGAGGTCGAACTGGAATCCCGCCGCCTCGCCGGCCTGCTGGCCGGAGCGTTTCCGGAACGCCGCGCCCACGCCGCCGCCGAGGCCCTGCTCATTCTCAGCAACGAGCGGGCGCTGGCTTCGAGCCAGGAACACTATCCGGAGGCGATCCAGCAAGCGGTCGCCGAAGCGCGGGCCCGGCTCGAGGCGGCCGGCATCGATTGGCGCAGCGTCCCCATCGAAGGCCGCTACCTCGGCGCCGCCGCCATTCAGAAGGTCGTCACCACGGAGACCGCGCCGCCCGGCGAGACGTTCAGCGACAAGCTGGACCGCGTCCTGACGCACCGGCTCTGGGGCACGCTGATCCTCATCGCGGTGCTGACCCTGATGTTCCAGAGCATTTTCACCTTCGCCCGCCTGCCGATGGACGCCCTGCAAACCGGCGTCAACTGGCTGGGCGGCGTGGTCGGCGGCCTGATGGGGCCGGGCGACCTGCGGAGCCTGCTGGTGGACGGCGTGGTCGCCGGCGTGGGCGCGGTGATCGTATTCCTGCCGCAGATTTTGCTGCTGTTTCTGTTCATCGGTTTCCTGGAGGACACCGGGTACATGGCGCGGGCGGCGTTCCTCATGGACCGGCTGATGAGCAAGGTGGGCCTGCACGGCAAGAGTTTCATCCCGATGCTCAGTTCCTTCGCCTGCGCCATTCCCGGCATCATGGCGGCGCGCACCATCGAAAGCCCGAAGGACCGGTTGGTGACCATCCTCGTCTCGCCGCTGATGAGCTGTTCGGCGCGGCTGCCGGTCTATACGCTGCTCATCGCCGCCTGCATTCCGCCGCGGCACGTGCTGGGCTTCCTGCACCTGCAAGGGCTGACGATGCTCGCGATGTATCTGCTGGGCATCGTCGTCGCGCTGCTCATGGCGTGGCTGTTCAAGAAGACGCTGCTCAAGGGCGAGGCGCCGCTGCTGATCATGGAACTGCCGCCGTACAAGCGCCCGCTGCTGCGCCAGGTGACGCGCCACATGTGGGACCGCTCGAAGCTCTTTCTCCGCCGCGCGGGCACGGTCATCCTGGGCATCAACATCCTGCTCTGGTTTCTCGCCACCTATCCGCGCAGCGCGGCGCTGGAAAAGGATTTCACGGCCCGGCGCGAAGCCCTGAAGGCGGCTGCTGGTGGGGCCGGAAATGTCAGCGTCCCCCCGGCGCGTCCGTCGCCGGACCCCCGCGCCTCCCAGCCGTGGGCGGAGCAGCTCGCCACGCTGGATCACGAGGAAGCCGGCGCGAAGCTGCGGCATAGTTTTGCCGGGACGATGGGCCGGCTGATCGCGCCGGTGATTGCGCCGCTGGGCTTCGACTGGCAGATGGGCATCGGCGTCATCACCTCGTTTGCCGCGCGCGAGGTGTTCGTCAGCACCATGTCCACCGTCTATAACGTCGGCGAAGATCCCGGCGCGTCCGTCAACCTCGTCCAGACCTTGCGCGCCCAGCGGCGGCCGGACGGCACGCCGGTGTACACGACCCTGACGGGGCTGACGCTCATGGTCTTTTACGTGTTCGCGCTGCAATGCGTGAGCACCGTCGCCATCGTGCGGCGCGAGACCAATTCCTGGAAATGGCCCGTTTTCCAATGGTTTTACATGGGCGCGCTGGCGTGGGGCCTGGCTTTCCTGACCTACCAGGGCGGCCGCCTCCTGGGCTGGCGGTGACCCGCCCCGCCGGCGGAGGTGGAGGGCACATCTTCGGCGGTTGGATTGGGAACAGGCACTGGCGGCGCGCGCCCAACGCCGGGCGGCAAATCCAAACCGGCAAAAAAAGTCCGCGGGATTCCCGCCGCCGGCGGCGTTCTCCCGGGTGAAGACCAACGCCGGGCAGGTTCGCCCTGGCGTTTCGGTGGAAAACGAAGACCATCACGACCGGCACAGACCGCCATGAAAACCCTTAAGACCTTCCTCACAAACATCGTCCTCCTACTGCCCCTGGCACTGCTCGCGCAATCCAGTGTGCCGGCGCCGGACAACGGAGGAATAAAGACGCCACCTCCCGCCATATCAGGCCGCCAGGCCGTCATGGAAAAACTCGACCAGATCCGGATCGCCGAAACCCCAAAGGCATGGAAAAGCATGACCCTCGGCGAGGTGGTGCGGCTCTTGAGCGACGAGGCCAGGGCTCGCGACCCCGAGAAGAAAGGAATTAATTTCCTGTTCGCGGCACCCCGGGTGACTGCGCCGGCGATCGCCCCCAATACTGGCCTGCAAGTGAGTGCAGCGGAAACCGGGGCCGTCGATCTGAGCGCCGTGAACATCCAAATCATCCAACCCTTGCGCGACGTGCGCTTGGTGGACATGCTCGACGCCATCACCAAGACCGCCGACCGTCCGATCAAGTACTCCGTTGAAGACTACGGTGTCGTGTTTGACCTGAAGGAAGCCGAGCCGCAGGGCAGGGAGAAGGCGGCCTTCAGTTTTCCGGGCGGCACGCCCAGGCAGTTCATGGCGGCCGTGGAGAAGCAGTTCGAGGTTGACTGGCTAAGCATCGCGTCAATTCCCACCGAGATGCAACAGGTGCAGGTCCCCAAGCTCCGCCTCACGCCCAAGCCAAACGGCAACGTGGCTCCGGGGATGGACTCTCCGGTTCGTCAACTGGTGCTGCTTTACAACAGCCTAGCTGAAAAGAGTCCCCAACTCGGAACATTGATGGTTGATGGGGACGATCCCCGAAAGCCGTCGGCCGTCATGCTGGTGCCCAACAAAGCCACCTCGGTTGCGCAGGCGCGAATGAAAACCAAGGCCTTCCCCCTCAGAGGCATCCCGGAAAAAGACTGGGCGACCCTCGCGGACGAGATTATGCAGATGGGTAGAGAAGCTACGCAGTATGAGGCCGAGATGACGGGGGGACTGGAAGCCTCGCGTCCTGGATTCGTGAGGGTTCACCAAGCTGCGGCCCTGCTGGTGGTCACGGGGTCCGAATCCTTCGTGGAAATGGCGGAATCCGTGGTGGCGGCGTTCCAGGCGAATCAGCAGGCCAAAGAGGCCAAGGTTTCCACGGAAAAGAAGTAGCGCCCAGCCTACCATGGCTCCGCGGCATGAAGGTCACGCGACCACGGCGGCCCCGCCGCCGGGACTCGCGTTGCCGGCCTGTCGCGCGGTCCTTCCGCCCCCGTGTCGTGTGAACTCCCCGAGCGATGCCGTGGCCCCGGCAACCGACCTCCGGGCCTTGACCCTCGCCATCCGGCGCGGCGACGAGGCCGCCTTCTCCCGCTTTTACGATCTTTACAGCTTCCGGCTCTACCAATTCCTCCTGGTCCTCACGCGCGGCGACGAACACGAAGCCCGGGAAGTCTGCCAGGCGGTCCTCATCAAGCTGGCGAAGCGATTCGCCGTGTTCGACGACGAGCGGCGACTCTGGGCCTGGCTCAGCGTGCTGGCCAAGCACGCGTTCATTGACCATTGCCGCGCCCGCCGGCGCCGGAACCGGCTCGTTCCGCTGGAGGAATTGCCGGCGAATCTCGACGCCGAAGAAAGTCCGGCCCATCGGCTTTCCGAAGTCCTCCGCGACGCGCTGGCCGGCCTGCCGCCGGAGGAACGCGAGTTGGTCCAGGCCGCCTACGTGGACGAGTGTCCGCTCCAGGAACTGGCCGACGCCTCCGGCCAGACCTACAAGGCCGTGGAGTCCCGGCTCGCCCGGCTCCGCCAGAAACTGAAAACGCAACTGCTGAATAACCTGCGCCATGAATCCGAACCTTGATCCGCAAAGTGAAAACGTCCTGCTCGACGCGGTGCTCCGGGACGAAGCGTGGCAGGGAACGAAAGCTACCCTCAAAGCGGGCGCGCTGGCCGCCTTCCGCCGCCGCCAGCGGTTGCGCCGACTGACGCGGACGGCCGCCGCCGCGCTCATTCTCTGTGCCCTGCTGGCGGTCGCGCTGTGGTGGCCCCGTCCGCCGGCCGCGACACCTTCGCCCGTTGTCGCGCGCCGAGACCCGGCGCCCCAAACCGCCGGACCGGTGCGTTACTTGACCGACGAGGAACTGCTGGCGCTTTTTCCCAAAGGCAGTTGCGTCCTGGCGGAGATTGACGGCCGGAAGGAACTCGTCTTCCTCGACCCAAAGTTGGAGCGGCTCTACCTCTCCCGCGTCGGCGCAGCCGCCCGCTGACGCGCATCGCCGCGTCCATTCCGCCGCTCAAAGGAGCGCGGCGGACACCGAGAACACCGGGGGCAGGTTGTCGGCCAGCACGTCCCACGAATCGCCTTCGTCGCGTGAAACGAAAATCTTCCCGGTGTTGGTGCCGAAATAGATTCCCGCCGGGTCGAGGCTGTCGGCGGTCATGCCCGCGCGGTAGGCCTCGACGAAGGCGTTTTCCTGCGGCAGGCCGCGCGCGAGCGGTTCCCAATCCCGGCCGCCGTTCCGGCTGCGGAAGACGCGCAGCTTGCCCTCGGGCGGGCAGCGGAATTCCGCGCCCTTCAGCGGCAGGACGTAAATCGTCTCGGCCTCGCGCGGATGCACGGCCATGGGAAAGCCAAAGTCCGAGGGCAGGCCGCGGGTGATTTCCTGCCAGTTCTCGCCCGCCGAATCGCTGCGGTAAACGCCGCAGTGGTTTTGCTGGAACAGCAGCCCCGGCCGGCTCGGGGACAGGCAGAGCCGGTGAACGCACTGGCCCACTTCCGGATACTTGTCCGGCATGAACTCGGCGCGCACGCCGCGATTGGCGGGCTGCCAGGTCTGGCCGCCGTCGTCGGTCCGAAAGGTGCCGGCCGCCGAAATCGCCACGAACAGGCGCCGCGGGTCGGACGGATCGAGCGCGATGGTGTGCAGGCACAGCCCGCCTCCGCCCGGTTGCCAGCGCGGGCGGGACGGATGCCGGCTCAGCCCCAGGACTTCCCGCCAGGTCTGGCCGGCGTCGTCGCTGCGAAACAGGGCGGCGGGCGCCACGCCGGCGTAGAGCGTGCCGTCCGGGTCGCGGCCGGGCTCGATGTGCCAGATGCGCTCCAGCTTCAGGCCGGATTCCGGCGCGAAGGCCGGGCCGGTGGGCGGTTCCTGCCAGGTTTGCCCCCAGTCCGCGGAAGCGGCGAGGTGGCTGCCGAACCAGGGATCGTTGGCCGCGGCGTGGATCTTGCCGCTGCGCGGATCGAAGACGGCGTGGTTGACTTCTTTGCCGTGGAGGAAAGGCCCCAGCATCTCCCACCGCCGGCGATCGGCGCTGGTGAAGCCGAAAAGGCCCTTCTTCGTGCCGGCCAGGAGCAGAGTTTTCTTCGTCATGGTTTGGCGTTTCCCGCGCGCCAGCGCGCCACCGGCCGGCCGACGCGGCGTTCATCATTTTGTTGAAACCAAGCGATAAGCTTCCACATCGGCGTCCGTTGTAAAGGGCGCCTCCAGATTGGGGGGGAATCGCGCTTGCGCGCCGTGGTCCGAAAGCCGGTCCGGCGTCGCGCCGGCCGGGCGCGGGAAACCCTTCCTCCCGACCGCCCCGGGCGGGCGGGATATCCGCGCCGCTTCGGCCCCGGACCAAACGGCTCGACACGCCGCGCGCCGCTCGTCCATTATGCGCGCGGCATTTATGCTCGCCCGAGAAATCCCAGCCCAGTTTTTG
Organism: bacterium; assembly: GCA_021780115.1. Taxonomy (GTDB): domain Bacteria; phylum Verrucomicrobiota; class Verrucomicrobiia; order Limisphaerales; family JAJXZI01; genus JAJXZI01. The sequence goes on along the minus strand of JAJXZI010000208.1, from coordinate 3,353 downwards.
GTGACGCTGCCGCCGCGCGTGGCCGAAGTGTTCGCGTCGCTGGAGGGCCGGCGCCAGCCCCAGTGGTTCGCCGGCTGCGATCCGGCCGGCACGCCGCTGGGTTCGGGCGGCGGCACGGCCCATCTGCTGGCCGAGGCCTGGCGCGCGACGGCGCCGCGGGAATCGTTCGACGCCTGGCTCCACGCGAGCCGGAAACTCATCCTCCACAGTGGCGGCCAGGGCCGGCGGCTGCCCGCCTACGCGGCCACGGGCAAGTTGCTCCTCCCGGTTCCGGTCTTCCGCTGGGCGCGCGGCCAGCGGCTCGACCAGACGCTGCTCGACCTGCAACTGCCCGACTACGAGCGCGTCCTGGCCCACGCCGGGCCGGAGACCGTGGCGATGATCACCAGTGGCGACGTGCTGCTCCGCTTCGCCCGGCAACTGCCGCCTTTTCCCAACGTCGATGTGCTGGGCCTGGGCATGTGGGTCGCGCCGGAAAGAGCGAAAGACTTTGGCGTCTTCTGCTCGCCGCGCAGCCAGCCGGGCGAGTTGGCGTTTTTCCTGCAAAAACCGGCGCCCGGGCGTTTGCGCGAACTGGCGGAGAACTACCTTTGCCTGATCGACACCGGCATCTGGCTGCTGAGCGCCCAGGCGGTGAACCTGCTGATGGCGCGCTGCGGCTGGGACGCCGCGGCCCAGCGGTTCGCCCGCGGCGTCGCGAACGGCTATGAATTGTATGCGCAATTTGGCCTCGCCCTCGGCACCCACGCCCAGGAGCGCGACGCGGAAATCAACGCCTTGACGTGCGGGGTCGTGCCGCTGCCGGAAGCGGAGTTTTACCACTTCGGCACCAGCGCGCAGATGATCGAGTCCACCTCCGCGCTCCAGAACCTGGTGCTCGACGAAACCAAGCTCGGCCTGGCGGGCGGCCGGCGGCATCCGGACCAGTATTTGCAGAACACGCGCTTCACCTTTCCGCTCCGGCGCGAGGAGAACCACACGCTCTGGGTCGAGAACAGCTATGTGCCGGCCACCTGGCGGCTGGAGTGCGAGCACGTCCTCACCGGCGTGCCCGAAAACCAGTGGGATCTCCGGCTGGACGCGGGCGTGTGCCTCGACTTCGTCCCCGTCGGTGCCGACGAATGTTGCCTCCGCGCTTACGGTTTCCGCGACGGCTTCAGCGGCCCGCTGCAGGACGCCGACACGCTTTGGTTCGGCCGGCCGGCGGGCGAGTGGTTTCGGGCGCGCGATCTCGATCCGGGCGCCTGCGGGATCGAACCGGGAAACGAGATTCAAAGCTGCCCGCTCTTTCCCGTGCTCCCGCCACGCGAGTTGGAGCCGCGGTTCATCGAGTGGCTCTTCGCGTCCCCACCGGAAAATCGCCCCGAGTTCGCCCGCCGCTGGCGCGAATCGCCGCGGCTCTCCGCGCAGCAAATCGGCGAGCAGGTCAACGTCCAACGGCTCTACGAGCAGCGCGCCCGGCTCCGCCATGATTGCCTGGCGCCCTTGATGAAGAACTTCCGCTGGAGCGTCTTCTTCCGCCTCGACCTGGAGGCGACGGCGAAGACCTTCGCCGCCAGCCCGGACGCGTTGCCCGAACTGCGCTTCAACGACCACGACGAGCCGATGCAGCAGGTCCACGACCAAATGTTTCGCGCGGCGGTACGGCGGCATCGCGGCGAGGCCGGCGGACCCGAGTTTGAGGCCAACGCCTTTGCCCGGCTCCGCGAAATGCTCGTGCATGAGGCGCAACTCTCGCCCGCCCGGCCCCGCTGTTGCGTGCTGGAGGACCAGATCATCTGGGCGCGCAGCCCCATCCGCTTCGATCTGGCGGGCGGCTGGACCGACACGCCGCCCTACTGCATCGAATACGGCGGCAAGGTGCTGAACGTGGCCGCCGACCTGAACAGCCAACCGCCGGTCCAGGTCTTCGCCAAACTCTGCGAGCGGCCCGAATTGGTGATCCGCTCGATCGACCTCGGCGTTGAGGAGCGCGTCCACACCTACGCGGAACTCGACACGTTCGCCCAGGCCGGGAGCGCGTTTGCGCTGACCAAGGCGGCGCTGGCGCTGGCGGGTTTCCTGCCGCGGTTCCAGGCTGATGGCGGTTTTCCTTCGCTCGAGCGGCAACTGCGCGACTTCGGCGGCGGCATCGAAGTCTCGCTCCTGGCCGCCGCGCCGAAGGGTTCGGGCCTCGGCACCAGCAGCATCCTGGCGGCGACGGTGCTGGCCGCGCTCGGCGATTTGTGCGGCTTGAACTGGGACCGCAACGTCCTGTTCACCCGCACGCTGGCGCTGGAACAACTGCTCACCACCGGCGGTGGCTGGCAGGACCAGGCGGGCGGCATCTTTCGCGGGGTGAAGCTGGTGGAAACTGAGGCCGGCCTGACACAAAAGCCCAGCCTGCGCTGGCTGCCTGACCACTTGTTCGAGCACGACTACGCGAACCGCTCGACCCTGCTCTACTACACCGGCGTCACGCGCCTGGCGAAGAACATCCTGGCCGAAATCGTCCGCGGCATCTTTCTCAACTCGCCGTCGCACCTGCGTATCATCGATGACATCGGCGCCAACGCCGACGCCGCCGGCGCCGCCATCCAGCGGTGCGACTACGACGCGCTGGCCGCGGCGGTGCGGACCAGTTGGCGGCTCAACCAGCGGCTCGACGCAGGCACCAATCCACCCGAGGTGCAGCAGATTTTCGGTCGCGTGGCGGATTGGCTGAGCGCGGCCAAGCTGCTGGGCGCCGGCGGTGGCGGTTACCTGCTGATGTTCGCCAAGGACGAGGCCGCGGCGGCGCGCATCAAGCAGGCGCTGACGGGCAACCCGCCGAACGCCCGCGCGCGGTTTGTGGACTTCAGCCTGTCGGAAGCGGGCCTGCAACTGACGCGAAGTTGAGCCGCCGGCAGAGCCGGGGAGGCCAGGGACGGCTTGCGGAACCAGGCCAGATCGCCGAATACTACCAGTATGCAAGCCGTCCAGCGTTCCGAGTTGGTCACCGTCGAAGATTACCTGGCGGGCGAGCCGCACAGCGCGGTGCGCCACGAGTACCTGGGCGGCGTGGTCTATGCCATGGCCGGGGCGAGTGACGAACACAACCTCCTCGCCGGAAATCTCTTTGCCGAGTTGCGCAGCCATTTGCGGGGCCGACCCTGCCGCGTCCTCATCGCCGACGCCAAAGTCCGCCTCCAACTGGCGGGCGAGGACGTTTTTTACTACCCGGACGTGATGGTCGCGTGCGACCCGCGCGACACCGACCGCTACTTCAAGCGCTTTCCCAAAGTGCTGATCGAGGTCCTCTCGGAAACCACCGAATCCATTGACCGGCGGGAGAAATTTCTCAGCTACCGGCAGATTGAGACGCTGGAGGACTA
>JAJXZI010000133.1 GCA_021780115.1 bacterium | reverse complement strand
GTGCGGCGTCATCACGCCCTCGCCGCGGCGCGTGGTCTGTTCCAGGATGTAGTCGAGGTTGGGCTGGCGAAAGGCCCCGTAGTGAAACCAGTCATCGCCCATCCAGCCGTCCACCATGGGGCTCTCTGGCGCGGCCACTTTCAGCGCCGGGTGGGGATGGAGCAGCGCCATCACCACCGTAAAGCCCTCATACGAGCTTCCGATCATGCCCACGCGCCCGTTCGATTCCGGCACGTTTTTTACCAGCCAGTCGATGGTGTCCCAGGCATCGGTTGTGTCGTCGGCGCCGGTGTTGTTGTAGCCCGAGCCCACGGGCGGCGGCGTCATCAGGTAGGCCCCCTCGGAGCCGTATTTGCCGCGCACATCCTGGTAGATGCGGATGTAGCCGGCGCGCACAAACTCCTGGTCGGCAAGCGGCAGGGCATCGACAAGGCGATCGGCGTCGCGCGCGCCCGTGCGGTGCGCGGCATCGTAGGGCGTGCGCGTCAGCACCATGGGCGCATCGTGCGCGCCCTTGGGAATCCAGATCACCGTGTAGAGCTTTACGCCATCGCGCATGGGCACCATCGCTTCTCGCCTCTCGTAGTCGCGGCTGGCTGGCGGAGCTTTGTAGCTGGCATTCAGGTCGTTTGTGTAGGGCTGCTGCTGTGCCGGCGCCACGGCCGTCATTGCGGCAAGCGCTGCACAACCAAGAATGAATGCGGATTTGGCCAAAAACATGCACTCTCCAATCAAGATCAAATTGTAATGTCCCGGCTCAGGGACGGGCGCCGCGCCGATGACGCATGGCAGCGACTCAAAAATAAACGCATCCTCCGGCAGCCTTACCGTAACGTAACCGTGCGCTGCTATGCCTTCTCCAACAGCGTCACAGATAATGGGCGCGCAAGGTTTACGCATGTTGACGCGGCGTGGTCTTGCCGACGTATCGGCATAGGAGAATGCATGAGAAACGCAGTCACACGAATCGCCACCGCCTGCTGCATGCTGGCGGGAATCGCCATCGCTCCGGCGCAAACCCCCAATCCGCCGCAGCCGGCAGCCCCGGAGCCGCCGCCGGGATTTCGAACCCCCACGCCGCCCAAGCCCGTCTCGGACGAGTATCTCCTGCTTGGCAATGAGACGCGCGGCTCTGGCGAGGCGCAATTTGTCATCGATCCCATCGATCCCAACACCATCGTCGCCGTTGGCATGGGAACCTGGCAGATCATTCCCGGCTGCGATGCGCCCAACGTCAACTGCAAGGACTTCCACAACTTTCCGTATTCCACGCTGCCGGTCAGCGCCATCACCCACGACGGCGGGCGCACCTGGGAACACTTCATCCTGCCGATCCTGAGCGGCGACTTCACCCGCTGCCCCGACGAGTTTGCCGGCGCAACCAAAGACGGCGTGCTGATCATGGGCTGCGAACCGCGTGAAACCGACCCGGTGAAGGTGGACCCATTCGGCGAATCGGCCGTGGTTGTCTCCGACGATCATGGCAAAACGTGGAGCAAACGCGTTGACGGCATCAACTCCTACAACAAGCCGCCTTACCCGATGTTCGACACCAGCCTGAAGCCCCGCTTCGGCGGCAACTCGCCCTGGGACCGTCCGTGGCTCTCGATCGACGACAGCACCGATGCCGTGTACCTGTTCGACTCCGGCGGCGAGACCGACATCGACACCGGCACGCCGGGCAAGTACCGCACGCAGTCCTACTTCACCGTCTCCCATGACAAGGCGCACAGCTTTGGGACCATTCGCGCCACGGATTCGCTGGAATGGCCGCAGGCGGCGCGGGCCAGCGTGGCGGCCGGCCACGGCAAGCTTGCGGAAGTGTATGTGGCCAGCAAAGTTCCCGCCGGCGAGGACGCCCAGTGCCCGTGCGAGGTCTTCGGCATCAGCGCCGATGAGGGCAAGACCTTTACCCGCCATGTGCTGAAGAACGTCTCTGTTCCGCCCAGCGCCACCTCGCGCGCCAGCGGACCGGATGGCGGCGGCGCCTTGTCGGGACTGGTTGCCGATCAGACCACGCCCGGCCGCTTCACCGCCATGCGCTACGTGGCGCAGCCGGCGCCGCATTACGAGCTGACGACCACCAACGACAACGGAGCAACCTGGTCGGACTTTGTTTCCGTCGGCGCCGCTCCCGGAGCGCTTCGGCTCATCAAGCCGGCAATCATGTACTCGCGGGAGGGCGTGCTTGGCATGGTGTGGAAGGTGGTGTATCCGCCCGACCAGAGCTATGAATTGTGGTCCGCGATCTCAAAGGACGGCGGCAAGACCTTCAGCGACCCGCTCCGCATCAGCCATGACCGCTCGCCCGCGCGGCAGTACTACCGCGACTCGCACAACGACGACACCGACGGGCTGGACCTGACCGGGGACTCGCTCTTTGCCATCTGGGGCGATACGCGCGCCGGCTTCCAGGGCAGCTGGTTCGGCAAGGTCGATCTTTCGTCGTATCAGTTCTCGAGCCATTGATTTGCTCGTCCCTGTTCGCGCTCTTCAAGGGCGACTCGTGCCCCACCCGGGATCTTCCCGAGTGGGGCACACCTCATTTCCGCGGGACTGTTGCCGGCGCGGCTCATGAGCAGGCGCAGGTTAAGCAGTTGCCCGCAGAGGCCCAGCCCCCGCGACGCAACTGGCCGGCTGCCCACAGGCAAGGCTGCGCACGCGGCAGGGCCGCACGCGATTATCCTGAAGTGTGACCCCTGGAACTGGCCCAACACACGGCAAAACTCGGCGCAGGCCTTCGCTGCGTTCGATTGCGCTTTGGATCGCCGCAGTTGTGGCGGGGCTGTGGCTGCTGGGCGCGCTTGCGCT
>JAJXZI010000333.1 GCA_021780115.1 bacterium | reverse complement strand
GACTGGTGCTGGGCGTGGTCGTCACCCCCGCCAACGTCACTGAACGCGCCGGCGCTCAAATGCTTTTGGCGCGCGCGCTGGGCTGGTTTGCCTGGCTGCGCATTCTGTGGGTGGACGGCGGCTATACCGGCGCGGCGTTTGCCCAATGGGTCAGGGGACTCCGCTCCAAACTGGCCGTCGAAGTCGTCAAACGCTCCGAGGCCACCAACGGCTTCAGCGTTTTGCCGCGTCGCTGGATTGTGGAGCGCACCTTCGGTTGGTTGATGCACCACCGCCGACTCGTGCGTGATTACGAAACCACTGAAGCCAGCGCCGAAGCCTGGATCTACATCGCCATGATCCGTATTCAACTCCGCAGACTCGTTTGATTCCACGTCATTCATGCTTTTTCAGACACGCTCTAAGCGTGCCGGCCAGCGCCGACGCGCCGGAGAGTGTGTTCGACCCGTAATTGTTCAGGCCATTGATGCCAAAATTCAGCGTGCCTCCGGTCAGGGAGTGGTCGCCCGCCAGAACGAGCGTGCCGCCAGTGACCGCGACCGTGCCGGTGTTGGTGAAGGCGTCGATGATGGTGACGGTGCCGGGAACCGCCACGTTGAGCTGGCCGGCGTTGTTGAACGCGCTGGTCCCGCCGTAAGGATACTCCTGGAAGTTGGCCGTCACATTGATGATCCCCGTCGCAGCATTGCTGAGGATCGACCCGCTGCCGGTGTACATGACACCGGCGGTCCAACTCACCGTCCTACGGTTGACCATCTGCCCGCCGTTCAACAACGGGGAGCCGCTGAAAGTGCCGCCGTTGCACTGCACCACGCCGCTGATCGTGCCGCCGCTCCAGGTCAAGGGTCCCGCCAAAACCAGCGCGCCCGCACCGGCCAGCGTGCCGCCACTGATGTTGAAAACGGCCTGGGCATTGCCCGTGCTGGCCGCGTTGAGGGTGAAGGTGCCGCCGGAGAGGTTCAACGTTTGGGCGCCACTGGCGCCCCCCAGCGTGAGCGTGTTCACTGACTCATCGGCCGTGATGGTTACGGTGTAAGTGCCCGCCGCCGAGATTGCCGCGTCATCCGCCGCGCCGGGCACCTGGTTGGGACTCCAGTTGGCGGCGACGCTCCAGTCGCCGCCGCTGGTGTTGGTCCAGTTGATCGTGGCAGCCCAGGCTGGAGCCGCCGCCAGGCCCAAGGCCCCGGCCAGAAGCGCGAGGGCATTCCGTCCAGCGCGTCGGAAGAGAAGCGATGGCTGTGTTTCATAGGTTTTAGGCGGGGCGTAATTTTCATGTCACCGGGCCGGCGGGAAACGGCGCGGCCTCGTCCGCAGGCCGGGCCGGGCCGGCCTTGCCGTTGTGGGCGGTTGGCGGAAAACAGCGGCCGCCCGTGGCAACGGCAAGGCTCGGCGCAGGGGGGGGCGGAGGGCCGGAGCGGATTTCCCACGCGCTCCCCGCCGTTGCGGGACGGCCAGGGAACTGGACCGGTAATCTTGCGAAATTGCTCCTAGCTAACGACGGCGCCACGCCCTCGAAACGTCTTGCGTGGCTGGGGCTGGTTCACACGCGGTATCGTACGCGCCCGGCGCGATTCGCCTAGTCGGATGAAGTACTGATGGACCAAAGGGGCGGCAGGAAGACCGGGAGGCATGGAACACCGAACACTGAACAGCCAATGGCGAACCTCGAATGCCGAGACGGAAAGAGACTGGTCCCCGGGCAACGCCGAGGCCGCCCGCGTTCAGGCGCGCGGGCCGAGTTGGGCCTTCAGGATGGCCTCGGTGCGGTTGTGGACCTGGAGCTTGCGGTAGATGTGCCAGACGTGCGTGCGGACGGTGCTGTTGGCCATCCCCAGGGCGTCGGCGACTTCTTTGTAGAGCCGGCCGCGGGCGAGCTGCTCCAACACGCTTTGCTCGGCGGGCGAAAGCGTCGCGGCCGGGTCCGGGGCGCGGGCAGGCTGCCGGAAGGCGGCGACCACTTGGCGGGCGATCTGGCCGGACATCGGCGCGCCGCCGGCGTGCAGTTCCTGGATGGCTTCGAGCAACTTCGCCGGCGGCGTTTTCTTGAGCAGATAGCCCGTCGCCCCGGCGGCGAGCGAGCGGAAGATGAGGTCGTGGTCCTCGAAGATCGTCAGCATCATGATCTGGGTGTCCGGCAAACGCGGCTGCAACGCGCGGACACAATCAATGCCGGACAAGCCGGGCAGGCCGATGTCCATGAGAATGACGTCCGGGCGACAGCGGGGCAGGTCTTCAAGGGCGGCCTGGGCGGAGCGGCAGGCGGCCACGCAGGTGAAGCCGGGGGACACGCGCAGCAGCTTGACCAACTGGCCGAGGTCTTCGGGGCGGTCTTCCACCACGGCCACGCGGATGGGCAAGGGGCACTCGTTCATGCCTTGTTGGTGGGAGAGTTGCAGATTCGGGGAGCGCCGGCAATCGGATGAACGTCTGAGGGGGGGCGGAGCCGGAAGAACGCGAAGGCCAGGCAGCGAACATCCGATGTCGAAGTGGGGCGGCTCCGCATTCCATGTTCGCGGTTCTTCCCGGAAGGGCTTGGTCACACGGCCGGCAGCGGAACGACGATTCGAATCTCGGCGCCGTTGCCGGGCTGTGATTTCAGGTCGAAGGCGCCGCCCAGTTCCGCCACGCGCTGGCGCATGTTGGTCAGACCATTGCCGAAGGGCGTTTCGCCCTTGCCCGGCAGGCCCCGGCCGTTGTCCGCGACCGAGAGTTCCAGTTGATCGCCGGCCAGCGCCAGGCGCAGCGCGACGCGGCTGGCGCCGGCGTGCTTGGCGACGTTCTGGAGGGCTTCTTTCGTCAACAGCAGCAGGTGGCGGCGAAACAGGCCGGTCACCGGCCGCGCCGGCACGGCTTCGGGAAAATCCAATTGCACCCGCACGCTGGTCAGTTGGAAGTACTGCGCCGCGAACTCGCGCAGATAAGCCACGAGGTCCTCCAGCGTGTCATACTTGGGATTGTTGGCCCAGACGATCTCGCCCAGGTGGGCGACGGCCTCTTCCGCCAGCGAGGCGATGCGCCGTGTCGGCGCGTCCGCCGGCGCGGACTGGCCGCTGCGCGCCCGGCTTTCTTCGGTCACTTGGAGGATTTGCGTGAGCGAGGCGCCGAGGTCGTCATGGATGTCGCGGGCGATGCGCTGGCGCTGCTGGTCCAGTTCGTGGAGGCGTTCCAGGCGGTGGATTTGCCGCAGCTCGTGGAGGCGCCAACGGACCAGTCCGAACCCGGCGCCGGAAACCGCCAGGCCGCAGACGAGATAGAACCACCCCGTTTGGTAAAGGAACGGCTCGACGGTGAAGGCGAGCGTCGCGCCACGCACCGGCCAGACGCCGTGATGGTTGGCGGCGATCACCTCGAACTCGTAGTCGCCGGGGCGCAGGCCGGTGAAATAAGCCGCGCGGCGGGCGCCGGCCTCAATCCAATGTTCGTCCAGGCCCAGCAAGCGATACCTGAACCGCGCCTTCTCCGGCGCCGCGAAGGTGTTCGCGGTGTAGCGGAATTCCAGGATGCGGGCGCTGCCAGGGGCGAAGCGCAGCATCGCGGAGGGCGACGGGCGGAGTGCGGAATGGGCGTCCGTGTTGCGCGACGCGGGTGGCGTCAGGCTGGCCGCCGTGACGCCCACTTTGGACTTTGGGCTTGGGACGATGGACTCGGTTTCCGGCCCGTTGTCGAAGGCGACCTTGCCGTTGGCGCGGACGTGCTCAATGACCGTCAGCGGCGGGACTTCGTCAAGCGCCACCTTGACCGGGTCGATGACGGCCACACCTTTGGCCGTGGCGAACCACAACCGGCCATCGCGCGTCCTGCATCCGGTGGGATTGCTCTTCTGGCCGTTGAACTCCGTGGTGAGCAGGCCGTCGGAATCGTCGTAGCGCACGGCCCCGACCGTGTTCGTTCGTCCAGACGCAACATCGTTAAGTTGTCGTTTCCACACCCAGTACAGGCCGTGGTCGTGACTGATCCAGAGCCGGCCGAAGTCGTCTTCCAGGATGCCGTTGACGCCATTGACCGGCAGCCCTTCGCGGGTGGTGAACGCCGTCAGACGGCCGTCCTGCCACCGGTCCAATCCGTTCTCGGTGCCGATCCAGAGTCCGCCGCCGGCGTCCTCGTGGAGCGCCCAGACGTTGTTGCTGGAAAGCCCGTTCGTCGTGGTCAGCGTGGTGAACTTGCCGGCGTGGAACCGGCTCAGTCCGCCGCCCAGCGTGCCGATCCACAGGTCGCCGGCGCGGTCTTCGAGCAAGGCGCGCGGCTCGCTGCTGCCCAGGCCGTCGGCCGGGGTGTATTGGGTCCGCTGGCCGTGGTCCAAGCGGGTCAAGCCGCGCACGGTGCCGATCCAGAGCGCTCCGTCACGCGCGGCGAGCAGGGTGCGGATTTTTGTTTCAAACCATTCCCCCGGAAGTCGATGTTGGGTGATTTTCCCATCGCGAATGGAGTCCAAGCCGTTCAGCGTCCCGACCCAGACAGTGCCGTCGGCCTCTTCGGCCACGGCCCGCGCTTCCTTCCGCGACAGCCCCTCGTGGGGAGTGTAGTTGGTGAACCGCCCGTTCTGGAACCGGCTCACGCCGCCGTCGGTGCCGAGCCAGACGCTGCCGTCGCGGGCTTCGCAGAGGGTCCAGACGCTGTCATCCGCCAACCCGTCGTTGGTGGTGTAAGTCGTGATCTGGCGCGGAATCCAGCGCTGGAGGCCGCTGTTGGAGGTGCCGACCCACAAATTCCCCTCGCGGTCGGTCTCGGCGGCCAAGACGGAATCCTGCTGGCCGAGGTGGGGCATGGGAACAAACTGGAACTCCCCGTGAACGAACCGACACAAGCCGTTGGGCTGCCCAGGCGGCAGCCAAAGCTCGCCAAACTGATCGGGCGTCAGGAAGCGGGCCCCGGCGTCCAGATTAACATCCGGCTGCCCCGGGCGCGGGGTTCTCCCCCACTGTCCATCTTTGAAGCACGCGAGCCAGGCCGGGTTGTTCGGCATGTCCCGATAGGGGGCGTGTTCGGTGAACAACACCCATCGCTCACCCAGAGCGCCGCGCCCGAAAGTCACCGCCGGCCGTTGCTCGAAGCCTGCCGGCACCGTGGCCGGCTCGAGTTGTCCGTCTTTGGGATCAAGACGCCACAGCCCCTCCCAAGTGCCGATCCAGAGCCGGCCCACCGCATCTTCCTCGAGCGCCACCACCGGCGTCCGATGCAGAGTGGGATTCAATTCGTACGCCTTGATGCCCCGCGCATCAATCCGGGCGAGCGAATCGTCGCTGCCGACCCAGACGCCCCCGAAGCGGCTGGCGCACAACGAGAGGGACGACGTGTGAACCCAGCGTTTGCCCGCGGCATCCGGGAGGACTTGAAGGAATCGGTCTCCGATCTTGTGGACCAGCGTGTTATAGGTGCCAATCCACACGCTGCCGTCGGCGTCTTCGGCCAGGCAGTGACAGTCATCGTCCGCCAGCTCGGGTGTGTTGTCGTGGTCGTACACGGTGAACTTCCGGCCGTCGAACCGGGCCAGGCCCCGCTGGGTGCCGATCCAGAGATAGCCGTCGCGCGTCTGGAGGATGGCCCAGACTCGCTTGTCTGGCAGGCCGTCCTCGGGAAACCAGGATCGCTGGGAGTATTCGCCGGCGACCTGCGCGGGAGTAAGGATGGTGGGGGCTCCGCTGAGCGTGGCGGCCCAGACACACAGGCTGACGGCCCACATTAACCGGCACATCTCCATTCCGTCCATCCAAGGTTGGGTGGCGGGATACTATCGGTCCGTCTCGCGCTGGCAATCCCGGATTCGCCGGGTCGATCGAATTGACGGCGCGCGCGCCGGGATCACCGCGCCCACTCCGCCAGCGCCCGCTGCGCCGCGGCGAGCAACGCCTCGGGACCGACGGGCGCCCCGGTCGCGTTTTTCATCCAGAGGTCGGGCGCGACGTTGCCGAAGCTGGCCATGCGCTCGAATTCGGCGCCGAAGTCTTTTGCCTGGCGCATTTGCTCTTCGACTTGGAACGCGATCAGGTGGCCGATGGGATAGTCCGGCAGGTAGAGCACGTCGCGGATCATGTGCGAATAGACCGCCAGCAGGGTGACGTCGCGCGGTCCGAAGACCGGCGCGTAGTAGCGGTTCCAGGTGTCCCGGGCGAGGCGGAGCGTGGCGGCCTTCAACTCGGCGGGCGTGGCGCCGGGGTGCTCGTACAGCCAATGCCAGACGGCCATATCGACCAGGGCCACGCCGCTGATCTCGGCCGTGTTCCAGAACTCGTCCAGCGTCTGGAGCGCCCGGCTGCGGGCGTCCGGCTCGGCCAGGCCGAGCAATTCCAGGTCGCGGCCCTGCACCACCATGGCGAGCGCCTCGGTGAAGGCGTTGTTCGGCACGCCGGCCAGGAGGGTGTGATCGACCAGGTTCAGCGAGAAGGTTTCCTCGAGGGTGTGGCCCATCTCGTGCAGCGCGATGTTGTAGCCTTTGTAGTTCAGGCCGTCCTGCTCGACGTGCGTGCGCAGCCGGGCCTTCTGGCCGCGCATCGCGCCGGGCATGGCATGGCCGGTGCCGCGGGCCGGCTCCACATCGATGTTCGCCGCCAGGTACCGGGCGCGCTCGGGGCGGAAGCCGAGTCGAATCAGGATGTTCGGCATGTCGGCGCGGTAGGCCGCGGCGGTGGGATATTTCCGGCGGCAGATTTCGTCGAGTTGCGCCTCGGGGTAGCGCTCGCGCGGGCGGAAGCCGTTGTACCAAATGTCAAACGGTTCCAGCGGCCGGCCGAGGCGCTGCTGGATGAGCCGGGCGGCTTGGGCGAATTGCGGCGCGGTCAGCACCCGCTCGAGCATCGCCTGGACGCGCGCCTCGCTCATCTGCCGATCCTCCTCGAACCGGCGCGCGAGGAGCGTGGGCGCGGCGGGCGAGTAAGGATCGGCCTTCCGTTCGGCGTGGAAGATGGCCAGGAGCTTGGCGTAGCGCGTGTCCGGCTCCGGAGCGCGGGAGATGGTCAAATCGGCTGGGGCCGGCGCGTCCAGATCGTGGACCGGCGACGGCTTTACTTCGTTGGTGAACGGGTCCCAGTCCACGGCCGGATTGTTGATGACGACCTGCGGGATGGTCTGGTCGATGATTCGTTCCATGACCTGCTCGATCATGCGCTGGCGGACGAGGCCACCGGCGCGGTCGCTGTACTGGGCCTTGATTTCGTCCCGCAGGTTCCAATGCGAGATCAGCCGGAGCTTCGGCGGGAAGAGGCGTTCTCCCCCCGCGGCGAGCAGGTGGTGCATGCAAATCTTGTAGTCGTTGATGTACAGCTCGGCGTCGGCCTGCGCCGCGGCAATGGCCTGGTTGACCGCGCCGGGGATGCGCTGGGAGAACGCCTGCGCCAGGCGCGCCTCGGCCCACTGGCGGCGCGTCCAGTGCTCGCCTTCGGTGAGCCGCTGGTCGAGGGGGGTGAGCGGAAAGTTGAGCAGCACGACGAAGGCGAGCTGGTTGCGGAAGAAATCCTCGGTGAGATGCGCGCCCGGATCGTAGGCGGAGAACAACTCATCGAACGGCAGCGCCGGGCCGGTGTCCAGGTCGGTCTGGCGACGCAACTCGTAGCGGAGTTCGGCGAAGTGGCCGTTGAGTTGCTCCAGCAGGTGCTCGAAGCGTTGGAACATCGTGTCGAGCGTCGCCGGATCGCCGGCGAACTCGCGGCGGACGAAGTCCTCGAACTCCGCGGCCCCACCATCGCCGGGCTGCCAAAACTCGCCCACCTGCTTCAGCCCGCGGAGGAGCCGGTGACGCTGCCCCTCGCCAGACGCGGCCGCCAGCTCGTGTTCCAGCTTCGCGGCCGAGTCCTGGAACCAGGCGGGCGGCGGCGTCTGGGCGTTGGCGAGAGAGAGCGGGAGGGAAATCACCGGGGCCACGACTCCGGCCGCCAGAAAAAGTGCCAGGCGAATACGCATACGTCGCTGTGGGTTGCCGGCGCGATTGTCGCCCACGCCGCGGCGCGCGTCGAGACCAGGCTGGTGGTTTTTCGGCCGGGCCTCTCACCGGGCGCTGCCCCGCGGCGAGACTTTGGACGCACGGGCAGCGACCCACGCCGCGGCGCAATACTTGTTTTCCCCGGAGTGTTCCGCCAAGGTTGTCCGCACTGACGCATGCTGACCGAAGACCAAATCAAAGACGCCTTGCGCGCCGTGAAGTATCCCGGCTACAGCCGCGACATCGTTTCGTTCGGGCTGGTGAAACAAATCGCCACGAAGAACGGCGCGGTGAGCGTGGTCATCGAGCTGGGCTCCGGCCAACCGGAGGCCGCCCACCAGATCAAGAGCGATTGTGAGCGCGTGCTCAACGCCTTGCCGGACGTGAACCTCGTCCACGTCGAGGTGCGGCAGCCGGCCGCGCCCGCGGCGGCGCTGGGCGCCAATCCGTGGGCGGCGCAGAACCGCATCGCCGGCATCCAGCGGGCCGTGGCCGTGGCCAGCGGCAAAGGCGGCGTCGGCAAATCCACCGTCGCCGTCAATCTCGCCTGCGGCCTGCGGCACCTGGGCGCGCGCGTCGGCCTGCTGGATTGCGACATCTACGGCCCCAGCATCCCGCTGATGATGGGCACCCGCCAGAAACCGACGATCAGCGACGCGGAGAAGATGGTGCCGCCCGTGAGCCACGGCGTGAAGCTGATGAGCATCGGGTTCCTCGTGGACGACGACCAACCGGTCATCTGGCGCGGGCCGATGATCATGAAGACCATCCAGCAGTTTCTCACCGTGGTGGACTGGGGCGAGCTGGATTACCTGCTTGTGGACCTGCCGCCCGGCACCGGCGACGCCCAGCTCTCGCTGTGCCAGACCGTGCCGCTCGACGGCGGCGTCATCGTGACGACGCCCCAGGAAGCCTCGCTCGGCGTCGTGCGCAAAGGCATCGCCATGTTCGAAAAGGTGAACGTGCCGATCCTGGGGATCGTGGAGAACATGAGCTATTTCACGACGCCGACCGGCGAACGCGTCGAAATCTTCGGCCACGGTGGCGGCCGGGCGGAAGCGGAGCGGCAGCGGGTGACCTTCCTTGGCGAAGTGCCGATCTTCACGGAGATTCGCGTGGCGGGCGACGCGGGGGTGCCGATCGTGGTTTCCGCTCCCGAGCAGCCGCCGGCCCGGGCGTTCCTCGGAGTGGCGGAGGCGCTGCGGGCGAAGCTGGGGTGATCGCGCTCAACCGCCGCCTGTCCGGGAGCGGCCAATCCTCCCCACCACGAGGTCCAGCATCTCCCAGGCGGAGGGAACCTTCAGTGCCAGCGTGATCGCGCCATAGACGAGCGCGGCAGCCGTCGCCGGGACGAAGACTTCGGCGATTTTGAATCCCAGGTGGGCGTGGCCGAAGTGCCGCGACCAGAATCGGAGGCTGATCCACGCGACCGCCGCGGCGGCCAGGGTCGCGCCGGCCATCGGCGCCAGGCTGGCGCGGAGCGGGGCGAGTTCGAGGATCTTGAGTTTTTTGCGCAGGGCGAAGAGGAGCAGGCCGCAATTGAGCGAGGAGCTGGCGGTGTTGGCCAGGCCAAAACCGCCTTGCCGCAGCGGGAAGACGAGGATGAGGGCGAAGGCGAGGTTCACCGCCAGGCAGACGATGCTGATTTTCATCGGCGTGCGGGTGTCGCCCAACGCGTAAAAGGCGCGGGCGAAGATGTTGACCAGCGAGTAGCCGACCAGACTCGCGCCGAGGCATTGCAGGGCGAAGGCGGTTTCCAGCGTGTCGGCCGGCCCGAATTTGCCGCGCTGGTAGATCAACCGGATGATCGGCTCGGCCAGGACGACGAGGAGCGCGGCGGCCAGGAGATTGACCAGGAGCAGGTGGCCGGCGGCCTGGCGCAGGTTGGCGCGGAACTCCGGATAGTTCTTCTCCGCCGCCAGGCCCGCCAGGGTGGGCAGCAGGTAGGTCGCCAGCGAAATACCAAACACCCCCTGGGGCAGTTCCATCAGGCGCACGGAGTAGTTGAACGGCGCGATGATCGGCTCGTTCGCCGATCCCAGGACCAGGCCGAGGTTCTGCACGACGACCACGTTGATCTGGAAGGCGGCCACCCCGATGGCGCCGGGAACCATCCGGCGAAGGACTTCCCGGACGGTTTCGTTGCGCCAGGGCGATACCCAGTGGTAACGGAAGCCCTCCTGACCAAGCCACGGCAGTTGAAAGGCCGTTTGCGCCAGGCCGGCGACCAGCACGCCCACGGCCAGCGCGAAAATCTGCTGCGGCAACCCGGTTCCCCAGCGAGGCGCGAGCAGAAACACCGAGCCGATCATCACCACGTTCAGCATCGTGGCGCCCATCGCCGGCACGAAGAAATGCCCGCGGGCGTTGAGCATCCCCATGAACACCGCCGCCAGGCAGACCAACAGCATGTAAGGAAACATCCATCGCAACAGCCGGAGCATCAGCTCCACACGCGGCTCGAACTGGTGCAGCGCCAGCGTGGCGGACAGCCCCAGCAGCACGAGGAGGATCAGCGCCGCGGCAGCGGCCAGGAGACCGGAGATCACCGCGTTGGCGGCGCGCCACATCTCAGCCTCGCCGGCGGTGCGCTCCTTTTCCTTAAAGAGGGGGATGAAGGCGGCCGTCAGCGCGCCTTCGCCGAGGAGCCGGCGGAACAGGTTGGGAATCGCAAACGCCACCTGGAAGGCGCCCGCCACCCAGCCGCCGCCCATGAACCAGGCATACGCCATCTCGCGCACCATGCCCAGCAGGCGGCTGGTCATCGTCGCGCCGGCCATCGCGCCGGACGATTTCAACATCTGCGACATCGCACGCGGAGGCTAAGTGGTGGAATCCAAAGTCCAAAGTCCAAAGTCCGAGGGCGCCTCCCAAACCTTGGCCGCGGTTCCGGGGAAGCTCATCCCGGCCTGGCGACCGCCCCGCCGGGAACCGCCGCTGGAAGGGAGCAAACGGCTTGGTGGAAGTGGATCCCGATTTGCGCCCCGGCCGCAGCCGTGCGCCGCGCTAGAGCACTTCCATAAATCATATAGCGTATTGGGCGTGTAAAAAGAAGCCCCGGCAGTCGGCGGTGGAGATAGTGGCGAAAGCGGTGGCCGCTGCT
>JAJXZI010000153.1 GCA_021780115.1 bacterium | reverse complement strand
GTTCCACCCGCGCGGCGGGGTTGACACGCCGGGATGAGTTATAATTCGAGCAACGTGTGCGGCCGCGCCCAAATCCATGCTTGGAGTGGGGGAGACATTCTCCTTCGCGGGTGCATGTTTGTTTCTTACACCCTGGATCTTGAAGATGCAAAAAAGGGGGGGGGCTTTATTGCGGTGTGTGAGAACGGCTCCGCGCCGGGGTGTCACCATTCTGTGCGCTGGTTATCAGGGAACTTGGAATACATTGGAGCATGATGACGACTGAACCGTGGAATTCCGGCTGTCACTTCGGGGGCTGCCACACCGACCAGAGGAATACAGGCTGCAAAGGCCCGATCGAGGCCTGCGGTACGGGGCGCGCTTTGCGGTGCCTGGATCTCCTTAATTGCTTGGAAAGCTGCGAGGAGGTAATACGAACGACGGTGGGCGACGTCCAAGTCCCTCGCTGGAAGCGTGCCTTTGACCTTGCCTGCGTTTTGTTCACCGCGCCGGGATGGGCGCCGCTCATGGCACTAATCGCCCTTTTTGTGAAGTGTGTTTCGCCAGGGCCGGTTTTCTTCCGGCAGGAGCGGGTCGGGTTGCGCGGTCAGCACTTTGGCTGCCTGAAGTTCCGTACCATGAAGGTCAACGCGGATGCCGCCGTTCACCAGGAGCACCTGCGGCAGTTGATCGCGACCGATCGCCCCATGACGAAAATGGATGCGCTGGGGGACTCGCGGCTGATCTGGGGCGGGCGCTTTCTTCGCTCTTCCGGTTTGGATGAGTTGCCCCAGTTGCTCAACGTGCTTCGGGGGGAGATGAGCATCGTTGGCCCCCGCCCATGCACGCCCTTTGAATGCAGACATTATGAGGAATGGCACCGAAAACGGTTCAACGTTCTCCCCGGGTTGACCGGCCTTTGGCAGGTGAACGGGAAGAATAACACGACGTTCCGCCAGATGATCTTGCTCGATCTTTATTACGCGCTCCACCTGCATCCGTGGTTGGACTGCGTCATCATGTGGAAAACGCTGGGCGTGCTGGCTGCCCAAATCACGGAAAGCCATAGCGGCGTCGGTGCCCCTCCGGCGGCCTACCCCTCGAACCTGAAGAAGAAACAGGTGCCCGTCGCGTGAGCATGCAGGGCAATCCGCTCGACGCTAGCCGGACCTCGGTGGCGTGGCGAAACCGCTCGTCCCATTGGGATCTGTCAGCGAGCGGTGAGTTCTTCACGCGCTGGGAAGGAGACGGTTTTGTCACCGTGCCGGTTTCCGGTGCTCGGGGCGGGCTTCGCCCGCTCCGTTTTCGTAGCGCGGCAGCGAGTGTTTAATCAGAGCTAAACCACATCACAGCGAGAAAGCATGAAAACGCCAGTAAGTGTCGGGGTCGTGGGTTGTGGCTACTGGGGTCCCAACCTCGTTCGCAATTTCCGGGCCCTCCCGGATTGCGAGGTCAAAGCGATCTGCGACGTGGATACGAACCGTCTCAACCACCTCAAGGCACTCTATCCCGAGGTGGAGGGCCATACGGATTACGACCATGTGCTTAACGGGGTTGGCTTGGACGCGGTGGTGATCGCCACGTCCGTGCGGCACCACTATGAAATGGCCAAGAAGAGCTTGCTGTCGGGAAAACACACGTTCATTGAGAAACCCATGGCCAGTTCCAGTGCCGAATGCGAAGAGTTGATCGATTTGGCGGAGAAACAGGGCCGGGTTCTCATGGTGGGGCACACCTTCCTCTACAGCGCCCCGGTCCGGGCGATCAAGAAGATTGTGGACGATGGAGACCTCGGCGAGATTCAGTACATCTCGTCGCGCAGGCTTAACCTGGGGCTGTTTCAAAAGGATATCAATGTTGCCTGGGACCTCGCGCCGCACGACATTTCCATCATTCTCTATATCATGGGCGAGGCGCCGCTGACCGTGAACTGCAACGGCAGCGCCCACGTCACCCGTGGGATCGAAGACGTCACCAGCCTCTACCTGGGTTTCCGCAAGAACCGGTGCGCCACCGTGCAGAGCAGTTGGCTGGATCCACGCAAAGTGCGCGAAATGACCATCATCGGCAGCCGCCGCATGATTGTTTATGACGACGTGGCGCAACTGGAAAAAATCCGAATTTACGACGTGCGTGTGGAACGGCCGCCGCATTACGACACCTTCGCCGAGTTCCACTACGCTTACCATTATGGCGACATTCATGTGCCTTTCATCAAGCAGGAGGAACCCCTGAAGGTGGAGTGCCAGCACTTTCTCGATTGCATCAAGACGGGGCGCACGCCGTTGAGCAATGGCCGTCAGGGGATGGAGCTGGTCCGGATTCTCGAAGCGGCTTCGGCGTCGTTGAAACAGAACGGCTCGGCCGTGCCCTTGGCGCGCAATGGTTGGGATCTTTGGCCGGAGCGGGCTGGCGAAGAACTTGTCTCCCCTCAGCCTGCGCTCGTGCCCGTATGAGCCAAGCTTCCCAAGCCCACCAGTTGATCGCGCCCGACGTCCGGTTGGGCCAGCGGGTTTCCATCTACGGCTTCGCCAACCTCTACGGTTGTGAGATCGGTGACGACGTAAAAATCGGCACCTTCGTGGAGATTCAGAAGGGGGCCCGGGTCGGGAATCGCTGCAAGATCTCCAGTCACACCTTCATCTGCGAGGGCGTGACGCTGGAAGACGAGGTATTCCTCGGGCACAACGTCACTTTCATCAATGACCTTTACCCCCGGGCCGCCAAGGGTGATGGCCAGTTGCAGACCGAGGCGGACTGGGAATGCCGGCCGACGTTGGTGAAACGAGGCGCCTCGATTGGTTCCAGCGCCACGCTGCTCTGCGGAATCACGGTGGGTGAGCACGCCCTCGTTGGCGCGGGGAGCGTGGTAACCCGGGACGTGCCGCCTTACGCCGTGGTGGCCGGGAACCCGGCGCGTGTCCTGCGGACCCTTTCGATTGAGGCCCGGCTGACCCCAGGTGTCCAGTCTGGACCTGCGGTTGCTTCCCTCCCGGGGGGGGTGGAAGCCGGCGCTCCGGCGGACGAGCGCCGGCCCGAAATCCACCAGAATCACCGCCGGCAAACAGGAAGTGAACCTTCATGCGCTGCCGGTGTCTATCCCGCCGAGAGGGACCAATTTGTCATGGTCAAGCCGGCAGCACGAACAACATGACCGCTTTAGCTCCAACTTGCCTGACTCCGCCGATCTCCGGCGTGACCCCTCTCTCCGCCGGGGCGGAGGTGTCGCCCGCCCGGCTTTGCCGCACCAATCCACTGGAAGATCCCGCTTGGGATGACTTGGTGATGTCTCATCCGGACTACAATTTCTTCTCCGGAAGCGCCTGGGCCCGGGTCCTCTGCGACACCTACGGCCACCGCCCCTGCTATCTCGTTGCCCGGGACGGCAAGCGGTTGGCCGGGATGCTGCCGGTGATGGAAGTGCGAAGCGGGCTGACAGGCACGCGGGGCGTGTCGCTCCCCTTCACCGATGAGTGTCCGCCGCTCACCTCGGATTCGGTGTCGACGGGCACGCTGTTGGCGCAATTGACGGAGTACGGCCAAGGCCGGGGCTGGAAATACTGGGAATGCCGCGGGGTCCGGGATCTGCCTCCGGGCACCCCGGTCGCCCGCACCTACTACGGGCACGTCTTGGATTTGTCGGTGGGCGAGGCGCGGCTCTTCGACCGCTTCAAGACTACGGTGCGCACGGCCATTCGCAAGGCGGAGCAGGCCGGCGTCCAGGTCGAAACCTCGCGCACTTGGGACGCCTTGAGGACTTTCTACGCGCTGCACTGTCAGACGAGGCGCAAGCACGGTTTGCCCCCGCAATCGCTGCGGTTCTTTCGGAAGATCCACGAGCATGTCCTGGCCCGAAACTTGGGCACGGTGGTGATCGCCCGCTACCAGCAGCGGCCTATTGCCGCTGCGGTCTTCTTCCGTTTGGGGACGAAGGTAATTTACAAGTTCGGCGCCTCGGACGAGTCCGCCCAGGACTTGCGGGGCAACAATCTGGTCATGTGGCACGCCATCCAGTGGTACGCGCGCGGCGGCTGCGCCTCGTTTCATTTCGGCCGGACGGACGCGGGCGCCGACGGACTGCGCCGCTTCAAGCTGGGGTGGGGGGCGCGCGAAGAGGTCATTCCCTATGCCAAGTTTGACTGCCGGGCCGGCGCGTTTGTGACAGAAGCGGAGGAACCTCCTGGCTGGAAGAATGCCGTCCTGAAACGCCTGCCGGTTTTTCTCTTGCGGGCATTGGGAGAATTACTGTATCGGCATGTGGCTTGACCGTGGAGCTTTGGATCAACCCAGATACACTGAGATGAACACAGAATGGCCAGGCCGTGAGCAACGGCCAGCATCAGAGGCCGGGAGGCGAGGGCGCTCCCATCCTGTCCTCTGCCCTGATCCGATGAGGAGAGAGGGTGGCCCGCGGCTGGGTGCGGCATGGGCCGGAGGATTCGCGCCGTCGGAGGAACCGTTCATGGCTGTTGGAACAGATGGAATTGGGCCGCAAGCCGGTCGCGTCCACGCCGCACGCGAGACCCTGGAGGCGGGGCGGCTGATCGGCATCGCCCCGCGCTGCCTGCTTCGCCATCTCTACCGATCGGTGGCCTGCCCCGGCCGGCTTGCGCCTTTAGCGGGGACCAACAAGTATGAATGAACGGCCGCGTAACCCACAACCGCCGCCGCCCGGTCCGGGCCTCGGCCTGAATGACGTCTATTACGTCCTGTTCCGCCACAAATGGCTGATCCTTGGCGGCTGTGGGGCGGGCCTCGTGGCGGCCCTCGCTCTTTACCTGCTGATGCCAACGCCGTATGTCTCCCAGGCCAAACTTCTGGTGCGCTACGTGCAGGACACCCGTTCGGTCGGCACCCCGGAAAAGGATTCGGTGGTCAAGTCCCCCGACGAACGTGGCGACAGCATCATGAACTCCGAGGTCGAAATCCTGACCAGCCGGGACTTGGCCGAGAAGGTCGCGGGACTCATCGGCCCGGCGCGAATCATGGCACAGGCCGGTGGCGGGACCAACGCGGTCAAAGCCGCCTCCGTCATCGCGGCGGGGTTGAGTGTCGAGTCGCCGAAGCGCAGCACCATTCTCCAGATTCGCTTTCAACATCCCGATTCCACGCTCGTCCAGGAGGTGCTCAATCGCCTCATCGAAAGCTACCTGGAAAAACACCTCGCGATTCATAGCGCGGTGGGTGTGTCCGAAGATTACTTGCGCCGGAAGAAGGATGAACTGAACGCCACCCTGCTCCAGACCGAGGATGCCTTGCGAACGGTGAAGACCAACGCGGGGATCATCTCGCTCGAGGACTCGAAGAAAGCCCTCAACGACCAGATTTTCAAAACCCGGCAGGATTTGTTCACCGCCCAGGCCTCCTTGGCGGAAAGCCGGGCCGCGTTGGACGAAATGCAGAAACTCATGCCGTCCAAGTCGGATCAATTGGGGGTCCCGCCCGAGACCCTCGACCAGTACAAGAACCTTTGTGCCCGCCTGGAGGGCTTTCGGAAGATGGAGAATGATCTCCTCTTGAAGGTCCCGGATGACAGCCCAAGGCTCACCGGACTCCGCGACGAGATCGCGAAAGCAGAAAAGAAAAAGAAGAACCTGGAGGGCCAGTTTCCCAAATTGGCCGGCCTCAACATCCCCGCTCCGGATTCCCGGGCGCAGACACTGGACCCCGCCGCGGAGCAAACCCATGCCATCGAACTGGAGGCCCGCATCAAGGAATTGAACACCCAGTTGCAGGGGTTGCTCGCCGAAGCGGCGAAGGTGGACACCGCCGGCGCCGAAATCATTCGCTTGCAGCGGGACAAGGACCAACTGGAAAAGAACCTGAGTTTCTACGTGACCAGTCTGGAGCAGGCCCGCGTGGAAGCCGCCTTGGGCACCGGCAGCGTTTCCAATATCAACCCGGTTCAGGCGCCGACGCCCCCCGCCTTGGACGCGACCAAAAAGATCAAGCCCGCGCTGATCGCCCTGGCCGTGGGGGTGCTCGGCTCGATCGGTCTGGCCTTTGTTCTCGAACTGTTCCTGGATCCCAGGATCAAGCGCTCCGCGGACGTTGAGAAGAAGCTGCATTTGTCCCTCTTTCTTGCGATTCCCGAAGTAAAGCGCAACGGCCATGCGCGGCTCGTGGCCGCGAACCCGGATGCCCGCGGAGCATCGCCCGCTGCGGCGGAAGCCGTTCCAGCGCCCGCCGTTGCCCCTCACCCTGCGTCCAACAACGGGCTGAAGCTCTACCACGAGACCCTGCGGGACCGGTTGCTGTTTTACTTCCATTCGCGGAATATGACCCACAAACCCAAGCTCGTGGGCGTCACGAGTTGTTCTCCCGCTTCCGGCGCCACCACCGTGGCGGCCGGCCTCGCGGCGGCCCTCTCGGAAACCGGCGAAGGCAATGTCCTGCTCGTGGATATGAACCTTCCCGGGGGCGCCGTCCATCCCTTCCACGACGGCAAGCCGGGCTGCGGCCTGCAGGAAGTCCTGGACGGTGGAAGACGCAGCGACGCGCTCGTTCAACAAAACCTCTACCTGGCCTCCGCGGGCCATTCGTCAGGGGGAAATGGCGGTCTTCTGCCCCGCCGTTTCGCGGATCTCATGCCCAAGCTCAAGGCCAGTGATTATGATTTCATCATTTTTGACCTGCCGCCCGTCAGCCAGACGAGCGCGACCTCCAACCTGGCCGGGATGCTGGACATGACCTTTCTGGTTCTGGAGGCGGAGAAAACGCACCGCGATGCCGCCGCGCGGGCGGCCGCCAAGTTCGCCGAATCCCAGGCCAATGTCGCGGCCGTCCTGAACAAGGCGCGCACCTATGTGCCGTCTTGGCTGCACCAGGAGATTTAGATTGTTGCCTGCCCCGTCCGGTTTCTCCAGGCACCCGTCAGAGTACCGCCTTGCGGCGGCTCCGCCGCGCGCAATGCTGGAACGGTGTCGGGGTGCCGTCCGGACTCTGGCTTTGTGGCTTGAGGGGTTTCGTGTTGATGTGAGAGGCTCGGCGGAGAGCCGTCGGCAGCCAGGCAAATCCGGCTCGAGGTGAGCCGGGCGGAGCCGTCCACTGCGACGGCCCAATCCCGCAGTGCGTTGCGGACATTGCTCCACAGTGCCCCGGGGCCGTGAACTATGATCGTGCCATTTTGCTCGAGTCAATCGCCACACTGGCGAATTGACGGGGACGAAGTCTGGTCAGCCCTGGAGCGCACGGGTCCAAGCTCCGCCGTCAGCAAGTCGGGGGGGGCAGCAGGTCGAGGTCTGTGCTCCGACCGATCTGGGCCCGTTCCTGGAAAGCCTCGACCTCCGACATTGAACCTAGAAACCGCAGACGGACACGGATAAACGCAGATCAGTGATTGAGGCCAGGGGGGCGGAAAGTGAAACCCCGCACCCCGCAGGGGAACTCTTCGAACAGACGAAATTCCTCCCCATTTGTGTTCATCTGAGTGCATCAGCGGTTCAACTGCGACATTTAGGTTGAATGCGCATCAGGACCATGAACCCGGCCGTGCGAACGGGGCGCGGCTCTCTGAGCCGCAGCGCGTGGCCATTTTTCCGGATGCTGCGGGTCAACAGACCCACCCTCCGCCGACAGGAGGGTTAGGGAAAGGCGCCAGGCTTTCGTAAGCATGCATCGGGACCAGGAACCGCCGGTGGCAAGGAGCGCGGACAGCCTTGTCCGCGAGTTCGTTGGATCCCGGTCGCGCGGACAGGGCTGTCCGCGCTCCGAGGGACGGGCTATGGAGAGTGGGCCGGCGCGTTTCGAGCCGGCAACTTTTTGTGACGAACGTTGACACGGAAATCCCGACGCTGACCGAAGTCCAGGAAGGCCGGGCCGGCTTTCCGAAGACTGCGGTGGCGTTGTTGACCTCCCTCGGAGGGTTGCTCCTGGTGGTCGGCCTGGCGAGTTCCTGGTTTTTCGGGAAGATTGACACCGACTACTCCCTGTTGGTGGCGCTGACCGCCGCCAACCTCGACGCCGTCCACGATCTTGGCCTTCATTCGGGTGTCGGTTTTGCCAGCCTCGTTCAAATACCCCTGACCCGCGACCCGCAGCAGCGGATCGAACTGCTGCACACACTCACGGAGGAACGGGCGGCAAACGACATAGTGTTGGGGGAGTTAAGAAGCGCCGCCGTGGATGCGGACATCCGTGCCTGCCTGGACGAGGTCATGGCCCGGCGTGGGACTTTTCGCCGAGCCGGCGATGATCTGATCGCGGCGAATGAGGGGACCGGCACCCCGGAGGCGGGATCCGGGCGCTGGCGCCCAATACAACGTGCCTACACCGATTACCAACAGGCCTGCGACAAGCTGGCCAACCTCATTAGGACGAAATCCCTCCAGATGAGCGATCGGGTCACTGCGGACGTCCGCAGAGTCCGATGGCTGTTCTTTGGACTGGGCATCTCTCCCCTGTTCCTGGCGCTGGCGCTCGTTGTGCTCATCGTGCATCTGATCCGGATCACGCCGCCGGAAACGGACTTGCATTAGGCGCCCGCCAAAATGGGAACAGCCGACGTGAGAAGAATCCCATCGATTTTGTGGGTCAGCGAAGCCCGGAAGCCGAAACGTTCCGTGGATTCGGAGGCCGACACTGGGGATTTCGGCCTTTCTTGTCATCGGTGGTCGTCCGTGAATCGGCGCTGAGGCCTCCTCGGCCCGCGTGGTGAAGCTCCGCTGCTGTTCGGCTCGTGACGGTGGTTGCGCCTGTGCTTCGCAACAAGCTCTATTATAGCGTCAAGCCGCTGCTGCCTTGGTCGGTCCGCCGGGGAATCCGCCGGTGGTTTGCCGTTCGCAAGCGCCAGCGCCGGCGCGAGGTCTGGCCCGTGTTGCCCGGCTCCGAGCGGCCGCCGGAAGGCTGGACCGGCTGGCCGGAGGGCCGGCAATTCGCCTTCGTTCTGACCCACGATGTCGAAGGGCCGGAGGGTCTGGCCCGATGCCGGAAACTGATGGCCTTGGAACAGCAGTTCGGCTTCCGCTCCTCCTTCAACTTCATCCCGGAAGGGGACTACCATGTGCCGTCGGATCTCCGCGCGGAACTTGCTGGCGAAGGTTTCGAGGTCGGCGTGCATGACCTGCACCACGATGGAAAGCTCTTCTCCTCGCGGCAGGCCTTCCGCAGCCGCGCCCGGCGCATCAACCACTACCTCAAGGAATGGAACGCCGTTGGCTTCCGCGCCGGCTTCATGCTCCACCATCTGGATTGGCAGCATGACTTGGAGGTGCAGTACGACGCCTCGACGTTTGACACCGATCCCTTCGAGCCGCAGCCGGACGGCGCCGGCACCATTTTCCCCTTCTGGGTTCCTCGCCCCGGCAGCACGGAACTCGGAACTCGAAACTCGAAACCTTCGGAATTCGATGCTTCCGTTCCGTCCTCCGTCCTCCGTCCTCCGTCCTCTCGGGCAGGGGGGTATGTGGAGTTGCCCTACACTCTGCCCCAGGACTCGACGCTCTTCCTGATCCTGGGCGAGACCACCTCGGACATCTGGCTCCGCAAACTGGACTGGATAGCCCGGCACGGTGGCATGGCCCTCGTGAACGTGCATCCCGACTACCTGCGGTTCGACGGCGAGCCAGCCGCGGCGCATACCTTCGCCGCGGCCCATTACGCCCGGCTCCTGGAATATGTCCGGGACCGGCACCGCGACGGTTGCTGGCAGCCCCTGCCCAGAGAGATGGCGACCTTTGTGGCCGGGCGGAGGCCCCTGCCGGTCCGCCGCAAGCCCCTCCGCGTCTGCATGCTCACCCACTCCTTCTATCTGTCGGATACCCGGGTGATGCGCTATGCGGAAGCCTTGGCCGAGCGCGGCGACCAGGTCGAGGTGATCTCCCTCCGCCGCTCCCCGGAGTTGCCCAAGCAGGAGAGGCTGGGCAACGTGAGCCTCGTTCGTCTCCAGCCGCGTATGGTCCAGGAGCAGCACGCCGGCGTGCTGTACCTGCTCCCCCTGCTGCGCTTCCTGCTGGCCTCCTCCTGGTGGATCACCCGCCGGCATTGGCGCCGCCGCTATGACCTGTTGCACATCCACAACGTGCCGGATTTTCTCGTCTTCGCCGCCTGGTATCCCCGGCTCACCGGTGCCCGCATCATCCTGGACATTCATGACATTGTCCCGGAGCTCTACGCCAGCAAGTTCGGCGCTCGCGAGGAGTCCCGCACCGTCGCGGCGCTGAAACGGGTGGAGCGCGCCTCCGCCGCCTTCGCCCACCACGTCATCCTCGCCAATGACCTGTGGCGGGAGAGTTACACCGCCCGTTCGGCGCCCCGGGAAAAGTGCTCGGTGATCATCAACTACGTGGATCGGCGGCTGTTTTCGCCCCGCCCGCGCACGCGCAAGGACGACCGCCTCATCTTGCTCTTTCCCGGCGGCCTCCAATGGCACCAGGGTCTCGACATTGCCATCCGGGCCTTTCAGAAGGTGAGCCGGCAGCTCCCGCAGGCGGAGTTGCGGATCTACGGCGACGGAAACATGAAACCGAACCTGGTTGCGCTCGCCGGCGAGTTGGGGCTTGATGGCAAGGTGCGATTCTTCGAGACACTCCCGGTGCGACAAATTGTGGACGTCATGGCCAACGCCGACTTGGGCGTGGTTCCGAAGCGGGCGGATTCTTTTGGCAACGAGGCCTACAGCACCAAGATCATGGAGTTCATGTCCCTGGGCGTGCCCGTCGTCGTCTCCGCCACCAAGATCGACCGCTACTACTTCGACGACTCCGTGGTGCGCTTCTTTCCCTCCGGCGACGCCGACGCCCTGGCCGAGGCCATCCTCGAAGTCCTCGGCAACGGCGAGGCGCGCCGCCAGATGGTCACCCGCGCGTCCGACTATGCCGCGCGCCACAGTTGGGACAGCCGAAAGGCCGACTACCTCCGGCTCGTGGATGACCTCTGCGCCAGGGAAGTGAAGACCGGACAACACAGTGCTTGATCAGTCCTCTGTCTTCCGTCCTCCGTCTTCTGCCCACTGTGCTCTAACCCATGCGCCCTGATCGTGCTTTGACCCTCTGGCTCTTCCGCCCGCTGCTGGCGCTTAGTCGCTTTGCTCGCCGTGTACTTCGG
>JAJXZI010000309.1 GCA_021780115.1 bacterium | reverse complement strand
ACGACCCAGTGCAAGTTGCTCGTCATGACTTTGAAAGAGCGGCCGCATCGGGGCTGCTCCGCATTGCCGATGGAGTCGTTTACGATATGCGGAAGAAACAAATTGGATGGGTGCTTTTCCGAAACGCCAAACTGATCCAGCAACTCGAAGATGCCGTCTTGGTTGACTCAACACCTGATGCGAGGAGCTTCGAAGTCATTCACGTCAAGAACCTCACCGTGCTCTCAGACACAGAGCGATTCAGCTTCTACGCGAAACTGATCGGAAGCTTCAACTACGAGAGCAAGCTGGGAAATAGCCGAACCGTCCGCTCATACGATGCGGGGCGGATATGCGGGCGCGATGAGATTCCAGCCCAGATGATTGAGCAACGACTGGCTTCAGTGCGAGTCGCAGCGGGCTCACCCAGCAAAGGCGCGGCAATCCCGGCTCTGGACGGCGACGATGTGGTTTCCAGCGGAACTGGTTTTTTCATAACTGAAGACGGGTATCTCGTCACCAACGATCACGTCGTGCGTAATGCGACAAAACTCAAGGTCCGAACGCAGACCGGCACTCTTAACGCGGAGTTGGTAAGGACGAGCCGCGCGTTCGATCTGGCCCTGCTGAAGACTCAAGGGAGATTCAAACCCTTACCGTTGGCACTTCACCGCTCCATGCGGTTGGGTGATTCGGTTTTCACAATCGGGTTCCCGAACACAACTCTTCAGGGATTGGAGCCGAAGTTCACGGATGGGAAAATTAGCAGCCTATCCGGTATGGAAGATGATCCCTCGCAGTACCAGATCAGCGTGCCCATACAGCCCGGAAACTCAGGAGGGCCGCTGGTTGCGGAAGATGGGGCTGTTGTTGGCATAGTTCGCGCAAAAATAAACGACCTGGCGGCTTTAGCGGTTTCCGGTTCCATCCCGCAGAACGTCAACTACGCAGTCAAGGTCAAGTATCTGGGAGATTTGCTTGATGCGGTCACAGGGCTTGCCGACAAAATCAAAAATCCCGAAACCGCTGGGAAAAGCGTCGACGTTGTCAAGCATGCCCAAGACGCGACCGTGATGGTTCTCGCCTACTAAGTCGGAACGGGGGCAGTCAATAGTCTGGTGCGATTCCATTCACGGCGCTGGCAGCCTTCACGCGTCAGCCAAACGTCCGCGCGGCTTTGGTGATTCCAACCCGTCCTCTGCGCGCTTTCCGCCGGTCAGCTCACACCTGCCTCGCGTCACACGCTCGCTGGTCTCCCTACCCAAATACAGATCAATCCGTCCCGGCCCGGTCGAGCAGCCGACCCGGCAAGTCGCGATGCCCGTGCATGGCCCGGCGCAGCACGACGTCGTCGCCGAGCGTCTCATAGAACAGGACATGCTTTTTGAACGGCCGGAAGACGACGAACCAGCGCCAGTTGCGGAGGCGTGGATGAGCGAAGCCACCGCGCGGTCCAAGCTGCGGGTGTTGTCCCAGGAGTCGGCAGGTGGCTTCCACCGCGGCGAGGTAGCGTTCCGCCACATTCCAGCCGGCGTTGACTGCATACCACTCAACCTGCCGCTCCACGTCCGCGATGAAATCGTCGGACTTGCGGACGCTCATGGCGCCAGGGGTTTGGCTCGCGCCCGCACTCGTTCGCGGATGCCGGCGAAGTCCTTTGCCGCGAGCAGGGTCGTGGGTTTGTCTGCTGCTTCCAGCAACCAGGACTCCAACTCCGGCGTGATTTCGAGAGGTATCTGTTGCTGTTCACGGAGGGAGCGGATGACGTCATTGATAAGCTCACTGGGGTCGGCGCAGATGCCGGAGCGAACCTGATCTTGGAGGAAATCCTCAACATCTCTGGCCAAGGCAACAGTCATGTCTGGACGGTAAGGCCGGCGTGAGCTGTTTGCAAGGTGGCGTGGGCTGCTTCGGCTCACGCCGGAATTCTCGCCGGGACGATGGCCGCCGGGACGGCTGCCCCACCACCAAAACCCGAGAAACCGCGTGCCTTCGCGACCGCCGTGACTATGATTCGCGCATGATTTCGCGCGCCCAATCGGAAGCCCTGTTCGCCGAAGCCCTGCGCTACATCCCCGGCGGCGTGAACTCGCCGGTGCGCGCCTTCCGCGCCGTCGGCGGGCAGCCGTTCTTCGTCCACCGCGCCGCCGGCGCCCGCCTCGAGACGGTGGACGGCGACGAGTTGCTGGATTACGTCGGCACCTGGGGGCCGGCCATCCTCGGTCACGCGCATCCGAAAATCATCGCCGCCGTGAAAGCCGCGGCTGACCACGGCACGAGCTTCGGCGTGCCCAATCCCTTCGAGGTCACGATGGCGCGGCTCATCTGCGCGTTGGCGCCGAGCGTGCAAAAGGTGCGGATGTGCAACTCCGGCACCGAGGCCTGCATGTCCGCCATCCGGCTGGCGCGCGGTTTCACAAGGCGCGACCAGATCATCAAGTTCGACGGCTGCTACCACGGCCACGCCGATTCGCTCCTGGTCAAGGCCGGCTCCGGCGCGCTCACCTTTGGCCATCCGGACAGCGCGGGCGTGCCGGCGGCGTTCACCCAGCACACGATCGTGCTGCCGTTCAACGATGCCGAAGCGGTGCAGGCGGCGTTTGAAGCGAACCGGAGCCAAATCGCCGGCATCATCGTCGAGCCGGTGCCGGGTAACGCCGGGGTGTACCTGCCAAGGCCCGGCTACCTCGAATTCCTCCGCGCAATCACCGCGGCCCACGGCAGCCTGCTGATCTTCGATGAAGTCATGACTGGTTTCCGGCTCGCGCCCGGCGGCGCCCAGGAACGGTTCGGCCTCCGGCCGGACCTGACGTGCTTTGGCAAGATCATCGGCGGCGGTCTGCCGGTGGGCGCGTTCGGCGGGCGGGCGGAGATCATGGATTGTCTGGCGCCCCTCGGTCCGGTGTACCAGGCCGGCACGCTCAGCGGCAACCCGCTCGCCCTGGCGGCGGGCATCGCGGCGCTGGAGGAACTGGGGGGAAGTCCGAAGTCGAAGCCAAATCCTTACGCCCGGCTAGAGGAACTCGGGGCGCAGCTCGAAGCGGGGATGAAAGACGCGGCCAAGTCAGCGAGCGTGCCGGTGACGTTCAACCGCTGCGGCTCCATGTTCTGCAGCTACTTCACCGGCGAACCGGTCCACAACCTCGCCGACGCGATGCGCAGCGACCGCGAGCGGTTCAAGAAGTTCTTCCACGGGATGCTGGCCGAGGGCATCTATCTCGCGCCGTCGCAGTTCGAGGCCGGGTTCCTTTCCACGGCGCATACCGCGGCGGACGTCGAGCGGACGGTCAACGCGGCAGCGCGGGTGCTCCGGCGGGTCGGGTAGGCGTCGTGCGGATTGGCGGCTCGCGCTCTCGGAGCGGTTTTGGAACGGAGCCTTCACAACCACCCGCGCAGACGGTAGTACCACCAACCCGCCCATTCGTGCCAGAACAAGCCCAACAGGTGAAAACCGTCCGCCTTCGGGAAAAGGCTCGTGGCGTCTTTCCGTTCCAGCTCGGCCATCCCTTCAAAGTCGCACGCGACGCACGTCGGCCGCAGTCCCAGCTTCTGGAAGATCGCCTCGGCGCGGCGCATGTGGCCGGCGGAAGTGACCAAGAGCAGCCGTTGCCAGTGCTGCTCGCGGGCCAGCGCGGCGGTGCGCGCGGCCTCGTCCCGGGTGTTGGCGCACGCGCCGAGGCGGTAGATCGGCGCCTCGACGAGGTTCCAGCGGCGCAGCCAATTCTCGACCAGCCGGCCTTCTTCCACCGGGCCGCGCGCCAGCAGACTGCCGCCGCCGCCCAGCACCAAAGCCCGCGCCTTGTGGCGGCGCATTACTTCGACGGCGGTCACCACGCGGTCCGCCGCGCTGTCGAGGTTGAAGCCCAAGACGTCGTTCGCCGACGGCCCCAGCACGCCGCCGAGCATGACCACCGCGTCGTGCTCGGGTAGCGCGTCGAGGGCCGGGTGCGCGTACGGACGTTCCAGTGACGCCAGCAGCCGCGCGGGCATCGGCGTGCTCCCGATCAGCCAGAACGCGAGCACGACCGCCCCCGGCGCCAAGGCCGCGCGGAACCGGTCCTTCCAGACCAGAAACACGGTCAGCATCAGCGCCAGCAGCCAAATCAGGCCGACGGGCTCGGTTAACGGGGCCAAGACGTGGTTCATCGGCGCGCAGCATGTCGAAGAGCGACCCGGGAAACAATGCCCGCGGCGCCGCTGGTGATGGTGCCTGGGCCGGCGCGGGGAAGCGCGGGGGGCGGTCAAGCCCCTCCGCCAGGCAGCACCGAGGCCCGGCCACCCGCATTTTCCGGTTTCGTTTCTCGTCCGGTTAGCGTTCACTAAAGCCGTGTTTAAGAAGCCATTTCTTCCGCGCCGGTCTCGCTGGGTGAACTCGCGCTGGCCGGCCCGCGCGCTGGCCGGAGTGATCGTCCTGTGCGCCGGATCCCGCGCTGCCATCACATCGTCCGCTGCTGCCTGGAAGGTGGGCACGCCGATTGTCACCTACTGGGCCGGCCCGCCCATGACCGACGCCGCCGCCCAACAGATGGCTGACGGCGGCTGGAACCTGGTGTGGTGCGCGGAGAAGGAACTGGACGTGGCTCGCCGCCACGGCCTGCGCGCGCAGCTCACCGATCCGCTCCTCACGCCGGCGACGCTCGACGACCCGGTCCAGCGCGAGAAGCTCGACGCGCTCCTGGCCCGCGTGCGCCGACATCCGGCCCTCTACGCCTACTTCATCACCGATGAGCCGAACGCGAAGGACTTCCCCGCGCTTGGCCGGTTGGTGGCTTACTTGCGCAAGCGCGACCCGGCGCATCTCGCCTACATCAACCTGTTTCCCACTTACGCCACCAACGAGCAACTCGGCAACAGCGGCGACCCGGTGACGGCCTACCAGGCACACTTGCGCCAGTTCGTGGACGAAGTGAAACCGGCCCTCCTCAGCTACGACCACTATCAATTCACGGTCAAAGGCGACTCGCCGGATTATTTCCTCAACCTCGCCCTCGTTCGCCACGCCGCCCAGCAGGCCGGGGTGCCATTTCTCAACATCGTCCAGGCCTGCACCTGGTCGCCGTCCATGCGGGTGCCCACGAGCGACGAGGTGAGTTACCTCGTCCACACGACCCTGGCCTACGGCGCGCAAGGCATCTCCTATTACGTGTACTCGCACCCCGGCCACACCGGCGGCATCGCCCATGCCGACGGCACGCCCACGCCGCTTTATCCGGCGCTGACGAAACTCAACCACGAATTCGCGGCCATCGCCGCGCAGTTGCAGCCGCTGCGCTCACTCGGGGTCTATCACGCCGGCATGAGGCCGCCGGGCGCCGAGCCGTTACCCACGGACGCGCCGTTCGCGCTCGATCCGCCTCTGCCCGCCCAGAATTACCAACCGCCCGAACCGGTGAAAGGCGTGCTGCTCGGGTACTTCGGCCCGGCGGCCAAAGGGAAGAAAGCCGCCGTGCCGACACGCGTCCTGGTGGTCAACCTCGATTACCAGGCGGAGAAGGTCGTCGGCCTCCGGGGCCCAGGTCGTCTCGAGGTGTTCGACGCGACGACGGGCCGGTGGTCGCGAGCCGGCACAGGCCGGGTTGAACTGAGCCTGCCCCGCGGTGGTGCGACGTTGGTGCGGGTCCGCTGATGACTGGGCGCTGTGCTGCGCCCCACATCACGATCAGGTGCCACCACCGTCGCCGCGCAAATCCGCCAGCGTCACGTCCTGAAGCCCGGTGCGGACGAGGTCCGCCGTCTGCAATTGTGCGGCCGGGAACGTCTGCGCGACCGCGACGCACCGCATCCCGGCCGCCTTCGCGGCGAGGAGGCCGTTGACGGCGTCCTCGATCACGACGCATTGGCTCGGGGCGAGGGCCAGTCTGCGCGCGGCGGCGAGGAAGATATCGGGCGCGGGCTTTTTGTGCGTCGCGTCCTCGGCGGAGACGAGGGCGTCCCAGGTGGCCGGCGGCAGGCCGATCTGACGGAGGTTGGCCTCGATCTTGATGAGATCGGCACTGGACGCGACGGCGATTTTCAGGCCGGCCCACCGGCAGGCGCCCACCAATTCCTGCGCGCCCGGGAAGGCTCGCAAGCGCTGCGGCACCAGCGCGAGATAGATTTCGTACGTGCGCTTCTTCGCTGCCGGCAGATCGAGGGGGAAGCGGTGTTTTTCGGCGACGCCCCCGAGGTAGCGGTCCTCGCCGGTGCCGACGAACGGCAGAAAATCCTCCGTTGCCACGGCCAGGCCGCGCTCGCGGAACATGGCCACCGCCGCGGCGTTGATGAGCGGCTCGGAGTCCGTCAGCACGCCGTCCATGTCGAAGATGACGCCTTTCACGGAGCGGTTCGCTGCTCGGGAGTGTCGGTCAAGCCCACCGCGGTGCGCAAGGCGTACTGCGCCTTGTCGAATTCGGCCACCGCCTGGAGATAGTCGCTCCGGGCGCGCGTCAGGTCCTGTTGCGCCTGGATGTTTTCCAGCACGATGCCGACGCCAAACTCCTTGCGTTCCAGGGTCAGGCGCAACGTCTCCTCGGCGTTCGTCAGCGCCCGCCGGGCAGTCGCGATCTGGTCGGACAAGGAACGAACGCGCGTGACCGTCTCCACGACTTCCCGCGTAATCTGGTCCCGGGTTTTCTCGCGGGCGAACTGCGCCCCGCTCAACTGCGCGCGGGTGCCGTGGCGCCGGGCGGGATCGAACAGCCCACCGGGTCCGACGCGCCAACTCAGCGTGGTGAAGTAGTCCTGCGCCGCGCCGAACTCGCCGTGCTGGCCTTCCGGACCGCCGCCGAAGCCGCCGACAAACACCTGGGCGCCCAGGGTCGGCAGGAGCGGGCCATACGTCGCGCCGTTGTTCGCCGCCCGGGCCGCCGCCAGCAGCGCCTGGCTCTGTTTGAGTTCGGGCCGGGCCACCAGTGCCTGGGACACGAGCGCGCCCAGCGGCGTGTCGGGCTTGACCAGGTTCAGCGGCACTAACTCGGTTTCCTGCGGCACCAATTCGATGGTCGCGTCCAGATGGAGCGTCTCCGACAAGCGGGCGGCGGCGACGCGTTGTAGCTCCTGGACCTGCCGCAGCAGCAAGCGGTCCCGCTCCGTCTGCGTGGCGACGCGCAATTCGTCGCCGTGGAACGCGACGCCCGCCGACACGGCGCGGTGCAGTTGATTTTCGTAATCCGCGGAAATGCGTACCGCCTCGCGCGCCACGCCGACGCCGGCCTGCGCCTCGGCCAGATCGAAATAGCCCTGCGCGGCGGCGAGCAGGCTGTCCTGGCGCTGGGCATCGAGCGCGTGGCTCGCGGCGCGGACCAGTTGATGCGCCTGGAGCGCGGCGAACAGGGCGTTGCCCCAGTCGGCCTGCGCCGCGACGGTGCCGCCGGGGGCGTAGGACTCAAGATGGGCATTGTCGATGACGTTCCCCGCCGGGAAGAATTGCGCTGAGCCGTCGCGGCGATGGTAAGCGACGCCAGGGGCAAGCCACGGGAAAAGCTGCTCCACGGCGCCTTCATGCGCGGCCCGCGCCTCGGCCAGCTTGGCGCGGGCAAGCTGGACGTCGAGGTTTTGCGCGCCCGCCAGGCGCAGCGTCGTCGGCAGATCAATGGGGAAAACGTTGGTGCCGTTGGTGGACTGCGCGGGGGCCCGGCAGCGGCCGAGTGCCAACACCCCAGCCGCGCAAATCGCAAATCGTAATTCGTAAATCCGAAATCTCACTTGCCCTCCGTGACGTTGACCGGCTGGCCGTCGGTGACGGTTTGCTTGCCCGCCAGCACCACCGCCTCGGCGCCGGTGAGGCCGCCGGTGATCTCGACGTTCACGCCGTCGTTGAAGCCGGTTTTCACCGGGACTTTCTTCGCTTTGCCGTCGGCCACGGTGAAAACGGACGCGCCGCCTTTTTCGCTCACCAGCGCGTCGGCGGGCAGCAACAGCGCGTCGGGCTTGCGCTCGACTTCGAGTTGGACGCTCGCGTACATGCCGGGTCGGAGCGCGCCGGTCGGGTTGGGCATCTCGATTTCCGCCAGCATGGTCTTGGTAGCTTCGTCGAGGGCGTTGGCGTAGCGGGTCACGGAACCGGTGAAAACTTTTCCCGGCAGTTCGTCCACCGTCACCTGTGCCGGCACGCCGTTGGTGATGAACGGCACTTCGGGTTCGGGCACGAACACTTGAATGCGCAGGCGGCGGAAATCCATCAGCGTCACCACCGCGGCGCTTGGCGCGGGCGTGCCGGCCGTGGCGGCGGGAATGAAGGCGCCGGGGTCCACAAACCGCGCCGTGACCACGCCGGAAAACGGCGCGACCAGCCGGGCGTACTGCAGCAGCGTCCGGGTCCGCTGCAGCTTGGCCTGCGCGACTTCCCAGGCGCCACACAAGTCGTCCACGGTTTGCGGCACGACCAGGTCCGGCGCCTTTTGCCGCGCCTGCGCCAGGCGCTCGTAATTGGTGCGGGCCACTTCCGTCTCGGCCTCGTACTGAATCTCGTCAGCCAGCAATTCCGGCACTTCGATCTCCCCGAGCAACTGGCCGGCCTGGACCGTGTCGCCTTTATCGACTGTCAGCGTCTTCAGGTAGCCGGGCACCTTGGCGTAAATCGTGGCGGCCTGATAGGCCAGGATGCGGAAGCTCGGCAGCGTGACGCTCCGGGTGATTTCACCCCGGTGCGGGTGAGCCACGCGAACGGTAATGGGCGCAGCCCTGCCGGCCTTCGAGACTGCGGCGTCCGATCTACGTCCGCAACCCGAGAACAGAGACAGTTCGACAATGCTGAAGAGCAGCAGCGCAAAATCGCAAACGCGGCGGTTACCCCGAAAACAGGTCGGGCGCGGTGTCCTCACCGCGCCTCCGGGCCGGAGGCCCTCCAGGCCGGAGGCACCGCGGGCGGCGGGCGGAGGACAGCCCGCCCTACTTGGTCGGCTCATTTTCACGCGAAGTGGTATCCCGGAATGGGATGGGGGATTCATAGAAAATGGCGGTCATTTGCCCGGTTCCGCGAGCGAACTGGCCGGATCATCCGGATCCAGCGAGGCGGAGCGGCGATGGGCCCGCGCCTGGACCAGGGCGAAGAACGACGGCAGCACCAACAACGTCGCGAATGTGGCGGCGGCCAGCCCGCCGATGACTGCCCGCCCCAGCGGGGCGGTTTGCTGTCCGCCCTCGCCCAGCCCCAGCGCCATCGGGATCATGCCGGCGATCATCGCCAGGCTGGTCATGAGGATCGGGCGCAGGCGACTGCGCGCGCCGTCCACGGCGGCGTCCGCAGCCGAAAGTGGGACAGGCATCTTGCCTGTCTCCGACAGACTGGAAGCCTGTCCCACGCGGGCGCGCTCGGCAAACGTCACCAGCAGGATGGCGTTGGCGACGGCCACGCCGACGGCCATGATCGCTCCCATGTACGATTGGATGTTGAGCGTCGTGCCCGTGAGCCACAGCGTGAGGATCACCCCCGCGATCACCGCGGGCGCGGTCGAGACGACCAGTAGCGCGAGCCGGAGCGACTGGAAATTCGCCGCGAGCAGCAGGAAAATGACCACCACCGCCAGCAGCAGGCCGGTGCGCAAGCCGTCCATCATTTGCTGGAGCGGCACCACCTGCCCGCGCACGGCGACGCTCACGCCCGCGGGCGGCGGGCCGAGTTCCCGGAGCGCCGCGCTTACTTGTTGGGCCGCGCGGCCCAGGTCGGTGCCGGCGATGTTGGCCGTGACGCTGACCAGGCGTTGCATGTTGTAGCGGTCGTACTCGCCGACGGCCGTGCCTTCGGTGACGGTGGCGACGTTGCGGAGCAGCACCGACTGGCCGTGGCGCAACATCACCGGCACGTTCCGTGCCTGCTCCAGGGACGTCATCTGCGCCTGGGGAACCTGCACCTGAATCTGGTAAGCGACGCCGCTGTTCGGGTCGGCCCAGTAGTTGGGCACCACGAACCGGCTGGACGACGTGGCGGTCACCAGCGAACGCGACACGTCGGCCATCGTCACGCCCATCAGCCCGGCGCGCTCGCGATCCAGGTGGACGTCCACCGTCGGATAATCCAGCGCCTGGCCAAATTGAAGGTCGCGCAGGGAAGGAATCCGGCCGAGCCGCGCCCGGACTTTTTGGGCGAAATCGCGGTCGGCCGCCAGGTTCAGCCCGCTGACGGCGATTTCAATCGGCGTGTTTGCGCCCAGGCTCATCACGCGGCTGATGATGTCGCTCGGCTCGAAGGAAAAGCGCACGTCCGGCAACTGCGCGGCGAACGTTATCCGGAGGCGCTCCTGCAGGTCTTCGATCCGCACCGGCGCGCCGGGCTTCAACTGGACCTGCAAGACCCCTTCCTCCGGCCCGCCGTTGAACAGGTAAATCAGATTGATCGGATACGGCGCGCCATGCACGCCCACAAAGCCCAGCGTGATCTCGACGTTATCCGGCCCGGCGGCCTGCCGGATGAGGTCCAGCGCCCGCCGCGCGACGGCCTCCGTGCCGTCAATCTGCGTGCCGGTCGGCGCGCGGAAGCGCAGTTGAATCTCGCCCGCCTCGATTTTGGGGAAAATCTCCGTGCCCAGCCGCCGGCCCAGGAAGAGGATCACCCCTGCGGCCGCGAGCAGGTAAGCGCCCGCCACAAGCCCGCGCGCCCGCACCAGCCGTTGCGCCAGCGCGGCGTAGCGGCGCTGAAACCGCGCGAACCGGCCCTCGGCCTCGGGGTGTCCGGTCGCCGTTTCTTCGTGCCCGCGCAACATCCAGACCGACAGCACCGGGACCAGCGTGCTGGAGAGCAGATACGACGTGACCATCGAAAAGCCGACCGCCAGCGAGAGCGGCAGAAACATCGCCCTGGCCGCGCCGGTCATGAACAGCGTGGGGCTGAAGATCGCCAGGATGCAGAGCGTGGCCAGCAGCCGCGGCCCGGTCGTTTCACTGCTGGCCTCGAGCGCGGCCCGGGCGAGGGAACGGCCGCGTAGCAGGTGCGTGTGGATGTTCTCGATGCAGACGGTGGCCTCGTCCACCAGGATGCCGACGGCCAACGCCAGCCCGCCGAGCGTCATGAGGTTGACGGTTTGGCGGGTGATCCAGAGCGCCAGCACCGCGCCCATCAAGGACAACGGGATGTTGATGACC
>JAJXZI010000078.1 GCA_021780115.1 bacterium | reverse complement strand
AGCACGCGGCCGCCGTCCATCGGGAAGGCCGGGATCAAGTTGAAGGCCGCGAGGCCGAGGTTGACCATGAAGAGCTTGGCGAGGAAGTCTCCGCCCACGAGATGCACGTTCTGCAAGGCGGCCGGGGCAAGGATGGCGAACAGGAGCGCGGCCAGGACCACGTTGACCGCCGGCCCGGCCAGCGCCACGAGCAACTCCTGCTTCGGGTCTTCGGGCATCCGTTCCAGACGCGCGACGCCGCCGATGGGCAGCAAGGTGATGTCGCGCGTGCGGATGCCGAACCGCCGCGCCGTGAGCGCGTGGCCCAACTCGTGGAGGACGACGATGCCAAAGAGCGTGCAGATGAACGCCAGGCCGCGCGCCGCGTCGGCCGCGCGATGGCGTTCGAGGTAGTAGCTGACGCCAACCCAGGCGAGCAGAATCAGGAACGTCGCGTGCAGGTAAACGTCGATGCCGGCGACGCGGCCGATGCGCCAGGACCATTTCATCGTTGGTTCATTCGAAATACGCCGTGAGCACGCAGGGCCGCGCCATGCGTTGGGTGTGGAAGAACGCGCCGTTGAGCGCGGTCTCCATCGAGAAAAAGGCCACTTGCGTTTGCTCCGGCATAATGTCTTGCTGCTTGAAGGCTGACCATAGGTGGTCGGCGCACACTTTACCAGCCCGGCCCGGTACTCCCGCGGCCGCCGCCCGGTCGTCTGCCGTTCACCCACCAGCGCGGGTGGGGTCGTCTGCGTGGCCCAAGGCCGGCCAATCCGCCGGCGGAGTTCGCCCGTCGCCGCCCGCGAAGTCGCCCCCAAAAGCCAGTTCATCCTCTGTCCTCACCCTACCGGCCACCACTCCGTCCTGGTCGCTCAACCCGATCCCACCAATCTCCAATCTTCTTCGCCCCCTAAAAAATCTGTCCGAGTGGGCTAACGCCCAACCCCGCCCTTTGTCCGGGTTTGAAAACTACACGACAGGGCTTCAAGTTTCCCTTGCGGTACAGCCGGATTGACGTAGGATTCGCGGAAGATTAGGTGGGCGGAAACTGTCTCAGCCGGGCCAGAAGCTGGCGTTGTTCCGGCGGGGACGGGCCGCGAAGCCGCGGCGGTCCACCCACGGACCTGACTCAATTCACGCAGGAGCGGAGACTATGGCCTTGACCATCGACAACATCAGCGGCCCGGTGTGGCTGAACGGAACGCTTGTCACCAGTGCGACGCCCGTGGGCGACGCTGACTACCTCGCCACCGGCGCCAGCGGATCGGTCAGTATTCTGTGCGACGGCGTCCTTGCCGCCACGGTGGCGGGGACCAACTCCACCGTGCAGCCTTACATGCCGCCCGCGCAGTCACTCACCCAGACCTATTACCAGTATTCCTACCGTTGGCGGCTCAAGACGCCGGGCGGCAGCGTCGGCATCCGCGCCTGAGCAGCGGGCGGCGGCGGATCCGGCTTTCGGGCTTGCACACCGGCGTTGAGCGGAGGAGAGTCGCGTTATGAAAGTCATCCCCACTCGTCCGTGGCGATCCGCCCTCTTCCGCATGCTCGCGCTGTGCCTGCTGGCCGGCGGGAGCCAGCGGCTTCAATCCACCGCCCGCGCGGCTGACGCGCCGCCCCCGGCGGCGAAAGCGTCTTCGCTGCCCGCCGACGAGGAGAAGGCTTGGGCCGAAGTCCAGTCCGCCGGCCAACCGCAACCCGCGCCCGCCGCGTGGGAGCAGCAACGTCCCTCCCGCGAGGAATTCCAGGCCTTCCTGAACAAGCAGGCGGACGCCATGTCGCTGG
Organism: bacterium; assembly: GCA_021780115.1. Classification (GTDB taxonomy): domain Bacteria; phylum Verrucomicrobiota; class Verrucomicrobiia; order Limisphaerales; family JAJXZI01; genus JAJXZI01. The sequence goes on along the minus strand of JAJXZI010000078.1, from coordinate 1,067 downwards.
CGGCCGACCAGGCCAAGGAGTTCACCACGCGGTTTCCCAAGAGCGCGCACCTGGCCCAGGCGCGGCAACTCCAGGCGCGCGCGCTGTTCAACGCCGTCGCCATGGGCAAAAAGGAGCGCCAGGACGAACTGAACCGGCTCGTCACCACCCTCGCGAGCGACCCCACCGTGCCGGAAGACGACCGGGTGGACCTCCGTTTGCAGAAGCTGCGGATGGACGCCAGCCAGGCCGCCGAATCCAGTCCGGACGAGGCGAAGCGGAGGTTCATCGACGGCCTGGGCGCGTTGAAGAAGGACTTCCCCAAGAGCGAGAAGGTTTACGGCATGTTGCTCGCCTTGGCGATGAGCGAGGAGGGCGAGGCCCAGAAGAAATTGGCCCAGGAGGTCGCTTCCAGTGCCGGCGCGCCGGCCAAGCTCAAGAAACGGGCGCAGGACCTGCTGGATGGCAAACTCTTTCAGGCGGCCAATGCCGTCGGCAAACCGGTGGACATCCAGTTTAAGGCCGTGGACGGGCGGGCTGTGGACCTGGCCCAGCTCAAAGGCAAGGTGGTGCTGGTGGACTTCTGGGCCACGTGGTGCGGGCCGTGCGTCGCCGAGCTGCCGCACGTCCAGGCGGCCTACGACAAATACCACGGCCAGGGCTTCGAGATCATCGGCATCAGCTTCGACGAGGACAAGGCCAAGCTGGAGAAGTTCACCCAGGACAAAGGCATGAGCTGGCCGCAGTATTTCGACGGCAAAGGCTGGGAAAACGAGTTCGGCCAGCAGTTCAACATCCGCGCCATCCCGGCGATGTGGCTGATCGACAAGCAGGGCAACTTGGCGGACGCCAACGCCCGCGACGACTTGGCCGGCAAGGTCGCCAAGCTGCTGGAAGCGAAGTGAGCCCGCCGCCGGGTCCGGAACCTGGTTCCGACATGAGGACTTCCGCGCCCGCTCTCTGCCCCCATGTTTTCTAAAAGGGTTCTCTGACGTTTTCGGTGAAGAAAGGATTGGGCAGGCTTTGAGGGTATGACACCCGAGAAATTGTTTGCCGAACTGTTGGGGCTGGGACTGAAGTGGCGAGTC
>JAJXZI010000030.1 GCA_021780115.1 bacterium | reverse complement strand
GGAGCCGTTCGCGACCGACGACGAACTCTACACCTGCCTGATCGGCGACGCGCCGATCCACGTCCTCGCCCAGGCCCGCTCGAAAGTGGACGGCAAGGAGTATCCGATGGCGTTCGTGCTGAACTACGGCCGGGGCCGCGTCTTCCACACCACGCTCGGCCACGACGTGACGGCGCTCACGAACAACGCGGTGCCGGAGTTGTTGCGGCGGGGCTGCGCGTGGACGGCGGGCCTGCCGCCGGTGCCGTAACCCCGAAGCGCTGCGCGCTGGCGGGACCGGCAGCCGGCCGCGCCCGCCGTGGATTGACTTCGTTCGGTTCCGAACCCCACGATGCCGCGGATGACGCGTCCCGGCTTGCCGCGATTTCTACCCTGCCTTGGGCTGGCCTGTTTTTGGGTGTTGCTGGCGCCGCCCTCCGCGGACGCCGAAACCAGCGCCGCGCCGCGGCCCAGGCGGATTTACCTCTTCGACGCCGAGCCGTTGAACCAGCTCGATCTGCGCGCCGACACCAACGTCACCCGGCTTTGGGACACGCTGCACGTGCTGGCCGCGCTCCAGGGTCTGGCCAACCGCCGCTCCCCGCAACTCTACCTCTTTTACTGCGGCGACTTTGGCGTCGCCACCGACCGGTTCTGGTATGACTGGTTGCGCGGCGAGGACGGCTGGCTCCAGGACGCGGAGGCCCGGCCGCTCGCCACGCTGGAGGAAGCGGTCCAGACGTTCCGGCGCGTCTTCAAAGGATTGGTCGTCTATGACCCCGCGGTGCCGGCCACGTCGGACGTGGCGTCCACGGCCGCGGGCTGCGACGATTTGCTGCCGGTGCGGTGGGATCCGCGGCCCGGCTCGGTCTTCGACCAATTGGCCGGCCGGATGCGACTGCCGGTGAAGCTGTGGCTGGTGAACCCGGACGGCTCGGCCAAGTTCACCGGCCAGGGCCGGCTCCCCGACAGCGCCGAATCCGCCAGTGGCAGCGCCAAAGTGGATGCCTATCGCTGGGCGCTGCGCCGCTACCTGCGCCCGGGGCGCTGCGCCCCCGGCGTCGCCGCCTACTACGTGGACGCCTTCTGGCTCCAACACCCGCGCCGGGCCGGCCCGACGATGCACACGCTGTCCAACGCCGATTACTTCATCGCCCGGCGCGCGTTCTTCTTCGACCTGTCCCCGTGGGGCGACGAGCCGCCCAACGACGATCTCCAGCAACCGCCCGGCCTGGATCGGAAGGAATTCCTCGAAATCCTCCGCGCCCTGTATGACCGCGCCCGCGGGGGCGTGATCCAGGTCGGCGGATTTCCGCCCTGGCCCTACAAATACACCCTCCACGCCGATCCGCCGGGCAAACACGACGGCGTGCCGACCGAGTGGGAGTTCGGGCGCTTGATTTCCCAGATCAACGGCTACATGGAGGCCGACGCCGCCGGCTTGGGCGCGATGGCCAACGCGTCGTTCTATCAGCACTACCCGCTGGCCCGACGCTATCCGCAACCGAATGCCAAGCCGACCGCGAGCGAGTGGCGGGCGCGCGGCTACGTGACCCGCAACGGGCGGGTCGCGGACAAGTTTTTTGTCGGCCACTACGTCGGCGACTACGATTCGCCCTCGTGGCTCTACAAGGCCGTGCCGGCGTTCTTCCGCGATCCAGCGCGCGGCCAGGTGCCGCTGGGCTGGGCCTTCGATCCCAACCTGGCTGCCCGCGTCCCGCAGGCGCTGGCCTACGCCTACCGTCACGCCACCACCAACGACTTTTTCATCGCCGGCGATTCCGGCGCCGGATACTTGAATCCGCGCGCCCTGAGCGTGCGGCCCGATTCCGGCCTGCCGTCCGGTTTGCCCGTCTGGACGGAACACTGCCGGCGGGACTACGGGCGCTGGGGCATGACGATCACCGGCTTCATGCTGGACGGCTCGGCGGGGGCCTCCACGAGCACGGAGTTCGATGCCTACCGCTCTTTCAGCCCCGACGGAGCGGGCACGCATTTTGAAAGGGGACCCGCGTTGCACGACGGCCTTGCGACCTGTCCCGAGCGCGACCTGCCGGATGACGCGGAAAAGGCGGTGGCCGTCATCGCGGATCTGGCGGCGCGGCGGCGGCCGGGCCAGCCCGGATTCCTGTGGGCGCGCAGCATCCTGAAATCCCCGCGCTGGTACGCCGAGGTGTCGCGGCGCCTGGCCGAACAACACCCCGAAGCCCGGGTGGTGGTCGTCGATCCCTATACCTTCTTCGGCCTGATCCATGTGGACCGCTCCAACGCCCAGTGACGCCGCTGCCGGTGTGGCTGGCCCCGCGAACGGCTGGTCAACCCGCATGTTTCAGCGGGCCGGCGCGGCCGGTGATTCGAAGGAGAGATCGATCCGGAAATCGCCGTACCCCGCCTCGATGCGCGTCAATTGGTCCGCAGACTTGGTGAACCGCAAATCCGCCCGGGCCGGCATCGTTTGGTGGGCCTTGAGCGACGGGGACTTCAATTCGTATTGGTACAGGCAGGTGTAGGTGGCGTTGGACTCAGTGACTCGGCACGGCGCCCCCAGCAGTTGGATGACCTCGGCCTTGGTCAGGCCGCGGTGCGTCGCCGGATCATCGAGCGTCACACTCACCGCGCGCTTTTGCTGGTCCACGTGGGCGTGGCCCAGCGACCGTGCCAGATCGAGCAGGAACCATTTGGGCAGGATGGCCAGCACGCGTTCGGAGACGGCGACCTGGTTGAGTTTGCCCTCCGCGAACGAGGTCGCAAACGTCAGGTCAAAGCGGCCCGCTTCGGCTCCGGTGGGCGGGCGCTGCTTCGCGAACGTCCAGACCCAGGTTTGTTGCTCGCCGTTGGTGGTGATCGCGGTTGGCTCCAGCTCCATCAGGTAGCGGACGTCCGGGACGGTGAGGACGGGGTGCAGGAACTGAAACGCCAGACCCTGGTGGTCATCCACCTTGACGTAGTGGTCGAAGTCGGCGAGCTGGTTCTTGAGGGCGAGCAGGCGCAACCAGACGCAGCCGGTCAAAGACAGCAGCAGCGCGCCGGCCACGAGCAGGCCCAGCCGGCGGCGGTTACCCGCTGACCCGCGGATTCGCCCGTCTTTCGGGCGCGTCGTCCGTGAAGCGGAGTCCCCTGCGCCGCCGGCGTCCGTCTGGTCGCTGATCTTCAATGACGCGCGGCGATCGGGCGGCCGGGATTCTCCGTCACCCGCAGCACACCGTCGGTCAGGATTTTCGCCCGCAAACCGCCTTGGTCCCGGAGCGCCGCCTCGGTGCCGGGACCGAAGGCCAGGTCCATCCAGTGGCACGGCTGGCACGGCTCCGTGCCGAGGAGTTGGACGCCCTGGATTTCAAACTCCTTGCCCACGAGCGCATTCAAATCGACGCCGCGAGTAATCACGTTGCGCCGGAAGGCCGACGGCGCCCGGTCGAACACATCAAAGCGGCGGCACAGCGCCTGATACACCTCGTCCGCGAAGAAGGTGATCTGGCCTTTGAAGTCGGGCTGGTAGTCGAAGTAGCGGTCGCCGCGCAGGCCGCGACCCGTCACGCACTCCACCTCCGCCATCTCGTGGATCGGATGGGTGCCGGGGGATCCGTCGTGACGCCCGCGGAAGTTGTGGCCGGGCGAGATATAGAGATACAGCAATTCCATACGCGGCGTCGCGGGTGGAATTTGGCCCGAGGCCGGGAGCGGGGTCAATGTTTTGTAGCAGGCGCTTCGCGAAGCGCGGAGGAAGACTGAGATGGTCGGGGAAGAATGACGCCGTGGAAGTTGTTCGACTTTCCGCCCGGACCTGCGAGCCTTCTGAGCGAAGCATTTCCGGCTTGAACCGATGGACTCCAACATGAAACCCGTGACGCGCAGAGAATTCTCCAAGACGCTCGCCGTCGCCGGCACCACGGCCGCGCTGTCGCCCTGGCGCGTGCTCGGCGCCAACGACCGCGTGCGCCTCGGCTTCATTGGCCTGGGCAATCGCGGCGACCAGGACCTCGACGCGTTCCTGAAACAGCCCGACGCCGAGGTCGTGGCTATTTGCGACCTCTACCAGCCCTACCTCGATTTCGCCGCCAAGAAGATCGGCACCGGTCCGAGACAGTTCAAAGACTACCGCCGGCTGCTGGAGATGAAGGATCTCGACGCCGTGGTCATCGCCACGCCGGACCACTGGCACGCCTTGCCGACGCTGGCGGCGTGCGCGGCGGGCAAGGACATTTACGTCGAGAAGCCGCTCTCCCTGTGCGTCGCCGAGGGGCGCCGGATGGTCGAGGCCGTGCGCCGGCACCAGCGCGTCTGCCAAGTCGGCATCCATCGGCGGTCCTCGCCGCTCTGCCAGGAAGCGGCGGAGATCGTCCGCAGCGGCGCGCTGGGTCACATCACCGTGGCCCGCGCGTTCCACATTCAGAATGAATGGCCCACCGGCATCGGCCATCCGCCCGACGGGAACCCGCCGCCGGAGCTGGATTGGGACGCCTGGCTGGGGCCCGCGCCGAGGAAGCCGTACAACAAGAACCGCACGTTCTACCGGTTCCGCTGGTTCTACGATTACTCGGGCGGCCAGATGACCAACTTCGGCGTTCACTACCTCGATTTCATCCAGATGGCGCTGGGCCACGACGCGCCGCTGGCCGTCACGGCGATGGGCGGCCAGTTCGCCATCGACGACAACCGCGAAATCCCCGACACACTGGAGGCGCTCTGGCAGTACCCCGGCGGCACGCTGGTGACGTTTTCGCAATACAACGCCAACGCCGCGCCGGCGAGCCTGCCGGGCGCCGAAGTCGAATTCCGCGGGACCAAGGGCACCCTCTATCTCAAAGGGAACAGCTTCGAGGTCGTGCCCGAATCCGTGCCCGAACTGGAATTCCCCGCGCAATCTCCGCTGGACCGCGGCGCGGGCCGGCGCTACAGCGAAGACCGTCGGAAACTGATCGCGCCAAGAAAGGTCACCGGCGACGCGGACACCGTCCACCACGCGCGCAACTTTCTCGATTGCGTCAAGAGCCGGGCGAAATGCACATGCGACCCGGAGACCGGCCACCGCAGCACGTCGGCGACGCTCATCGCCAACATCGCCCTCAAGACGAAGGCACACCTGGAATGGGACGCGCGGGCGGAGCGGTTCCCGAACCACCCGGCTGCGAACAAACTGCTCGATTACCCGTACCGCGCGCCGTATCGGCACTGAAGCGCGGACGAGCTTTCGCGGCCCGCGGCTCAGCGATAACGCAGGCTGGAGAAGTAACCCCAGGCCATCCCCACCGCCAGGCCCGCGAAATGCACCGTGTTGGCAATCGACCCCATCATGCCCGTGAGACAGACCACCGCCCAAACGAGCATCATGACGACGGTGTAGGGATGCAGGAACAGCCCGGAGCCAGGGTCGTAGCGACCTCGCATCCAGATGTAACCCAGTAGTCCGTAAACCACCCCGGACATTCCGCCGAAAATCTCCCCGCCCGCCAGGGAGTAATGGTTGACCAGGTACTGGGCCAGGTTGGAAACGAGCGCGATCCCCAGCACCAGTGCCCCCAGCCTGAGCGCGCCGAGGCGGCCTTCGATCATGGCGCCGAGATCGCGCAGCCAAAGCATGTTGAAGAAGATGTGCAGCAGCCCGAAATGAAGGAAGATGGGAGTGACCAGCCGCCAGATCTGCCCGCGCAGCACGGCCTGAAGTCCGCCGGTCAGATCCGTCAGCGCCAGCAAGAACTCCCAGCGCCGGTTCAAGCTTTGGAGGGCAAACACGGCCAGGCTGATCCCAATCAGCGTGACCGTCAGCGGCCCGAATCCGGCGGTGGCCAGGGAGCGGAGGACTTCGGCGCGGGGCTTGATTTTCTTGGCGTAGGCCGCGTCGGCCTTCTCCCTCTGCTGGCGCAACTTGGCGGCCTGGGTGGCTTTCGCTTTGAACGGGAGATCGTTCGGATTCTGGCGATAGCTGCGCAGCACGCCACTAGCCCGCTCGATCTGATCTTCGGCGAGAATCCACAGCGCCCAGCCGTCGCTGGCGTCCCGCTCGACCTGGCTTTCGATGCCCTCCACGTAGAGGAAATCGCTCACCGTCCGCGCTGCTTCTTCGGTTTCCAGATGGCCAATCAATCGCATGACAACGACCACCTTACCGGAGATGTGCCGGACCGGAAACACGAAACCGCGAATGCCCCGGGCAGGCATGCTCCCTTGGAGTGTGGCGTTGACGCTGCCTCGACTGGCGAATGCATCGGTGCTTGTCCTTCGCGAGTAGGGGAGCGGGTTGGAGTTCGCGCTTTCACCCGGGCCGTCCACTTTGAGAGGGACCGCAGCCCGCCACCTTGGGCGCGAGCGGCTTTCGGCGGGGCACTTTAGCTTTGCGCCCTCCGCAGGGCGAAGATACCTTCGGCTCGGTTTGTCCGGTGGTGTAATGGCAGCACAAATCCCTTTGGAGGATTTTGTCTTGGTTCGAATCCAAGCCGGACAGCCAGAAAACACAATGAAATCGATGGTTCTTCGGAATTTTACACAGACTTTGCACAGAATCCCGCCCGACCGCCTGATGGCCGCGTGAAATTTCCCGTCACCATCCGGCACCGCTCCGCCAAGGTCAAAATCTACGGTCCGACGAAGCACTTCGATTACTATCGCCTCGCCTCGACCGTGGCTGGACGGCGGCGGATGCAGACCTTCGCAAACTACTCCGACGCCCGCGCCGCCGCGCAAAACATCGCCCGAGAAATCGCCGCCGGCTCCGAAGCGACCGCGCTGAGCGCCCGCCAATCTCGCGACGCCGTGGCCGCGCTGGAGCGCTTGGACGCCTTCCACCAAGCCACGGGGCGCAAGGTCTCCCTGCTGGGCGCCGTGTCCGAGTTTTGCGAGGCCGCCGGCAAGCTCCGCGGGCGCACCCTCGGCGAAGCCGTCGAGAAGTATCTCGACACCGTGGCCGTCGTGAAGCGCAAAGACATCACGGAAGCCGCCGCCGAATTCATTCAAGAACGCGAATCCAAGACCGTGGCCCGCGATGGCCGGCGTCCGCAACTCTCCGCCGGTTACCACTACAACGTCAGCATGTGGTTGCGGGAGTTTGCCGCGACGTTTCCCGGCCATGCGGTCGCCGATTTGGGCAAGCCCCACCTGGACGCCTACATGGCCGCCCACGCCAAGCTGGCTCCAAAGACCCGCAACGAACGCCGCAACGTCGTCCGCATGTTCCTGAAATGGTGCGTGAGCCAAGACTACCTGGCGGCCACTCACCGCCTGCTCGAAGCGCCGCACATGAAGCACGAAACGGCGGACACTGAAGACATCGAGTGCTACACCGCCGCCGAACTGCGCACCCTGCTCGAAAACGCCGACAACAACTTGCGTCCGGTGCTGGCCCTCTGCGCCCTGGGCGGCGTCCGCCTCCAGGAAGCCTCCCGGCTGGCTTGGGAAGATGTCTGGCGCGTGCCGGGCCACGTCGAGATTTCGCAGACCAAGAGCAAGACCCGCCAGCGGCGGCTCATCAGCGTTGGCCCGGCGCTGGCGGCCTGGCTCGAACCCTATCGCGCTTGCACTGGCCCGATCTGGCGCAAGAGCATCGACATGCTCCACGAAGACTTCGGCGCGCTGCGCGAGTCCCTGAAGATCCCGGCCCGCCGCAACGGATTGCGGCATGGTTTCGTGTCATGCCACTTCGCCCTGCACGCCAACGAGAACTTGACCGCGGCGGAGGCCGGCAACTCGCCCGGCATGGTCCACAAGAACTACAAGGGCCTTGTCACCAAAGCCGAGGCGGAGAAGTGGTTCGCGGTTTGCCCGGCGCCCGCCGCCGCGAACGTGATCCCGCTCTCGAAAGACGCCAGCGCATGAAACCGAAGCGCAAGACCCCCGCGCGCCGTCGGCGCCAGCGGCCAGTGACGGTCGCGCAAGCCCGCCACATCGCCGCCCGCTTCGACATGGCCCGGCGTTTCGGCAACGCGCGAGTGCAGGACGGTGCCGCGGGCCTGTATCTCAGCGGTTCCGTGCGCCATCGTGACGCGTGGCTCGTGTTCCCGAATCCCGTTTCCGCAAGCGTCGCCATCCGTCCCTCGGAAGTCTTTGCCGTCAGCAAGCGCACGGGCCGCGTGATCTACAGCGGCTTGCTGACTGACGAAGGGTAGGACGATGAAAATCGCTCAACGCTCGTGAAACGCTTCACCCTCTCCGCGCGCGTCCAGTTCCGGCCCGGGGGTAAGACGAAGGAGTTCACCTTGCACGGCACCGGTGAGAAGAACGAACCTTGGCGCTTCGTCTCAGAGGATTGCGCCGTTATCCTCGCGCCGCTCTGCGACTCGTTGGCGCGGCTCGTGCCAGAGCCGCCGCTGTTCGAGCGGGTGGAAATCTGGCCCGTACGCTTTAGCTATCCCGATTCGCTCCTGACCGACCATCCCGAAGATGTCGAGCAGATGCGGCAGGACCATCTCGCAGGGAAACACGATGGCGTCATCAAGGAGCCGACAGCGGAGAACCGTGAGAAATCCTGGCTGTGGTGGCTCGACAACATCGGGAAACTGAAGTTGTGGGAACGCTACCGCACGCCCGAACTGGCCCGGCGCTGGCTCGTCGCTGACGAAGGCGACTTCAGCCCCGCGTTCATGTTGTTCCTTAGCGCTGTTGGACAACCAGGCGGCGACTCCGGCATCCTCTGCAGAGAAGAACTCGACAGAATCCAATTCCGCGCCGACTTCTGGCGCGGCGAGAAGTGCCAGACGATTTATCTGGCCGACTGCGCCGAGGCTCTCCTGACGCCCGGGGAAAAGCAAATGTCGCCAAGCCATACCGCCCAGCAAGAGAAGCGGCTCCGCGTGCAGGGGAAGCAAGCTCTCCCTTGGCATTCTGAGGGCTTCAGCGCAATCTACCTCCGTGGCGCTAAAGGCAATATAGTGGACCGGCTGCAGCTCAACAATGAGTTCCGCGCCCTGTGTCAGCTACTGGCAGAACACGCGGACCAAACTGCGCAGTTCTCCGAAATCGAGCCGCAAATCGGCACCCGCACGCGCCAACTCGATACCGACGTGGGGCAAGGACTTCGCGCGTCGCAGTCCGGCGAGCGGCGAGTCCGCGACTTGCTTCGCACGCACACGGGCAAGAAACTTCGGAAGTGGGGCGTCTTGCATATTCGCAAGCTCGGACGCGAGAAATTCGTCGCACTCGTGCCACCGAAGCCCGCGAAATAGCCCCGCGCTTCGCGCGATTCTCGCGGTTTCCCGCTTTTGAAGGCCCCCGCGTCGTGAGGTTAAATACCTCACGATGCACACAGAAAACGCATTCACCGACAGCGCAGCGATGGCGCCAGCGCAGAGCCTCGCAGCGTCACCGACACAGGCACCAGAAAGGCCTGTGCCCTCTGGCCTTCTGGACTTGCCTGGCCTTCTGGCCCGCGTGCCTGTTTCTGAACGGACGTTGAGGGCCGAAGTCAAGAAGGGCCGAATCCCGGCGATCCGCTTGCCTCACGGACGCCGGCTCCTATTTCACTGGCCCAGCGTCGAAGCAGCATTGCTCAGGCACCAGCGCGGAGGTGTCGAGTGAGAGCTTTACCGCTTGAGTTTTTTCGGCCTGCCAAGGCGCTCCCGTTCGACCCGGTTGAGTTTCACTTCACCCTGGAGTGGGCGCAAGAAATGGCTCGCACGAAGGCGCCATCCTGTGACCCCGGCGGCTGGAGTCTCTTGCTCCAACAGGGCAGTGCCGCAGTGAACCAACTCCGGTTCACCGACAATTACGTCAACCGGTTCACCTTCGCGGTGATTGATCGTTACTGGCACGAACCGCGCAAACACGTCTCGTTTATGTGTCGCTGGCTAGCCCTGATTCGGTTGCTCCGAAGTGGTGCCTTGGATTCACGGTTCTATCACCCTGGAATCAGCGAAGACGATCCCGACGACATTTCGGACAACGTGATTGACCTCGCCGCAACCTTTCCGCTTGGCGAGCGCGGCGCATTTGACGTGAAGGCGTTCCTGGCAGAGTTGAACAAGGCTTCATGAGCGAGTCCGCGTTTTTTTCTGACGCACCGCGCGAACAGGCCAGCATCGAAGCGCCGCCCTCGCCAACGCAGTGTCGCGAATCAGACACCCCACCGTTGCAAGACAGCCGCACCGATTTCAACGTCGTCTTCATTCACTCGCGGCTCGACGATTACGGACTCCCGCCGTCCGTGTTCCGCGTGTATGCGCACCTGGCGCGGCGTGCCGGGAGCGGCGCGGCTTTTCCGTCCGTTGCCTCCATCGCCTACACGTGCCTGATTCACCCTCAGACAGTCCGCCGGGCCTTGCGAATTCTGGTCGCGCATCAGCTCATCACACGCGAGGAGCGACCGGGAACAACGCCGATTTACCGGCTCACGCCCGCGGGCCACTGGCGACCACCTGCGCACATTGACGGCGACCCCTCCGAATCGAATACCCCTCCGAAACGAATACAGGCCACCCGGCCGAAACCGATGCAGGGGCGCCCCTGCGAAACGGAGGTAGCCGAAGGTAATCCAGTTGAAGGAAATCCCCCTCAAGGCAATCCAAAGAAAACACCCACACCCCGCGCTGCCGCTGAAGGGCTTCCTTCTTCGTTGGCAGAAGCTTTGGAAATCGCGCGCAGACTCGGCATCGAGGAAGAGTTCGCTCGCCTGGAATTCCATGCCAAAGCGGCCGAGGGCTGGCGCTCCGGTTACGGCAACCCGATCACGTCTTGGCCCGATCATCTTCAAGCCCGCTGGCAAATTGAGCAGCGGAAACGCGCCAAGCGTGCCAGATGCAGGCCGGCCCGCGATGAAAGTGGCAAGTCTGCCATCGCCGAGATGCGGGCTGCGATTGACGGTCGCCAAAGTTCACGCAGATATTCGAGCTGAACTCAAAGCTCAAGGCGCTGGACGCCCGCATCAAGGAACACGAAACCGCGTTGCGTTGTGGCGACGTTGAGGAAGTGGACCGCACCGAACTCCGCGAACTGCACCAAAAGCGCGACGACGTGCGGCGTGAGTTGTCCGGCGTGCCATGACAGGACCGTCCAAACGTCCGAACCCCATGAAACCACTCCCAACCGAATTCACTTACGACGGCTTCGACTTTCGCCAGCCCTGTCGCGTGCAGGAGCGCGGCCATGTCGCCGAGCGCCGAAAAATTTTCCGCCGCCTGCGAAACCTTGGCCTCGCGGTCGATGATTTGAGTCT
>JAJXZI010000184.1 GCA_021780115.1 bacterium | reverse complement strand
TGGGCTGAACGTGGAAGCTTACACGAGCGAAACCGGTGATCGGCGTGTGGAACTGGAGGCGGCTCTTCTGCAAAACCGCGTCCGGGCGTTGGTGGCCACGACGGCGCTGGGCATGGGATTCGACAAACCCGACCTCGCTTTCGTCATTCACTACCAGACGCCTGGTTCGGTGGTGGCCTACTATCAGCAAGTAGGGCGCGCGGGCCGGGCTTTGACGGCGGCACATGGCGTGTTGCTGAGCGGCGAAGAGGAGTCAGAGATCACGGACTACTTCATTGAGAGCGCTTTTCCCACGCGAGACGAAGTGACTGCGGTGCTGGCCGCCCTCAAATCATCTCCGGCCGGACTCTCGGTCAATGAGCTGATGGCACGGGTGAATGCCACGAAGGGACGGATTGGCAAGGCGCTGCTTCTTTTGTCGCTGGAATCGCCCGCGCCGCTGGTGAAGGTGGATACGAAATGGAGGCTGGCCCCGACGAATCTCAGCGAAGCTTTCTGGCAGCGAGCCGAGCGGCTCACTGCTCTGCGTCGGGCGGAGCAGCGGCAAATGCAAGAATACGTGCGGCTGACTGGGGGCCACATGGAATTCTTGATTCGCGCTCTGGACGGCGACCCGGGCGACTTTCATCCGCCGAACCTGGCGCCGTTGCCGACTGCCACCGGCAAAGAGGTTGTGCGGGACGCGGTGGTCTTCCTCCGGCGCACAAGTCTGCCGATCGAACCGCGCGAGAAGTGGCCGGCGGGCGGGCTGCCGCAGTTCCAACTCAAAGGCAACATTGCCGTCGGGCATCGGGCAGAGCTTGGCAAGATTCTCTCAATCTGGGGCGACGCCGGCTGGGGTGAACTTGTCCGCACAGGCAAATATGTGGACCACCACTATTCCGATGAACTGGTTGCGGCATGCGTCACGCTGATTCACGATTGGAAACCGCAGCCGGCACCGACCTGGTTGACTTGCATTCCTTCTCACCGGCACCCGGAACTCGTGCCTGACTTTGCCCAGCGCCTTGCCAAGGCGCTCGATCTTCCGCTTCATCCGGTGTTGGAAAAGGTCCACGAACGACCTGAGCAGAAGACGATGGCCAACAGCATCCAACAAGCACGCAACGTGGACGGCTCCCTCGCCGTCCGCAGCGGCGCATTGCCACCCGGCCCGGTGCTGCTGGTCGATGACATGGTGGATTCCCGCTGGACTCTGACCATCGGCGCGTGGCTGCTGCGTTCCCATGGCAGCGGTCCGGTATTTCCACTGGCGCTCGCCTCCACGGCGCACCGGGAACCATGAACACCCTTTCTCCCAACACGCAGGCCATCTTGCTGCTCACCGCCCCGCTGTTGGTCGGACGCGGCAGTTCCGCTGCGGAGTTGCTAACCCTTGGCGAATACAACCGGTTCACGCGTGTCCTGCGTGAGAAACAGAAGCAGCCCGCTGATCTTCTGGGAACCTACGCCGAAGAAGTTCTGGGCTGGTGCGCGCCGCTGTTCGGACGGCCACGCTTGGAAAGCCTGCTCGGCCGCGGCTTTCTGCTGAGCCAGGCGGTCGAACGTTGGCAGACCCGCGCCATCTGGGTCGTCAGCCGCGCCGATGCGTCGTATCCTCGTCGGCTGAAAGCGCGCTTGAAAGAGGACGCGCCGCCCTTGCTCTACGGCTGTGGCGAAGCGAGCCTTCTTGAAACAGGCGGCTTGGCCGTCGTAGGCTCGCGGAACGTGGACGAGGAGTTGCTCGCTTACACCCAGAGCGTCGGGCGGCTGGCTGCGGAAGCGCGACGGACTTTGGTTTCGGGCGGCGCGCGAGGGATTGACCGCGCAGCGATGGCCGGCGCTCTTTCCGCGGACGGCAAGGTTGTCGGGGTCATGGCAGACAGCATGGAACGGGCGGTTATGGCGCACGAAAACCGCGTGCCATTGATGGACGGCAAACTCGTCCTGGTTTCCCCGTATGATCCGGCCGCGGGCTTCAACGTGGGCAATGCCATGCAGCGCAACAAGGCCATCTATGCCCTGGCCGACGCGGCGCTGGTCGTGAGCGCGGATTTTCAGAAAGGCGGCACTTGGGAAGGCGCGATTGAACAGTTGGAGCGATTGCGGTTAGTTCCTGTCTTCGTTCGCAACGGACAAGCCGTGGGCAAAGGCAACGCGGCTCTGCTTCAGCGCGGAGGGCGGCCTTGGCCCGACCCGCACACGGGCTACGAGTTGGCGGAAGCGATGCAGGCTGCTATGGCTGAAAAGGCGGCGGAACCAAAACAAGTCACACTTTCCTTTGCTCTGCATGAGCAAGCACCGCCATATCCAGCGGGAAAGCTCGCGCAACCAATTCAAGAATTCGCCCCCTCCAGCCCCAAACCGGCTGCCATAGTTGCTCCTGCTCAGAAGTTACTCGAAACCGTGAGGGAACTCCTGCTGCCTGAACTGACCACCCCTCGGACCGAGGGAGAGATCGCCGCGTTGCTCGGCGTGTCCAACTCCCAAGCGAAGAAATGGCTGGCCCAGTTGGTGAAGCTCGGTGCGGTTGCCAAGCTTGGGAAGCCAACGCGTTTCATGGGTGCGTCTCCGTCCGGCTCCCACTCTTGAGACCGCACAGGGGCGCTTCCCTTCGAGGGCTGCTTTTCGCCTGCTGATACTTCGGGGCGTGCGTTTGGTCTTCGTCGGTCTCAAAGGTTGGAGGACGACCCGAACAACGCGCAACAACGGAAGAACCGCACCCAGTTCCTCCGCCAGACGGGCGTGCATCACGTCCGGCTCATCCGGCAGGACCTGCCGATCAACCACCGCGACGCGAACCCGGCGGTGAACTCGCAGATTGCCAACGAAATCGCCGCGCTGATCCGCGCCTTTGCGCCGCAGTTGGGCGCGAATCAGCAGCAAGCCCTGAGCGACGCCTATCAGAAACTCGCCGCGCCCGACTTCACCAGCCTATTGATGGAGTTGGAGCAGAACGGGATCACCGGCGTGCCGCATTCCATCGTGAAGCGCATCGTGGACTGCAACCTCTTTGCCTCGGCGCAGACCGGCGTCAGTCCCGAGCAATGGCTCAGCCGATCGTTGGTGGTGGACTTTAAGGAGTTCGGCAACGACAGCGACACGAAGGCGCTGGCTGTGGCGTTGATCCTGAACTTCCTGATGAAGCGACTGAACAAGAACCTCGCCGTGAAAGCCGGCATCCAGCCGCTCAAGATGGTGCTGTTCGTGGACGAGGCCCACCTGCTTCTGCCAAAGGAAGGCAAGGCTGGCTTGCTGGGTTCGCTGGCGCGGCAAGGGCGGTCGTGGGGTTTCCCGGTGTGGCTCGCTTCCCAAGACGCCGACGCATTCATCACCACTGGCAACAACGCCACGAACTTCGCCGAACTGGCCGAGTGTGGCGTGCATTTCTCCCCGCACACGCTGACAGACGCGCAGCAACGGATGATCCTCGGCGGCATCATCCACCGGGAGTTCAAGAAGGCGGAGGCGGCGCTACGGTTGCAGGGCAAGCTGCTCACGGGCGCGGCGCGGCAGTTCTGGCGGGAGGGAGGAAAGTAGCCGGCAAACCGCGAGACAGGCGAAACACACGAACCAGCCTGTCACCTTCTCGTAGTTGGCGTGGTTCGCAGCTCCCTCGCAGAACGTCCTCAAGCTGACGCGGCGGCACCCGGCGCGTGCGACACCGGCTTGCCTTCCCGTGCCTTGCGGATGGCGAGTGCGCGACCGCGCAGCTTGTCAAGCAGGGCCAGCTTCTCGCTGATGGGCAAGGCGGCCAGCCTCACCCGCAGGGCGCGCTTGCTTTCCAGCATCTGGCGCATCCAGTCGCTCATGGCTGGTCGCGGAGAAATCTCTCGCCGAAGGCCCCCCATTTCGCCTGCAAGCTGTGGCGGGTCAGGATGGTATCCAGTCGGGTGGCGTCGAGCACGCCGACCTCGATGAATTGCAGGATGCGGCCGAAGTCCTTCGCGCGGCCCGTTTTGAGCGCAATGGCGACCAGATGTTCGGCCCGCATCACCCGGGCGCGCTCTCCTTCGACCGCAAACTCGACGGCTTCCGTGATGGCATCCTCTTCCAACGGTCCCGCGGGTGGCAGAAATTGCACCGGCCAGCCTTCCACCACAATGTATTCGCCTTCCAGACGGCATCCCCGAGCTTGGAGATACTCGTAAAGCGGTGCCAGCGTCAGCAGCGCGCTCCCCAGCACAGGGCGCAGGTGGACAAACACGTCCAGGTCCAGCGTGGCCACCGGCTCGAGGTAGAACGTCGCTCCGACCGCGCCGCCAATGGCATAGGCCCCGATGACGCCATCGGACTGCATCTGGTTCAAGAGGACGAGCGTGGCCTTCATGACAGGTTCAACTTCGCAAAGCCGCGACGGCCCGGCAAGTCGCTTGAATCACCGTTGACACATCGCGGGGGTGGGTTTCGATTCCCAACGAGAGCCGGATCATCTGCCGCGAGGCGCCGGTGTCGGGTTTCATGGCCCGCACGACGTGCGACGGCTCGTCCGAATCCGCCAGGCAGGCGGAACCCGAGGACGCGCAAATGCCTTCCTGGTCGAGCAGGAGCAGCAACGCTTCCGACTCGATACCGTGGAAGGTGATGTTGGTCGTGTTGGCCAGGCGCAATTCCGGGTGGCCGTTCAGTTCGGTGCCGGGAATGGAATCCAAGATGCCGCGCTCCAAGGCATCGCGGAGCGGGCGGACTCGGGCGTCGTAGCCGCGAAGTTGCTGGCGCGCGAGTTCCGCAGCCTTCCCCAACGCGGCAATCAAGGCCACGTTTTCCGTGCCGCCGCGCAAACCGCGTTCCTGATGGCCACCGTGAATGAACGGCGTGAACGGTGCCTGGCGGCGCACGTAGAGCGCCCCGATGCCTTTCGGCGCATGGAATTTGTGGCCCGTGAGCGAAAGGTAGTCGGCTCGCACTCTCCGCACGTCAATCGCCACCTTGCCCGCGGCTTGCACCGCGTCGCAGTGAAAGAGCACGCCCCGGCTGCGGCACAACTCGGCGATTTCCGTCACCGGAAACAACACGCCCGTCTCGTTGTTCGCCCACATCAGCGACACGATGGCGGTGTCATCGCTGAGCGCGTTTTCCAAGTCCGCCAGTTTGAGCAACCCATCGCGGTCCACCGGCAGAAGGGTCACGCAGATACCCTCGCGCTCCAGCGCCCGGCAATAGGCCAGCACCGACGAGTGTTCGACCACTGACGCAATAACATGGCGCTTGTGCGGGTCCGCTTTCAAGGCCGCGTGGATTGCCGCGTTGTTGCTTTCCGTCGCGCAGGAGGTGAACAGGATTTCGCGTGGGCTGGCCCCCAGCAGTTCGGCCACTTGCGCCCGTGCCGTCTCCAGCACGCTCTTGAGCTTCGAGCCAAACCGGTAGCTGCTGGACGGATTGCCCCACTCGTGGGTCAGAAACGGAAGCATCGCTTCCCGGACTTCCGGCCGGACGGGTGTCGTGGCGTTGTGGTCGAGGTAGATCACGGCGTTGCGGCGGCAGCGTAGGGGAGGCTGGCGTCAGGCGGCAACGGCTTTCACCCGTCTTTCATTCGTCGGGTCAGTGCCCTTGCGCAGGCGGGTCGAATTGGTCCGGGAGCAGGACTTTCACAACCAAGCGCATTTCGCCCAGGCGTCTCGCCGCGTTTTCGCGCTTTACAAGCCGGCCCGCTCGGCCTTCGCTGTTTGCGAATTCGGACGGCCAATGAGCCAGCGACACCAACACAGACAAAGAGGCGCCGACCTGGCGGAGGTGGCAGAGACGGCGCGCAACGCCGGCGGCGGCAGGATCACGGCGCGCGAGCCGGCGGGCCTCGTGGCGCCCGACGATCGTTGGCGCGCCCGCCCTGCCCTCTTTCCGGCGGCGAAAGGTGGAGCAATCTTCCCATGTCCCGCCCCCTGACAGCCGAAGGCGCCCGTCAATCCCTCGGCGCGCACGTCGCCGCCAAAGGCGGGGAGATTCGCGACAAGTACGGCCCGCGTCTTGGCTGGGTCCAGCTCCGGCAACTGCTCGAAGATCCCGCCTGCGTTCGGTATCCGTGCGAGATCGTCTTCGACGCGGCGGCGTTGCAGCCGGGCGAGTTCGCGCATCCGGCGGCCAGGGGCCCGCGCCCGGAAGACGGCTTCACGATGTACGTGCATCCTTATTTCCTGACCCAGCCGGAGCGGGTGCCTTACTTGGTGCTTTACCAGTTGGTGCGGGTCAACTACGGCGAGTTCGCGTCTGCAGACGACGCCGAGACGTTCGGCGCCAGCGCCCTGGGCCTGACGAAGGACGAGTATTACCAAGCTCTTTGCGCGATGGCGGATGAACTGGCGGAGGCGCATCCCAGCCGCTGAGGACGGCAGATTGGCCCGGGGGTCCGTCTCCGCCGGCGGGAGCCGCTGCACGCAGGTCAAAATGGATTCGCGCACAGGCCGCGGACCCGGCGGCGCGAAGCGCTGCGAAGGCCGCGCGGGGAAAGCCCGCCGTCCCTGCAACTCCACCCGCAACTCAGATCACTCGCAGCACTTGCAGGTCTTGCCGCTCCGGGCCACTCCGGATTGCGCGCTGCCGTGCGCGGCATTGGCCTTGTCCCATGCCTTCACCTGGGCGATGACGTGGTCCACTTCGGCCGCCGTCAGTTCGGGGAACATCGGGAGGCTGATGCAGCAGGCGGCGTTGGCCTCGGCGTTCGCCACACCGCCGGCAATGCGCGCGCCCTTGCCCCACGGATAGCCGGCCTGCTGGTGGATCGCGATCGAGTAATGGGTCTTGGCATCGACGCCGTTTTTGACCAGGTGGTCGAGCAGCGCGTTGCGCAGCTCTGGCTTCTTGGTTTCGATGACGTAGAGATGGAAGACGTGCCGGTAGCCGGGCAACTCGACGGGCAGGTCAATGGTCCGGCACTTCTTGAGGCCGGCGGTGTAGCGCTTGGCCCATTGGCGGCGTTGGTCGTTCCACGCGTCAATGTGCTGGAGCTTGGCGCTGAGCACGCCGGCGTGCAGGTCGTCCAGGCGGCTGTTGAAGCCGAAGCTGTGGACGTTGCGCTTGTCCGAGCCGTGGTTGCGCAGCTTGCGGACCTTGGCGTCGAGGTCGGCGTTGTTCGTCACCAGCGCGCCGCCGTCGCCGAAAGTGCCCAGGTTTTTCTGGATGATGAAGCTGGTCGTCGCCGCGTCGCTGAGTTCGCCAATGCGGAAGCCCTTGCCGCGGGCGCCGATGGCTTGGGCGTTGTCCTCGATCAGGCGCAGCTTGTGTTTGTCCGCGATCTTCTTGATGGCGAGCATGTCGGCGCATTGGCCGTAGAGGTGGACGGGGATGATCGCCTTGGTCTTCGGCGTGATAGCCGCCGCGATGCTGTTCGGGCAGATGCACTTGGTCTTCGGGCAGCAGTCAACGAACACGGCCGTGGCGCCGGCGATCCAGATCGCCTCGGCGGTGGCGAAGAAGGTGTTCGGGTGGGTGATGACCTCATCCCCCGGGCCGATGCCCAGCCCCATCAGGGCCAGCCAGATGGCGTCGGTCCCGTTGGCCACGCCGACGGCGTATTTCGTGCCGGAGTATTGGGCAAACTCGGCCTCGAACCGCTTGAGCATCGGCCCTTGGACGTAGTTGCCGCTCAACAGCACTTCCCGCAGGTTGGCGTCAATCTCCTTCTTGATGTTTTTGTATTGGCGGACGTGTCCGTAGAATTCGACTTTCATGGTGCGCGGCAAGGTACTGAAGCCCGGCAGCCTGACAAGGATTTTCCAGGGCCTGAAGGGGCGCCGCGTTTCCATTGGGGGGACGCCGAGCCAAAGTGAACCTCGGACCGGCCCGGCGCTTCAAGCAGGAATGGTCCCAAGCGAAAGGATTGCCGGTCCGTAATGATAGCGCGCCGGGGAACATTGCCCCGAACGCCGCGTCCGAAAGTCCCGGTAGGAAGATCTTCCTATTCCCAAAGCTGCGCCTCTGGCTCAGCGTGACGCAAGCCGTTCTCCAACGGTGATGGCTTGGGCCGGGAACCGGGAGGCAACGGTGCCACCGACACCCTTCGGCGGGCGGGTGAACGCTCGGACACAACATGGACCAGCGCACGCGAATTTTGATCGTGACGGAAAGCCCGGTCCTTCCGAGCGGCATGGCCGAAACGACACGCCTCATTTTCCCCACACTCCTCGACCGGTATCCACAGGGCTTCGAACTGCACCAGCTTGGCCTGTTTCATTGCTATGCGGTTGCCACTCCCCGATGGCCCATCTATCCGACCCAGGCCGCAAAAGGGCCCGATGGCCCATTGCGGTTCTCTCCCGACGACAGGTATCGACAGAAAACCTGCTTCAAAATCGCGGCCCGGATTCAGCCGGACGTCGTCTTCGCGTTTGGCGAGCCGCAGCGGGTCTCCTACCTCTGCGCGCCTCGGAACGCACGCCGTCACCGGCTGATTCTCTATGTCAATTTTGATGGTCTGCCACTGCCGCCGGGTTATGGCTCGGTGCTCCGCCACGCGGACTTGCTACTGACCAAAAGCGAGTTCGCCAAGAAGGTCCTCGCCTCCGCCCACCCGGACTTTCCCGCCGACAAACTCAGCTATCTCTACGCGCCGGCCGACACCCAGCGCTTTGCGCCGATCTCCACGGAGGCTCGCGTCGGGTTGAGACGCGACCTGCTGCCGGAGTGAATGCCGCAAAACGCCTTCCTCCTCGGCTGGGTGGGGCGGAACCAGTGGCGCAAGCAACCCTGGCTGCTTTACAAGGTGATTCACTATCTGCGCGCCGGCGCCTGCCTGGTCTGCGGCCACTGCGGGAAGGTGAGTCTCTTTGACTGGGATCCATCGCGGCAAGTCCACTTGCACGAAATCCCACAAGTCCTGGAATCACGCCCCGGCTGCAAATCCACGGCTTGCCTGCACTGCGGCGCGCCCGACGTTCAGAAAGCCGAGCCGCTGTCCGACGCCTACCTCTGGCTGCACATAGCGGAAGAACCCGAACAAGACTGGCCGGCGGCCTGGCTGGAACAGCAGTTTGGACTGAAACGCGGCCGGGACATCCATTATACCGAAGGCTTCGAACTCAAGGCCGCTCTCGCTCCCACGGACATGCCCGCGCTCTACAACCTGTGGGACGGCTTGCTCTACCTGACCGGCGGCGAAGGCTTTGGCATGCCTGCTTGGGAGGCGATGAGTTCCGGCATCCCAGTCGTCTATACCAATTATTCCTCGCACGCCGAGTTCCTCGGCCGGGCCAACGGCGGGCTGCCCGTCGGCGGAATCCTGCAGCCGGAGCGAGGGGCGTGCATCTGGCGCATGGTGGCCGACGTACTGCAGGTGATTGAAGCCGTGCGCAAACTCTCCTTCAACCGTGAGCTTGGCGCGGCGCTCGGCCGGAATGGCCGGGCGTTCACAGAACGCTTCACCCCCGAAATCCAAGTGGAACGCTGGCACGAAATCTTCCAGCGGCTTCGGAGGTGAATGGTGGGCCTGGCGTCCGAGGTTCCGTCAGGCCAATCGCCCGGCCGATCTCCCTGCTGGCGCGAGCGGAGAGGCCATTTCCAACTCCGCCAGCGCACTTCGGAGCGGGCCTCGGCTCGCCGTTGTGTCGCGGCCCGCCGGCCCAGCGAGGAGACGGACCCCGAGCCGACGTTGTTTACCTGGGCGCGCTATCTCTACCGGGCCTGGATCAGGAACCGGCCTCTGAGCGCGGCGGGCGTGTGGCATTTCTACGACGGGCGGGCGGGGATGGAGCCTCGCATCCGCGAACTGCGAGAGGACTTCGCCCTCCGTAAGAGTCCCCCCGCACGTTTGCGGCCAACGCCCTTTATCTGGAAGTCATTCGCTTGGCCTACCATCTGGTGACTGCTTTCCAGCGAACCGGCCTGCCCGAAGCATGGCAGCATCTCCCGTTGAGCAAACTGCGATACCGGCTGTTCTGGCCGCCCGGGCAACTGACTCGGCCTCGCAACCGGCCGACTCTCCGCTTGGCCCACTCGGTGGCCATCCAAGGCTGGACAGACCAGATCCGGCGCCGCGTCCACAAGCTCAAGCCGCTGCACGAGTAACGCGGTCGAAATGAAAAAACCTCATCGACTGCTGCAAAAACTCCAAGCCGAAGGAGCGATTTCAGGGCACTTTGAGCAAGATTCGCCGAAATTCACGCCGGATTCAGGTGATAGGGCGGTAGCTCAGGTGAAGCAGCGGATCGTTGGCCGTGAGGATTCGGACGCTGCCGGTGGCGCTGTAGAGCTTGGCGGCCGCGGTCAGCAGAAGCAACGCGGCTGTGGAACAGATGAATGCTCGGAACAAACGAGTCTGCATCATATTACCTCGGCGTCCTTCTTTCAGGGCCCCATCGGCGGAAACTCCGGGTGCGGCTGGTTGTCGTTGTTCCAGATTCGCCGCGCCTCGGGATTACTCATGGCGAACGGTTGCGGCGGCTTGAACCCCTCCACGTGCCCATCACAGAAGGCGATGTTCCACTTAGTTCTGTAGAGATGGGGTAACTCGCCGAATCTTCATTATAAATCGATTGGCCTGTTCCTGTACCAAACGAAAGGTCAGGCATCCCTGCCCAGATGGGGTTGGGATCGTACGGCCCCCCGTTTCCAGCTGGGTTCCATTCCGAGGCAGGCCGAACGTCAACCAGCCCAGCAGTATCGCCGAGAGCAATCATCTGTGACGGCCTGATCACTTGCGATTCTCGAACCGGTCGCACGTCGGCTGCCGTCCTGACCGGAAACGAAACCATTTCTCCTGCCAGCCCAAACTGATCTCTCCTTGTCCGGTCAGACCCGAACAAAGTCGCAACACCGCCGCAATTGTAGGCGTAAGATAGCCCGTTCGTCGACAGCAGCCGGGCAAAGCTCGGGCAGGTAAGCACGGGCTTGTTATCACGGCCCGGAACCGGAGCGACTGGGCGGCACAACAGATCCTGGATGATGAGGTGCTAACCCACGATGTTGCCTGGTGCGTGAGCGTCCCAATTGGGGCAATTTCCGAACCACCATCCGGGATAGACGCTGGTATCGTTGACGTACATCCTCAGCGCGTGTTTTGCCCTTTCCAAAACACGCTCTCAGACCGCCCGCATCGTGCGTGTGCAAGTGGCCGATGAGTTGTCGTCCCAGAAACACTTCCCACTGATGCGCCCCTACCGTCTTCAATCCGACCGTTTGCCCGGCAAACGCTCGCCCGACAAAGCGCAGCCGACC